>JBIIQM010000026.1:0-39673 GCA_044342075.1 Pirellulales bacterium
GGAAAGGCCGGGTGTTCCACACCCCGATGGGACACGAGACCTATTCGATGGAGTGCGTCGGCTTCATCAACACCTTCCAGCGCGGCACGGAATGGGCCGCGACCGGGAAGGTGACGCTCCCCGTCGCAGCCGACTTCCCGAAGGCCGAAGCCGCGTCGAGTCGGCCGTTTGCGCCCTGATCGGCGGCCACGCGGCGTGACATCCCGAACCACGCACCAGCGAGCGGATAAAGCGCACGCCGATGGGACGGTCATCATCGGTGTCGACTTCACGTCGGCCCCGTCTGCGAAAAAGCCGATCACCGTCGCGCTAGGCCGCTGCATGGAGCTAGGCCGCTGCATGGAGCTAGCCCGCTGCATGGAGCTAGCCCGCGGCTGCGTCTACCAACTCGAAGACATCCTCGCGATCGAGAGCCTCGGCGGCTTCGAGCGATTCCTCACGTCGGGAGGAGCGTGGCTCGGCGGCTTCGACCTTCCGTTCGGGCAGCCGCGGTCGCTCATCGAGCATGAAGACTGGCCCACCGACTGGCCGGCCTTCGTGCGGTTCTACTGCGGCCAGCCGCGCGATCGGCTGCGCAGCGCGTTTCGCCGCTGGTGCGATAGCCGCCCGGCGGGCGACAAGTTCGCCTGGCGCAAGGCCGACAAGCCGGCGGGATCGAGCCCGGCGATGCGCTGGGCCAACCCGCCGGTCGCATGGATGATGCACGCCGGCATCGGCCGCATGCTCGACGCGGGCCTCGCGTTTCCGGCGCACCGGCAGCGGGGCGCCCCGAGAAAGCCGCTTCGCATCGCGCTCGAGGCCTATCCGGGCTTCACCGCGCGGCGGGTCTGCCGCCATTCCTACAAGAGCGACACGGCGTCGAAGCAGACGCCGGACCGGATGCGCAATCGCCGCGCGATCGTCGCGGCGCTCGTGGCGGGCGCGGCGGGGCTCGAGCCCACGCTGGCCATCAGCCCAACCTGGCGGCGGCGGCTCATCGCCGACGGCAGCGGCGACCTCCTCGACGCCGTGATCTGCGCGCTGCAGGCCGCCCACGCCGCCGCCTTGCCTCGCTACGGCCTGCCCAAACGGCTCGATCCGCTCGAAGGCTGGATCGCCTCCGTTCCGGTCGAGTAGATTCTTGCCGACGCCAGGGAGAACAGGCATGCCCAGCAAGGTCAGGGAAGACCGCTCGACCACGACACGCGATCGGCGCACCGCCGCGCGAGACGGCCGACGCCCTGCCAAAGCGAATCGATCGCCGAAGGCCGCGTCGCCTCTCTTTGCGGACGAGCATCCCGACGAACAGTCCGGCGTCCGACGGCTCTACACAGTGGCGATGATGGCCGATGTGCTCGGCGCGCCGCCAGCCGCGGTGCGGCACTGGGTGCGAGGCGGGCTCTTGGCAGCCGCCCGACGCGCCGGCGCCATTGAATGGTTCGATTTTCCGCAGCTCGTGATCGGCCGGCGGCTCGTGAGGCTTCTGGCGGCAGGCTTCTCGCTGCGCGACATCGACGACAAGCTTTCCGGACTCGCGCCGGGCGGTGCCGCCGAAGCGGCGAAGCAAAGTGAGCGGATCGTCGCCGACGGCCGGCGCCTCAGCATTCGCCTCGGCGACCGGCTCGTGAGTGCGGGCGGCCAGTTGCAGCTGGGCTTTTACACCGAAGGCCTCCACGCAGACGAATCGGAGGCGACGCCCGCCCTGCTTCCGCGGACAGACGCCCCCCCGGCGGCCGTCGAGATCGAAATCGACTCGGGCAACGACCCGACATGCGTGGCGGATCTGCTCGATCTGGCCGACGACCTCGAGGCGGCGGGCGAATATCTCGAGGCCGCCGAAGCGTTGCGGGCGGCGCTGCAGGCGGGCGGCCCGACGGCCCAGGTGGTCTACATGCTTGCCGAACTGCTCTACCGCGCAGGTGACCTCACCGCGGCGCGAGAGCGGTATTACGCGGCGGTGGAACTCGACGCCGATCATCTCGAGGCCCGTTCGAGCCTGGGTTGCGTGCTCGCGGAGCTCGGCGAGCACGAACTCGCGCTGGCAGCGCTCGAGGGCGTGCTGCGGCAGCAGCCCGATTACGCCGATGCACACTGGCACATGGCAGGCGTGCTCGAAGAGTCGGGCCGTCCTGCCGACGCCCAGCGTCACCTGCGGGCATTCCTGTCACTGGCACCGGAAAGCCCCTGGGCAGCCCTCGCCCGCGAGAAGCTGAAGTAGGACAGGCTTCAGCCTGTCAAAGGAGACCGCTTGTTCCACAAGCGGATCAGATCCGCTTCGAGACGAATCGGTCAACCATGGCCAGGCCCGGATGGCCGGGTCAGCACCAGCGAGCGGAGCTCGCCAAGAAAAAATCGCCTGGATGGCGATGTTTTTCGTGAAGCTAGTACGCGCCCCACGGTCCGCGGACCGGGTGCACGCCGAATTGCACCGTGTCGCTCGGCTGGTTTGGCGTCGGATACATGCCACCACCCGAGCCCGGCACCGCGCCCGCCCCCGGATAGGGTCGGCGGAATTGGTGGTAGATCGGCATCACGCGCGAACTCGGCACGCCCCACGAGTATTCGCTCGTGAACTCCGCGGTGGGCGGCACGACGAGCGCCATCGGCCGGCCGACGCTCGGGTCATACCAGCGGCTGTGCCAACTCTTCCCCTGGCTGCGTAGGAAGTAACGCTTCTCGATCACGTCATGATGGAGCGCGTGGTGACTGCCGTCGCAGAGGCCGCACAATCCGCCGTGGCAGCAGTGGTGCCCGCATCCGGGGCAGCAGGCGTCGGTGCCGCACTGCGAGCAGGTGGCATGGCGGCGGTGATGCCCGCCCGCGAGGCAGATGGCGCCGGCCAGCACGCCGACGGCGAGGGTTCCGGCAATCACGAGCCCCAAGCTGATTGTTCCGACCGTTGATCGCTGCATCGCGTTGCTGCTCCTCACCACCAGTAGGCGTGGACGTCGGTTCGCATGCCCGTCACGCCGGCCGGCCGCACGTAATGCCGCCGGTGCTTGTAAAGAAACTCGTGGGGCATGAAGGGCGGATAGGTGTACCAGGTGTGCCCCACGCGCGGCGGCACGGGCCGCGGCGCCACGTAGAGCTGCGCGCCGAAGCCAGGGCCCGATCCGGCCGGCACGGGCGGCACGTAGTAGTTGTAGAAGACGTCGGGCGTGGGGGCCTCGGCGCCGCCATTGATCGGCGCGGCCGATGCGTCGACAGCGAGCCAGGCGACGGCGATCGCCGCCGCGGCACTCGTTCCCCGGATGATCCTGCTCAGGTGCATCATCGCATCGCCTCCCCTCGAGAACGACCGGCCCCCGCCGGCTGCCAGTTCTTCGGCAGCCCGCGATTCCGCGGATGACTCGACGGCTGCCACCGCCGACGCCCCTGCCCAGTAGGCAAGGTCCGCCGCTCCGGCCGCGTCGCGGCAAAACCTCACAGCCGCCCCCTACAACCGCTATACTTTGCCCCTCTTGCCCCAGGCTCCACTGCAGTTCACAGTCTCTGCGATGGCTACGAAGACACGAAAACCACCGAAAAAGCCTGCCGCCGCAAAAGCCGCCCCACGCGCCGGCAAACCATCCAAGCAGGCAGAGCCCGAGCAGGCCGTGGAGCCGCAGGCGGCGCCGGCCCCGTCGAGCAACGGCAAGACGCCTGCCAAGCGGCGGGCCACGGCCCAGTCGCTCGCCGCCGGCCAGCGCGACATCTCCGTCAGCGAATTCTTCGCAAAGAACCGCCACCTCCTCGGCTTCGATTCGCCGCGCAAGGCGCTGCTGACCAGCGTGAAGGAGGCGGTGGACAACTCGCTCGATGCCTGCGAAGAGGCCGGCATCCTCCCCGAGATCTGGGTCCACATCGAGCAGGTCGGCGAGAGCGGCAGCCGCTACCGGATGGGCGTGCAGGACAATGGCCCCGGCATCGTCCGCAAGCAGATCCCGCTCATCTTCGGCAAGCTGCTCTACGGCTCGAAGTTTCACCGGCTGCGGATGAGCCGCGGCCAGCAGGGCATCGGCATCTCGGCCGCCGGCATGTATGGCGTGCTCACCACCGGCAAGCCGGTGAAGATCATCTCCAAGACCGGCCCCAAGGATCGCGCCCACTACTACGAGCTACGGATCGACACGAAGACCAACCAGCCCGAGATCCTCAATGGCAAGGGCGAGGGCGTGGACATCCCGCCCGGCAAGGCCGGCGACGACCTGATGAAGAAGCACTCGATCGAGTGGGTCGCTGCCAACGACCGCGGTGAGGCGATCGATCACGGCACCCGTGTCACGATCGAGATGGAGGCGAAGTTTCAGCGCGGAAGAGGCAGCGTCGAGGAGTATCTCGAGCAAACGGCGATCGCCAACCCGCACGCGCGGATCCACTTCCAGGGCCCCGACGGGCCGGAGAGGATTCTCGAGCGATCCAACGACGACTTGCCCCCCGAGCCCAAGGAGATCAAGCCGCATCCGTATGGCGTGGAGCTCGGCCGGCTCGTGACGATGCTCCAGGAGCATCCCAAGCTCACGCTCGCGCAGTTCCTCACGCAATCATTCTCGCGCGTCTCGCACGGCACGGCGAAGAAAATCTGCGACATGGCCAAGCTCTCCACGCGGGTGACGACGGGGAAGCTCGGCCGCGGCGAAGCCGACGCGCTCTTCAAGTCAATCCAGGAAACGAAGATTCCGCCGCCGGCCACCGACTGCATCGTGCCGATCGGCGAGCAGCGATTGCTCGCGGGCCTGCGTCAGGTGGTGCCGGGCGAGTTTTTCACCGCGGCCACGCGGCCGCCGTCGGTCTATCGCGGCAATCCGTTTTTGATCGAGGCGGCGCTGGCCTACGGCGGCGGCGTAGCCGCGCAGAAGATCACCCGCGAGGCGCTCGGCGAATTGGCGAGCGAGAGCGACGCCCGCAGCCTGCGGCAGTTCCTCACCACCACGTTCACCGGCATGGGGGGTGAGGCCGCCGACAAGATCCTCGCAGAGGCCCAGCTCGCCCCGCGGCAGAGCCCATCGAAGCTCAAGAAGCAGCAGCTCGACTCGCTGCACGGGGCGATGCAGCACGTGAACGTGGACGAGGGGCAGAGCATGAACGTGCTGCGGTATGCCAACCGCGTGCCGCTGCAGTTCCAGCCGGCCGCCTGCGCGGTGACGCAAACCATCACCTCGACCAACTGGCGGTCCTACGGGCTCTCGCAATCCCGCGGCGGCCTGCCCAACGGCCCCGTCACGGCGATGGTGCATGTGGCGAGCGTCTGGGTGCCATTCACGAGCGAGTCGAAGGAGGCGATCGCCTCCTATCCCGAGATCCAGAAGGAGATCCGCCTGGCCCTGCAGGCCGTCGGCCGGAAACTCGGCATGTACATGCGGCGCCGGCTCCGCGTGGCGCAGGAAGGGCAGCGCCGCAGCATCTTCCTCCGCTATCTGGGCGAAGTCGCCACGGCCGTCTCCGTGATCAACGGCGTCGACCGAGCGAAGCTCTACGATCAGCTCCTCGCCGTCGCCAAGAAGAAGACGGCCGAGGCCGACGTGAAACTCGACGACCGCGGCCGGCCGATCGAAGACGAGGAAGAGCTCGAGCTCGGCGACAACTGCATCATCGTGCCGCAGGTCGTCCCCGGTGCATCAGCCGACGAGCCGGCGGCGGAAGAGAAGGCGGAAAAGGAAGAGAAGCCGAAAAAGAAAGAGAAGGCGAAAAAGAAAGAGAAGGCGAAAAAGAAACGCCGTAAAAAGTAGGGCGGGCTTCAGCCTGCCTCCGGTGGGGCAGGCTTCCAGCCTGCCAGAGACAGGCTGAAGCCCGTCCTACTAAGTGCCCTAACCCGCCCGGGCGGTCTTGAGCCGCTCGACTTCGGCCTCGAGCGTCTTCACCCGCTCCTCGAGCTCGCGAAACTTCTCGCGGGCCTTTTCCATCCGCTCCTTCATCTCCTCGCGGGCATGCTGCATCCGCTCGCGGACTTCCGGCGGCAGTTCACGATGCGGTCCGCGCGGTGGGCCGCCCCACTCCGGCCGACCATGATGCGGTCGATCATCGCCGTGGTCGTCGTGCTCGGCGCGAGGCGGGCGACCATGCGGGGGTGGGCCACCGGGGCCCCGCCGCGATTCCATGCGGTCGAGAAAGCGATCGAGTTTCTCGGCGATCCGATCGAGCTTTTCCGACACGTCAGCCGTTCGCTCGTAGGCGGGCTGGTCTTCCGACGCCGTCACGACGTTCATCCGATCGATCGCCACCAAGAGGCCGATGCCACAGGCGGCCAGCCCCAGCCATTTCCAGATGTTTTTCATGGGATATCTCCTGTGTGAACGGGTTTGCCCGCGAGTTTTGCCCGGGCGGATCCCGAAGCCGATCGAACCGGCGTATGCTGCCACTGTCATGAACGGCTCGTCTGGCGGAAAGTTTCGCGACCCTTCGCTGATCGATTTCGGCACCGACCAGGCCGGAAATCCCCGGCGGCTGGAGCTGCTCGGGAGCGTGCTCGTCGATCGCCCCCTCGCCCAAGACGCCCTGCCCGGCCGCCGCCTGCCCGCCGCCTGGCGGGAAGCCGGGGCGATCTTCCACGCCGCCGAGGACGGCCGGGGCCGTTGGGAGTTTCCCGCGCCCCTCCCCGATCCCTGGCTCGTTCGCGTGCCCCTCGGAAAGGAATCCACCGCAGCGACACTCGCTCTCGAGGTGCGGCCTGCGCCCTCCGGGCAGATCGGCGTGTTTCTCGAACAGGTGGAGCAGTGGCGGTGGTTGGCCGACGTGACGCGACCCGGCGCGCGGATGCTCTCCCTCTTCGCCCATTCCGGCGCCGCCACACTCGCGCTCGCCGCCGCCGGCGCGGAGGTGGTGCATGTCGATGCGTCGAAGCAGGCGACGGCGATGGCCCGCCGCAATGCGGAGGCGTCGGGGCTCGGCGCGGCGCCGATCCGCTGGATCTGCGAAGACGCGCGGGCGTTCGTCGCACGCGAGGTCCGGCGCGGCATCGCCTACGATGGCTTCGTGGCCGATCCGCCGTCGTGGGGACACGGACCCAAGGGGCAGGCGTTTGCGATCGACCGCGATCTCGTCCCGTTACTGGCCGATCTCTCAGTGCTGCTCGGCAGATCCCGCGGATCCGGCCGTCCGGGGCCCGTTCTGCTCACGTGCCACTCACCCCGCTGGCATCACCGCCGGCTCCACGACACACTGGCAGATGCGCTTGGTGAGCCCGCCGCCGACACGATCGAGTCGGGCAGGCTCGCCTGCATCGATGCCTCCGGCCGCTCCCTGCCGCTGGGCGACTACGTCCGACAGCCCCCCACCCGATGAACCCGCACGAACAGATCACGAGCACGTCCAACCCGCGAGTGCGGCAGGCAGCCCGGCTGCGCGAGGCGGATGCCCGTCGCGAGACCGGCCTGGCGCTCGCCGATGGTCGGCGGGAACTTTCCCGGGCCGCAGCCGCGGGAGTCGAGGTCGTCGAGGTGTTTCTGGATGCCGACGCCCCGGCAGACGCCACGCTTGAAGCCCTGCTCGAATCGCTCGCGGCGCGGGGCACGCGGCTCGTGGCGCTCGCGAGCAAGCCGTTCGAGAAGATCGCGTTTGGCAGTCGCAACGAAGGCGTCGTGGGCGTCGTGCGGTTCTCGGCCCGGCCGCTGGAAGCATTCAGCGTCGCGGCCGACCGACCGGTGCTCGTGATCGAAGGCGTCGAGAAACCCGGCAACCTCGGCGCCATCCTGCGGACGGCGGATGCCGCGGGCATCGCCGGTGTGATCGCCTGCGACACGGCCACCGATCCGGCGAATCCCGCCGCCATTCGCGCGAGCCTCGGCACCGTGTTCACGGTCCCGCTCGCCGTGGCCACGGCCGAGGAGGCGATCGCCTGGTGCGCGAGCCATGGCCGCCGCGTGATCGCCGCCATGCCCGATGGCAAGCGGCTCTGGCACGAAGCCGCCCTCTCGGGCGCGACGGCGATCCTCTTGGGCAGCGAAGCGCACGGCCTCTCCCGCCACTGGCAGGAGGCGGCCGACCGCGGTCGGATCGCCTTTGAAACCGTCCGCCTGCCGATGCGGGGGATCGCCGACAGCCTCAACGTGTCGGCCACCGCCGCGATCCTGGCCTACGAAGCCCTCCGTCAGAACGTTCCATGACCGACTCCCCCGACATCTTCGACGTGCTCGCCGAAACGGCCGCCGCCCGCGGTGCTCCGGCGATGTTCGAGGCGCTCGCCGATTCGCTGAAGGCCCGCCGCCGCTGGCACGCGCTCTTCGACCTGCGGATGCTTGAGTCACGCGTCGCGCTCGGCCTGCCACCGTCCGGCGATATCGGGGCGATCGACGAGAAGACCCGCGAACGCCTCGACGAACGATCGCTCGCCGCCTGCCGCGAAGTGGGCTGGCCGCTCCTCGACGAGGGGCACGTGGCCGCCGGCTGGATGTATCTGCGGGCCGCCGCCGAGCCGGCCGAGGTGTCGCGCAAGCTTGCGGAATTGGCCGAAACGCCGCTCGCCGACGAGGAGGCCGCGGCCGCTCGGTTGCAGGAGATCGTCCAGATCGCGCTCTGGGAGGGAGTCGATCCCGCCCTCGGCATCCGGCTCGTGATCGCATCTCAGGGCACCTGCAACTCGATCACCGCCTATGAACAGGCCGTGTCGCGGCTGCCCGCGGCGCGGCAGCGGCAGCCCGCGGCCGTGCTCGTGGAGCACCTCCATCGCGAGCTCCTGCAATCGCTGGCGGCTGATCTCGAACACCGCGGCCTCGTGCCCCACGAGACGATCGCTGCGACGGCATCGATCGTGGGTCTCCTCGACGCTGCGGGTGGCATGAAGGACGATCCGAGCTTTCACATCGACGTCTCGCACCTGCAGTCGGTGCTCAGGATCGCGCGGGTCTGCACCGAGCGGGCCGTGATCGAGAAGGCCTGGGAACTCTCGGTCTACGCCTGCCGGCTGCCGGATGAGGTGACGTATCCGGGCGAGCCGCCTTTCGAAAATGTGGGGGAGGCCTCGCGGCACTTCTACGCGGCGCAACTCGGCCGCGATGTGGACGAGGCGATCCGGTATTTCCGCAAGGCCGCGGCGCTGGCCCGCGTGGAGGATGCCGGCACGCTCCCGGCCGACACGCTCGTCTACCTGCTCTGGCGGCTCGGCCGGCCCGCGGAGGCCCTGCATGCGGCGCTCGAGCGGCCGGCGGACCAGGGCATGCCGAGCGTCATGCAGGCCATCGGCATGCTGCCGTCACTCGTGGAACTAGCTGAGGCCGGCAACGCGGTCGACACGCTTCGCGAGGCCTGCCGCAGCCGCGGCGACGAGATCACGTTCGCCGCGACGTTTCTCGAATCGTGATGGCAGCCTGAAGGCCGCCCTACTTGTGACAGCCGCGGCACCACGGCCGCGTGTCGTAGCCAAGCTGCTCGGCGGTCGTGAAGCCACGGCCCGGCGGCAGCTGCCATGGGGTGAGCATGTCGGGCCCCTGCGTCACGCCGTTGCAGCTCCGCCAGCGGTTGCAGGCGTCGCACGGATCTGGGCAACTCGGCTCGTGCTTCTCGCCGCAATACCGCGGGCCGCAGCCGGTGTTGCCGTAGGGCATGCCGCCGTGGCCCGGCGCACAGTTGCGGCAATGAAATGCCTCTCCGGCCACGGCCGGGGCGGCGACCAGCACGAGCGCGACGACACAAGCTCTGACGGACAAACGCATCATGCCTCTTGTATCGGTCGCAGGCCGGCTTCAGCCGGCGCGCCGACGCGGAGGCAGGCATTGTCCTGCGCAGATTACCCAGGCTTCCGCGAACGCAACCGCTCGAAGAGGCGGAGATACTCGCGGGCGCTCGAATCCCACGACCAGTCCTGTGCCATCACCTGCCGCACGAGGCCGTCCCAGAGCTCGTCGTTGGAGTGGGCCTCGAGCGCCCGCGTGAGGGCGTGCTCGAGCGCGAGCGTGTCGAAGGCCTCGAAGACGAAGCCGCTGGCCGTGCCGTTGCGCAGCGTCTCGGGCGTCGTGTCGACGACGGTGTCGACGAGGCCGCCGGTGGCCCGCACGACGGGGATCGTGCCGTAGCGCATCGCGTAGAGCTGCGTGAGGCCGCATGGCTCGAAGCGGCTGGGCACCAGCGCGATGTCGGCGGCCGCCTGCACGAGGTGGGCGAGCCCCTCGTCGAATCCGATGACGACGTCGATCGTGCCGGGGAACGAAGCGGCCGCCCGCCGCAGCGCCTCCTCCGTGCCGTTGTTGCCGGTGCCGAGGATCACGAAGTGCGCCCGACCGCTGCCCGCCATCCGGCCGAGCAGCTCGATCACGAGTTCGATTCCCTTCTGCTCGACGAGCCGGCCCACGAGCGCCACGAGCGGCCGGGCATCGGGGGCGGCACGGCCGAGCCGAGCCGCGAGCGCGACGCGGGCGGCATACTTGCCGTCGCGAAAATCGGCGGCGGTGTAAGGCCGCGGGATGTGCGGGTCGGCCGCCGGGTTCCAGACGCTTGTGTCGATGCCGTTGACGATGCCGGCGAGCGCGTCGCTCCGCGCGGCCAAGACTCCCTCGAGGCCGCAGCCGCCCGGATCCTTTTGGATCTCGCGAGCATAGGTCGGGCTGACGGTCGTGATCTCGTCGGCGAAGACGAGCCCCGTCTTCAGCAGGTTGAGCTGCCCGTAAAACTCCATCTGCTGCCAGTTGAAGTATTTCCAGTCGAGGCCGGTGAGCAGCATGTCCCAATGCCAGAAGAGCCCCTGGTAGGCCATGTTATGGATCGTCATCACCGTGCGAGCCTGATTGAGCATCGGCCACGATTGGTAGAGCAGCTTCTGGTAGGCCGGCACGAGGCCCGTCTGCCAGTCGTGGCAGTGGATGATGTCGAAGGGCCGCTCCTGCCGGCCGCCGATCTCGAGCGCCGCGCGGGAGAAGAAGATGAATCGCTCGGCGTTGTCGGCGTAGTCTTCGGCGCCGCCGTAGAGCGTGGGTCGGTCGAAGCAGGCGTCGTTGCCGACGAGGAGCACCGTCGCCTGCGAGCCCGGCAAACGGCTCCTGAGCACCCGCGCCGCGAGCCGCCGCGCCCCGATCGGCACGTCGAAGACCATGTCGGTCGCCTCGATCGGGATCCCCTTCGAGAAGACCTCGCGGTAGGCGGGGATCACGAGCGTGACATCGCAGCCGATCCGGGCGAGGGCGCCCGGCAGCGCGCCGGCGACGTCGGCCAATCCGCCCGTCTTGGCGAAAGGCGCCGCCTCGCTCGCGACCAACAAAACACGCATCGGCTTCGCTTCCCTCGCTCGCGCTGCGGCTTTCCTGCCCGGCGGTCGTCGAGCCGACGACGCCGAGACATACTATAACGCTGTCACCCCGCCGCCATGAGCCCACTCGTCAACCCCGCCGCGCTGTTCCGCTTTCGCCTGCCCTGCCGGCGGCGCAAGAAACTCTGGCCGCCGTCGGCCTGGGATCTCGACGAGGCCTGCCGGCTGCCGGGCCTCGCGCCCATGGCGAACGTGCCCGATCTGATGACGCTCTCGATGGCCTGGAACGAAGACGGCCTCGGCGTGCGGGCGGTGGCCCGTGGAGTGGGCAACGCCCGCTGGTGCCACCCGACGAAGCCGGAAGACAGCGACGGACTCCACCTCTGGATCGCGACGCGGCCGACGGGCGAAAGCCACCGCGCCGGCCGCTACTGCCGGCGGCTCGCCCTCTTGCCGACGGGTGGCGGCCGCAATGCCGACAAGCCGATCGCGGTGCCCGGCGTGATTCCGCGGACGAGCGAGGTGCCGGCGGAACTCCCCGAGGGCTCGATCCCGATCGAGAGCCGTCTCTCCGCCGACGGCTGGCAGATCGACGCCTTCATCTCGGCCGCCGCACTGCCCGGCTGGGACCCGCTCGAAATCCCCCGGCTCGGCTTCTTCGCGGCGCTCGTCGACCGCCGTCTCAGCCGCGTGCCGTTCTGCGCACCGCCCGAGTTTCCGTGGGAGAGCGATCCCACCACTTGGGCGGAACTCGAGCTCACTTAGACCGCGTTTTGGTGCATCGCCGGCTCGCGGGCGGCAGAAGTCTCGTCGCGGTGGCCCTCGAAGACTCGGTCCAAATGCTCCTCGAGCTTCCGCCGACCCCCTCGCCTACCGCTTCTCGGTTTTAGAAAGCGTCTTCAGTTCGAAACGGCTCGATTTCGACGCGGGCTGGCGGCAGGCTGCCGAGGAAGACGCGGCCGTAGGGTTTCGTGAGCATCCGCGGGTCGAGAATCACCACGGAGCCCGTGTCGGCGTGGGAACGGATCAGCCGCCCGAAGCCTTGCTTGAGTTTCAGCACCGCCTCCGGCAGCTGATACTCCGCGAAGGGATTGCCGCCGGCTGCCTTGATGGCCTCGATCCGCGCCGCGACGAGCGGGCGGTCGGGCACGGCGAAGGGCAGCTTCGTGATGATCACGTTAACGAGCTGATCTCCCGGCAGGTCGATACCCTGCCAGAAGCCGTCGGTGCCGAGCAACACGCTGGCCGGGCCTTCCTTGAAGTCGGCCAGCATCTGCGAGCGGTTGAGGCCGTCGGCCTGGCTCACGAGCCGGAAGTTCTTCCGCGCGCAGAAGCCGGCGAGATCCACCGATGCCTTCGCCAGCGATGCAATGCTCGTGAAGAGCACCAGCGCCCGCCCCTCGGTCCGCTCGACATAACGCTTGATCATCTCCACGACGGCCCGGTCGTAGGCCTCCCGGTTGGCCGGGTCGGGAAGCCGGTCGACGAGGATCAGCTCCGCCTGCCGTGGATAATCGAACGGGCTGCCGAGCCGCTTCGACTTCGCCTCGCGGAGGCCGAGGCGGCCGCGGAGATACGCAAACGGGTCGCCCGACGATTCGGCCTCGAACTCGTCGTCGCGGCCGCCGCCCACCGCGAGCGTCGCGCTGGCGAGCACGACCGTTCCCACCCGGTCGAAGAGCTCCCGCTTGAGCATCGCCCCCACATCGACCGGCGCGCTCGAGAGCCGCAGCCGTTCGCGGCCGCGGCGGCTGCGATGCGATTCCACCCACCACACGCTCCCTGGCTGCCCCTGCTCGAGCCAGAGGCGGAGGCTACCGGCGACCACCGTGAGCCGATCGGAAAGCGAATGAAAATCGTGCCGCTCCGCCTCGTTCGCGATGCCGTCGGCGGCGGTCCTGAGCTTCCGGGCGAGCCCGAGCAGCACATCGCCGAGCGTGTCGGGCACGAGCCGGGGTGAGGCGATCCGCCACGGGCCGTCGCCGTGGCCACCGACGGCCGCCCGCACGCCCGCGAAGAAATCCTCCGCCGCCCGCCGGCACCGCAAGACGTCGTGTTCGAGGTCGGGCATCCGGTAGTGCACGAGCAGGCCGCGGTGCGTCCGCTCGTTGTAGAGCTTCGCGAGGATGCGGTCGATCGTGCTGCTCGAGAGGCCGACGCCGAGGTGCTCCCCCGCCACGCTCTCCACCGTGTGGGCCTCGTCGAAGACGACGATGTCGTAGTCGGGCAGCAGGCTCGCACCGCCGCGGCGCAGGGCCAAGTCGGAGAAGAACAGGGCATGGTTGACGACGAGCACCTGTGCATGGTGCATCCGGCGGCGGGCGGCGTAGTAGAAGCACTGGTGATACGTGGGGCAGGCGCGGCCCATGCAGTTGCCCGAGTCGCTCTGCACCTCATCCCACACGGCGTCTGTAGGCGCGAACGAAAGATCAGCGAGCGACCCGTCGCCTGTCCGCCGGGCCCACGAATGCAGCTCCCGCAGCTCGGCGAGCTCCTCGTCCTCTTTGAAGAGGCTGCCCGATCGCTCGAGCGCCAGCGCCAGCCGCCGCAGGCTCACGTAGTTGCCTCGCCCCTTCACGAGCACCGCCGAAAACTCCCGCGGCATGACCGACGCCACGAGCGGGATGTCTTTCTTGATGAGCTGTTCCTGCAGCGCAATCGTGTGCGTCGAGATCACGACCCGCCGCGGCCGGCGCGCGGTTGCCGTGGCGACGGCGGGCTCGTCACGGTCCTCATCCCAATCGTCCTCCACGGCGGCATCGGCCGGCACGGGAGACTCGACCTGATCGGCCGTGGCGGCGAGGACCGCAGGCACGAGATAGGCGAGGCTCTTGCCGACCCCCGTCCCGGCCTCGACGATCGCATGCTTCCGCTCCGCGATCGCCTCCGTGATCAGCCGCGCCATCTCGAGCTGCTGCGGCCGCGGCTCCCAGCCCGCCAGCCGCGCGGAGAGCCGACCACCGGGCGCCAGAAAATCGTCGGGGGTGGTCATGGTGCCAGTGTAACGCCTGGCGGATGGATTTTTGACGTTCTCCAAGTACAAGTAGATAGCTCTTTCACTCACGCGAGGACCGGTCAGTGTCACAGCATTCCGAACCGCAGAAGGCGTCGCAGAAGGCCTGGGGGGGCGTGTTTCGGGAACCCACCGACAAGCGCGTCGAAGCGTTTTCCGAGAGCGTGTCGTTTGACAGGCGGCTCGCCGACGACGACATCGACGGCTCGATCGCCCATGCCCGGATGCTGGCCGCCTGCGGGCTCATGACGGCCGCCGAGGCCGACGCGATCGCCGCGGCGCTCGAGGAGATCCGCGGGGAGATCGCGGCAGGCCGCTTCGAGTTCACGGTCTCGAAGGAAGACATCCATCTCCACATCGAGTCGGCGCTCACGGCGCGGCTCGGCGACGCCGGCCGCAAGCTGCACACCGCGCGGAGCCGCAACGACCAGGTGGCGACCGACCTCCGGCTCTACTGCCGGCGGGCGATCGACCGGCTCGACCACGGGCTGCTCGAATTGCAGCGGGCGTTTCTCGGCTTCGCCGAGCGCGAGCAGGGGTTCGTGATCCCTGGCTACACGCACATGCGGCGGGCCCAGCCGGTGCTCGCGTCGCATCAGCTGCTCTCGTGGTGCGAGAAGCTCCAGCGCGACCGCGATCGGCTCGCCGACTGCCGCCGGCGCACGAACATCCTGCCGCTCGGATCGGGAGCCCTCGCTGGATCGAGCCTGCCGATCGACCGCGAGCGGGTGCGGGAATCGCTTGGCTTCGAGGGCGTCGCCGCCAACAGCCTCGACGGCGCGAGCGACCGCGACTTCGTCTGCGAGCTCGCGTTCGTGATCGCGCTCTGCGCGGTCCACCTCTCGCAGTGGGCGGAGGAATGGACGATTTACAGCACGCAGGAGTTTGGCTTTCTCCTGCTGCCCGAGGGCTTCTGCACCGGCAGCTCCATCATGCCGCAGAAGATCAATCCCGACGTCCTCGAACTGGTCCGCGGCAAGAGCGCGAGGACGATCGGCAATGTGCAATCGCTGCTCGTGCTGCTCAAGGGGCTGCCCACTGCCTACAACCGCGACCTCCAGGAAGACAAGGAAGCGATTTTCGATTCGATCGACACGCTCGAGGCGGTGCTCGGAGTGGCAGCGCCGCTCGTGGCCGGCACGAAGTTCGACCGCGCGCGGGTCGCCGCCACGATCGAACGCGGCCACCTCGACGCCACCAGCCTCATGGAGGCGCTCATCGCCGCGGGCGTGCCACAGCGCACCGCCCATGAGACGGTCGGCCGTCTCGTGCGGCTGGCGATGGCAAAGGGGGTGAGCCTGGCAGACCTTTCCGATGAGGAGTGCCTGCGGGAATATGCCGGCTGGAATGCCTCGTTGCGCGGCGCCTTGGGAGCCTCCCGGGCGGTGGAGCGGATGACGAGTTTCGGCTCGACCGCCCCGGCCCGAGTTGCCGACCAAATTGCGGTATGGCAGCGCCGCTTGGCATAGGCAGAGCCCTTTTCGGGATCTTAGGCATCCTGGCGGTGGCCTGCGCCGTCGCCCATGCTGCGGACCCACTCGCGCAGGCCGTCGTCGATGCGGTTGCGGTGCCGCCGCCGAAGACGCCGCGCCAACTGCTCGACGCCGCCATCAAGACGAACGATGTCGAGGCCTTCGACGCGTCGATCGGCTATTGGAAGCAACTCGTGCAATCGCTCGCCGACGCGGGCGAGGGACGAAACGATCTGCTCGCCGATCTGGGCGACCGCGTCGACCCGGGCGCGCTGAAGCGGCTCGAGCGGACGCTCGGGCCTCACGACCCCGACGTGCTACCGGCGGTGCAGGCGATTCTGGAAGCAGCCGCGCTCCGCCGGCGCGACCCCAAGGAGCTCGCGCGGGCGATTGAAGATCTGCGGAGCGATTCTTCACAGACGCGTCTCGCCGCCACCGACCGCCTCGGCCGGACGGGCCTCGACGCCCTGCCGGCGCTCGTCGATCTCCTGCAATCGACCGACCCGGAGGGCGCGCGGGCCCGCAACATCGCCCGGGGACTCGTGCGGAATCTCGGCGTCGATGCCCGCCGGGTGCTCGTCGCCTGGCTCGGCTCAAACGACATCGACCACTGGCCCGGCGTGATCACGGCGCTCGACGCCCTCGAGGACGACGAGGTGATGGAGTTTTTCCTCGCCCCGGCGCTTGCGGAGGGCGTGCCACAGCTCGCGCGATCGCGGGCAATCACCGCACTCGAGCACCATGCGCGGCGCTGCGGCCAAGATGACGGCGCGTGGGAGCCGCCCACGCGGGGCGCGGCAATCGCGATCATCGTGCAGCGGCTCGACCGGGTGCTCGCCCCTCCCCCGTATTCGAGCCACGGCGGCGCCCGCCATTCGATCGCGCGGCACGATGTCGCCCGCTACCACGAGGCCGACAACATCGCGGCCCGCGATCGGGAGGCCGCCCACCTGGCACGAGACCTCGCGGCCCTCGGCGTCAGTGAGCCGCATGCGGTGCGGCTCGTCCTCCTCGCGCAGCTCGAGGCGACCCGGGCCCGGCCCAAGCCCGCCACCGCCGACGAACTGCTCGCGGCGCTCGAAGGGCCCGACGGCATCGACGTGGAGGCGGTTGCCGACGTCCTCGATCTGGCCGTGGCCCGCGGCATGTTTCCCGCGGCAGCGGCAGCGGCCGAATCGCTCTCTAGCGCGGTGCGGCGGGAGGGGAAGCCGCCGGCCGAATCGGTCGCGCTGCCGCCGGCAGTCCGCGCGGCCCTCGTGAGGGCGCTCGCCGTGCCCGACTTCGCGCTCCAGTTCGCGGCCGCCCGCACGCTCGCCCTCGCCGCGAGCGATCCGCCCTACCCTGGCTCGAGCCGCGTGATCGAGGTGCTCGGCCATGCAGCCACCTCCACCGGCATCGACCGAGTCGTCGTTGCGCACCACGAGGCCGTGATCGCCGCGGAGCTCGCCACACGATTCTCGCAGTTCGGGTATCAGCCAGTCGTGACGTCCACCGGACGCGAAGCCGTGGCGCTCGCCCGGGAGAATCGCGACGTGGTGCTCGTGATCCTCGGTGCCCGGATCAACCACCCGTCGGCCTATGAGACCGCACAGTTCATCCAACAGCAGCCCTTCGGCGACATCCCGCCGATCCTCGTCGTGATCGACCCGCTCGACGACGACCCGCGCGGCCGGTTTCTCACGAGGCAGATCACGAAGTTTTCGGGGCTCGAGTGCGTGGCGCTCGTCGATCGGCTCGACAGCTTTTTCGCGCCGGTGGTCGATCCACAGACGCAGGCCGTGGTGAGCCCGCCTCGGTTTCCGGAGGCGCTCGCCCACCTCGCCGGCCCGCAGGCCGTCGATGCGAAGTTCCGCGCAGGTCGTGCCGCAGAGAGACTCGAGCAGGCACGGCAGGCGGCGGCGCTCCTGCAGGTGCTCGCCTGCCGGGGCTGGGACGTGCCAAATCCCCAACGTTACAATCGAGAGCGAAACTCATCCCCCCCTTCCGACGACGCCGACCCCGTCGCCCCGACCGCCGATGCTGCGCTCCCCCGCCCAACCCGCTGACGACGGCAGCCCGCCGATCAAGGGGCTGATCGGTGCCGGGGCGGCGATGCGGGAGGTCTACGCGATGACGCGGAAGGTGGCCGCGTCGAACGCGTCGGTGCTGCTCGTCGGCGAGACTGGCACCGGCAAGGAACTCATCGCCAAGGCAATCCACGAACTTTCACCCCGCGGCACCGGCCCCTTCGTGCGGGTCAACTGCGGCGCGCTCTCCGAGAGCCTGCTCGAAAGCGAGCTCTTCGGCCACGTGCGCGGCTCGTTCACCGGGGCCGTCGCCAACCGTGCCGGCCGCTTCGAGGCCGCCCACACCGGCACGATCTTCCTCGACGAGATCAATTCGACGACGCCGAAACTCCAGGTGAAGCTGCTCCGCGTTTTGCAGGAGCGGGAGTTCGAGCGGGTGGGCGACACCGAGACGATCCGCGTCGACACGCGGGTGATCGCGGCGAGCAATCGCGAACTGCTCGACGAGGTGGCGAAGGAAAACTTCCGCGAGGATCTCTACTACCGCCTTAACGTCATCCCGATCTACCTGCCACCGCTGCGGGCCCGCCGTGAAGACATCCCGCACCTCGTGAGCCACTTCCTCGAGCTCTACAACGAGGCCAACGACCGGTATGTCGTCCACATCCGCAAGGAGGCCATGGAGGCGCTTGCCCGATACCACTGGCCGGGCAACGTGCGCGAGCTGCAAAATGTCGTCGAGCGTTGCGTGGTGATGGCGCCCGGCGACGAGATCACGCTCGAACTCCTGCCACCGGCGATGCGCGGCGACCGGCCGGCCGTGTCGGTCCCCGGCCGCGGCGGCGACCTCGACAGCCTCGCGCGGGAGCTCGTCGAACAGGGCATGACGACGGCCGCACCCGACGACGAGAATCTCTTCGACCGAATCGTGAGCCGCGTGGAGCGCGAGCTCATCTCGCAGATGCTCGCCGCCTGCGACGGCGTGCAATTGAAGGCGGCCGCCCGCCTCGGCATCAACCGCAACACGCTCCGCAAAAAACTCCTCGAGCACGGCCTCGAAGAGTAGGACAGGCTTCAGCCTGCCTCCAAGCCGGCTTCAGGCTGTTAAGTCCGCTCTCCACTGCAACCCGCTTTCGGCAGCCTGAAGGCTACCCTACTTATTCACGCCCTACTCCGTCATCTCGCGGGCGTGGTAGCTCGACCGCACGAGCGGGCCGGAGGCCACCTTCTTGAATCCCATGCCGCGGGCGATCGCGCCCAACTCGTCGAATTCCTCCGGCGGCACGTAGCGTTCGACCGGCAGTGAATCGAGCGTGGGCTGCAGATACTGCCCGAGCGTCAGGAAATCGACATCGTGCTCGAGCAGGTCGGCGAAGACATCGAGCAGTTCGTCCCGTGTCTCGCCGAGCCCCAGCATCAGGCCGCTCTTCGTCTTCACTTCGGAAAAGCACTTCTTCGCGTCGGCGAGAAGCTGCAGCGTCCAGGGGTAGACGCTCTTGCGGCCGCGGACGGTGCGGTAGAGCCGCGGCACCGTCTCGGTGTTGTGGTTGAAGACGTCGGGCTTCGACTCCATGAGCCGTTCGAGGGCCCCCTCCTTGCCGAGAAAATCGGGCACGAGCACCTCGATCGCCGCGCCGGTGGCGGCCCGCACCGCCTCGACCGTCCGCCGGAAGTGTTCGGCGCCGCCGTCGGGCAGATCGTCCCGCGTCACGCTCGTGATCACGACATGCTTGAGGCCCAGCCGCTTGGCCGCTTCGGCCACCCGCTCCGGCTCGTCATGCTCGAGCTCTTCGGTCTTGCCCTTGGGCACGGAGCAGAATCCGCAGGGGCGGGTGCAGACATTGCCGAGGATCATGAACGTGGCCGTCCGCGACGACCAGCATTCGAGACGGTTGGGGCATTTTGCCGACGAGCAGACGGTCTCGAGGCCGAGCTCAGCGATCAGGTGAGCCGTCTCGGCGTGGCCGCCACCGGGCGCGAGGTTTTGTCGCAGCCAGGGGGGCAGCCGTCGGGATTGCGGCGGCACGGCAGCCGCGGCCGGCGCGCTTGAATCGATGATCGGCAGGGAGATAAGCGGCGAACCGGCACTGCTATCCGACACGGCTGGCAAACTCCGGATGGCTGGGGCCGGCGCCGCGGAGGGGCACCGGAAAACCAGACTGGATGTGTGACTGCGGGAAACCGAAGGCATCGACAAAATGCTGCACGAGCGCCGACCGCGCGTCCTGCAGGCGAACCTTCCGCTGCACGTCGGCCTCGATCGAGCTCATCGACGCCCCCATCGTACGCGATCCCGGGCCGGCGGCGACCGGCACCGTCCGCACGCGGTGAAAAAGCTCGAGCGCCGGCTGCACGTTCAAAAACCCACCGTGCCAGACGACGCCACGGCGGAAGGCCACGCCCACTGCCGCCAGGAGCCCCGTGCGGCCGAAGATCCCGTGCGCCCGCGAATCCCGTGCGGCGCCGCACCGCACCGCCCGCACGGCCCCCTCGATCGCGGCCTCGAAGCGTTCGAGATATGGACCCACGTCATGGGGCCCGAGCCCGAGGTCCTCGAGCTTCGCGAAGAGCGCGACGCCGACCTGGCCCGGTCCATGCAGCACCGCGCCGCCGCCGCGGCCGACGAACCGGATCGCGAGTTGCCGCGACCGCAGTTCGTCGTCGGTGAGATCGACGTCGGTCCGCGAGCCGAGCCGGCCGATCGTGATCACGGGCTCGAGTTCGTAGAGCACGAGCGTGGGCGATCGCCCGCCGGGCTCCGCCACCTCGTAGGCGAGCCGCTCAGCCATCGCCCAATAGGCATCGACATCGATCGGCCCCGCCAGCCAGACGGAAAGCGGCCGCCGCGGAGGAAGGTGGGCTGATGGCATGCGATGATTTGTACCACGTCGGCCAGCCTGAATCAGTGACAGGCTACGTCCGAGAGTGACAGGCTGAAGCCTGTTTTAGTGGCAGGCTGAAGCCTACCCTACCGGGCGAGGGCGGCGTGGAGGGCTTCCCAGGGCAGCGGCACCCAGGGCACCGCGTCGGGGAGCGTGCCCAGCCGCAGTTGCTGCGGCGGCCCCGCGTCGGCACGTTCGAGCGCGCGATCGACGGCGCTGCCGAGCCGCTCGAGCCAGTCGGGAACCTCGACTCCCGAGCCACTCGCCAGCCCCAGAAACGCCTCGGCCCGCTCCTCGAGCCGACCGCCCGCCCCCGCGGGCTCGCCCATGACGAGCTCCGACACAGCGGGATCGACGAGCGCCTCGAGTTCGTCCTGCTCGAGCGCCGCCGTGAACGGCCGGCCCACGCGGTCGGCGACGCTCGCCAGCCGCACGCCCCAGAAGGCCTCGAGCTTCTCGAGCCGCGCGGCCAGATCCGCGGCCGTTTCCTTCGTCTCGTCGCGCATCCGCCCCCGCCAGGCCTCGGCCGCCTCGCGCTCGCCCCGCCGCGCGAGCACGCGATGGGCCATGTTCACCGGCCGGAGCGTCCAGGCGATCCGGTCATACTCCGCCTTGATCCGCAGAAAGTCGAGGAGAACGTGCAGGTTTTCCCCGCGGTCGGATTGCGTCGTCGTCGAGTTCCAGTCGCGATACTCCCCATGATTCTCCGCGATGCTCTCGAGCACGAACCGCAGCCGACCCGCCGCCTGCTTGATCGGCAGCACGCCGCTCTCGAGCTCCTCGACGAGTTTCGCCGGATGCCGCAGAGGGCCGCCCTCGAGATCAGCGTCGGCCTCCATGCCGTGGCGCTCGACGAGCTGCTCGAGAAAGTGCTTCACGCCCCCACGCAGAATCCCGCGGAGCGACGGGGGCGCGAGCAGGTGCTGCGTGAAGAGGCCGGAGCCATACCGTTCGATGAACTCCTTCACCACGGCGAAGGCCTTCGGGTCGCGCACCCGCTCGAGCACCGAGAGCCGAAGCTGCCGCGCGTGGGTCATCCAGGTGTCGAGCAGCTTCGGCACGAGCAGAGACAGGCCGTCCAGGATCCGCTGGGTGACCAGCGCGCGATCGGGGCGGCCGCCGTCGGGGCCGGGCAGTTCCGCGCTCTCGACGATCCGCTCGACGAGCGACGACGTGGCCGCCTCGAAGACACGGTCGAATTCGCTCACGCTCGCCGCGCCGGCGGGCCGCTTGCTCTCGAGCGCCTTGGCGAGATGAACGACGCCCGAGGTCTCCGCGACAAGCCCGAGCCGGGGCAAACAGGCCGCCAGCCGCTCGAGCAATCGCTCGCGGCTCCGCGCCCGCACGATGCGGATCGGTTTGCCACCGCGTGAGAGCGGGACGTAGAGCACCGGCTTGCCGACGAGCCGGCTGCGCACCGTCTCCAGCGCGGCGCTTGCGGCGTCGGGACGGCCTTCGAGAAGCGCGGCGAAGAGCCGGCCCACGCTCCCCTTCGCCGACGGCTTTCGGAGCCCCGACTCCGCCTCGTCGCGGCCCACGTGCAGCCGCGCCGCGAGGATCCAGAGCGTCTCGGTCGCCTGCACCGCGGCGTCGATGAGCCGCTCCGCCGCCGCATCGCGCTGCCAGCGGAGCCGGTCGTATTCCGCCGGCGGCATCCCCGGCGGCGGCACCGCATCGGCCGCCGCGATGATGCCCGCGGCCTTCACCATCGAGCGGCGCAGCCGCCGCAGCGTGTGCCGCCAGCCGATCACCGAATCCATCTCGGCCCGTGGCGGCTTGGTGCCGTGGGCGACGTCACTGGCGCACATCGCCGTCACGGCATGCCGCAAGAGCCGGCAGACACCGGCGAGAAACTCCGCAGCCCGCTCCACCTCGACGATGCTGCCCGAGGCCGTCGCACCAGGCATGTCGACATCGAGCATGCCCCCCTCGTTGCCGTCGTCCGCGGAATCCCGCCACACCATCGACTCGTAGGCCGCGGCCACCCGCTCCTCGCCGCTGGCTTGGTCGTCGTCTTGTTCGCCTTCTTCGCCGAGAAGGTCGTCACGCGAAACATTGCGTCGGCCGCCCGCTCCGCGCTCGCTGGCCACCCGCTCGATGCAGTCGGCCACGGCGGTGGTGTTGGCATCGACGAGTTCGAGAAATCGGCGGACCCGGGCGCGGCCCTCCACGCTCCCTTCGGCGACGGCCCTAGCCGTCCAGCGGACGGCGGCGGCGAGCCAATCGGCGCCCGAGCGTTCGATCGCCGTGCCCTCCAGCAGCGACGCCCAATGGACGAGCAGCCCCATCGCGCCGTCGAGATCCCCCTCGCTCAAAAGCGCGTCGGCCGCCTGCGCGTGGCTCTCGGGCGAGGAGAACGCGGAGACTTCCTTCCTCCAGAAGGCCGGGGGCGGGGTCGTCTCGACGATCTGCCGCCGCCGCTCGAGCGCGCGAATCACCTCCCGCGCCGAGTCGAGCAGCTCGCGGCCCGAGAGATGCTCCACACCCGAGACGGTCGTCGTCGCATGGCGATCCCACCAGGTCGCCAGCCGTTCGAGCGCTGCTGCAGATCGAATCGCGTCGGCGGCGGGTCCGTCGAGGCTGCTCGCCTGCCAGACCGCCGCGTAGCCGGAGAGGATCGATTCCGTCACCGCCACGAGATCGTCCACACGCGGATCGGTGAGGCTCTCGCCCCCCGGCTCGTGAAGCGGAAACTGGCCGCCGAGGCCGAGGATGTTCCAGGGATCGACCGCCGCGCCGCAGCCGACGGCGCGGAAGAGCAGATCGGTGGCGTCGTCGAGCAGGTCGAGGGCGCGGCCCTTCCCGGTCGTCGGGTCGCCATGCCGCAAGCTCTGCTGCGCCGCCACGACCCGGCTCGTGATCCGCGCGAACATGCGCGCGGATGCCGCCGGCACCATGCCCGCCATCCGCTCGGCACCTTCCGCACGCCCGAGCCGCGCGAGCACCGCCGCGAGCGCCACGCTCTCCACCTGCCTGGCGCGGCGGCCGGCGAGCAGCGCGTTGATATGACGCCGCACGCCGCCGAACGGCTGCCGCAGCCGCTGCATCTCCGCCTCGAGACGCCGCCGGTGGTCTTCGGGGAGCCGGGCGAGCAGCCAGCGGTAAAACTCGTCGCGGTAGCCGGCGATCCGCGGCAGGAGTTCGGAGAGGGGCAGCGCCGCCTGGTGGGCGCCGGGGCCGTGCCCGGAGAGCCCCGATGCCATCAGCATGACGCCGGCGAGCACCGCCGACGCCTCGCCGCGCAGGTGCGCCTGCCGCTCGGCCGATTGATCGAGTGGCGAGGTGGTCGCGGCCTCGGGCCAGGAGAGGATCCCGTCGAGCGTTGCCTGCTGGACGACCATCCGCCGGTAGCAGCCGCGGTCGTCGATCCGCGCGGGATCCCAGAGGCCGAAGAGGTAGTTGGGGCGGCTCGCCGCGGGGTGCAGGAAGTCGAAGGCGCGGGGATCGATCGCCAGCTCCTCGAGGAGCGCGAGGTCGAAGTCGGCCTGCTGCAAAAGCGCCGGCGGCGCGGCGGCGAGGATCTCGATCGCCCCGGCCACGAGGTCGCGGTAGCGGCCGTGCGCGGCGCCCGCCCCGGCGACGTAGAGCGGGATCGCCCGGACCCGCTCGTGCGGATAGGGCTCCGAGAGCCGGCCGTTTTCGAGAACGGCCACGGGCCGCCAGCCGACGTAATCATTGAGCTGCGCGATCGCCTGCCGGATGACCTCCGCCTCGAGTTCGCTGTCGGCGCCGGCCTCGTCCCACGGTCCACCGGTGGCCAGCACGGCCTGCGCCGCTGCCATCAGGAAAAACGGCCGTTCGATCGCGCCGGGAGGCTGGTGCTCGAGCAGGTCGGCATGAAAGCCGCGGTACGCCGGGAGCAGCCGGTCGAAGACGATCCGGAGCACGGCGCGAGCCTGAGTCGCATCGCGAAAGGCAGGCTCCGCGGCCTCGAGCGCCGCCAGCCGATCCCGCAGGACCGTCCCAGCCCGCACGACCGTATCAGCCCGCTCGACGATCCCCTGCGGCGCGGCCGGCTCGAACGGCGCATAGAGATCGGACATCGCCCGCCAGGCGGCCGGGTCATACGCCCCGGATGAGAAATTCAGATAGCCGAGCACGAGGGCGGCCGGATCCGCGGAGCGCGACGACTTCGATTCCTGCTGCATCAACCGACGAACCTTGGAGATTGAACCCTGGAGACTCTCGTTTGTCGCCGAATCGTAGCATTTTGCGTGGCCGGATTCGTGAACTATCGTTGGACAAGCACCCCTTATCCGGCAGGACACGCCATGCACACGCTCCGAAACCTGTTCCTCGGCATGGCCGTGGCCGTCGTCGCGGCCCGCGGCGGCCAGGCCGACTGCCTCTGCGGAGCCGACTGTCTCTGCGGAACAGCGGCCGACGAGTTTGCCGCCGAACGGGCTGGGCTCCAGCGCGAGTGGCTCTTGCAGCTCCCCTTCGATGCCTCGACCTCGCAACTCGAGCGGGTCTCGGTCGGCAACGGGCTCGTCGTCGCACAGACCGGTGATGGCAATGTGCATGCGATCCAGGCGGCCGACGCGGGACCGGGCCAGCCCGCGATCGGCACGCTGCTCTGGTCGTTTCCCGCGGGCGGCGGTGGCGGCCCGGTCAGCCCGGTGGGCATCGGCACCGACATCGTCGCGGTGGCGCACGACAAACAGCTCTTCGGCATTGAGCGCGGCACAGGGCAGCTGCGCTGGCAGGAACGATTCGGGGTGCTCGCAGAAAGTGGCCCGGCCGTGTCGGGCAATTGGGTTTACCAGCCCGTCGGACCGAGCGGCCTGATGCGGCTGCCCACCAATCCATTTCGCCCCGGCCCGAAGGCCGAGCTGCCCACCAAGGCCGATGCGAAAGACAAAAAGAAGGCCCGCGCCGCGAAGAAGAAGTCGAAGCAGAAAGACGCCGACAAGGTCTCGGAGGAGAGCCTCGAACCGATCTCGCTCGACTCGGCTGGCACGATCCACAGCCAGCCGCAGGCCTTCAATGGCGGCGTGCTCTGGTGCACCACCGACGGCACGCTCGTGGCGATCGAGCCGAGCGCCGATGGCTGGCAGCGGAACGAGTTTTATCTCGATCGATCGCCGGCGGGCCGGCCGGCTGCAAAGGATGGTGCGATCTTCGCCGCCACGGAGGAGGGCGACCTCGTGCGGATCGACACGCTCGACCTGCCGGGCGGGGGGCTGCGGCTCACCTGGCGCGTGCTGCTCGAGGCGGCGCCCGAGGCCGACCTTTTCGTGTCGAGTGACCGCGTCGTGGTGTCGCTCGGCGAGGACGGCCTTGCCTGCTATTCGGCCACCACGGGCGAGCACATCTGGAGCACCTGGTTTCCCGGACGCGTCGTCGCCGTCAGCGGCACGCGCGTCTGGATCATCGACCGCGTGGGCCGCCTCACCGGCATCGACGCCGCCACCGGCGAGCGCCGCGAGCGATTTTGCCTCGGCGATTTCAAACTGCCGGTCGTGAACCAGGCAACCGACAGCCTGATCCTCGCGTCGCCCAGCGGGGCGGTCGTGTCGCTCAAGCCGCTCGGCCCTCCGCCCGCGCGGTAAACCGCGCGGTTACCGGCCGCGTTGCATCGGCACGCGGGCCTTCGGGTCCTGCCGCCAGACTTCCTGCAACAAGCCGTAGAGCGTCTTGTCGAACCGGAAAAGCCGGTGGGGATCCTGGAGAAAACACTCCGTCGCCACGGCAAAAAACTCGGCCGGACTTTCGGCCGCGTAATCGTCAAAGGCCACGCTCCGCCCCTCGTCGAGCGCGTCATCGAACCGCGCGCGGCAGTCATCGAAGGCGGCGAGCCAGCGCTGGCGTTCGCGTCCGGAGACGAGCGGCGGGACGCCATCGGCCTCACCGTCGAGCATGTCGATCGCATGGGCGCACTCGTGGATCACGACCGACCGCGGCCCGTCAAGGAGGCGGCCGCCTTCGCGCACTCGCGGCCAGGAGAGCACCATGCTGCCGCCTGTCCAGGTCTCGCCGAGCCGTGGCTCCTGCCATTCGAGTTCGCCACCCCCGTCGAGTGGCGCCGACTTCTTGGCGAGGTAGTCGCCCGGGTAGACGAGCACCGATTGCAGGCGCTCGAAAAACTCACCCGGCAGGCCAAGCGCGAGGACTCCGGCCTGGCCCGCGATCGAGAGGCGGATTTCGTCGGTGATCTCGAGACCGTTGCAGCCCTCGAAATGCTTCTCGGCAAGGAAGATGGCGATCCATTCCCGCAGTCGCTCGCGGTCGTCGTCGTGGAGCCAGGCCGTCTGCCGCACGTTGCGGGCGAGGATCTCGTTCCAGACCGCCGGAAACGGGCGGTCGCGGATCGCCCGGCGCCGTCGCTCCCGCAGCCAGCCGAACATCGTCGCGCCTCAGCCGGTCAGGACGGCCTCGAACCCGGGGGAGGCTGGATCTCGAAGCCATATTCCCCGAGGGCGAGCGCGAGCATCACGCAGCCGACGGCGATGGCAATGAATGAGAGCACGAGCATCGCCGTGTAGACGTTGACCGGCGGCGGTGTCTGATGGTCGTCTGCCATGCTCGTATCGCTCGTGAGTCGCTGCGGAGGAAAGGATCGCCGCTCAGGCCTTCAGCCGCGTGGCCACGCGGTCGCCCGGCTGGATGATGCCCCGCCGAAACTCGGGAACCACGCGGCCCACGCACCGGTCCGGCTTCACGCTGATCACCTGCACGCGGCCGAGATATTCGTCGTCGCGCCAGACCTCGAGGAAGTGGCCCGCCTGCACGCCGTCATCGCCGCCGAGCGTGACCTCGACCGCGTCGTCGGCCACCGCGGTGACGACGCCGTCGATCGCCGGCACGCGGTCGCGGGGCAGGCTGTCGATCGCCAGTCCGTGCTGCTTCAAGAGCTCGCGGGCATTGGCGACCTGCTTCTCAAGCTGCTTTTTGCGCTCCGTGGCGATCTCGAGGAACGACTCCTTCTCGTGCAGGTCGCCGGCCAGTTTCGCCGTGCGATCGACCTGCTCGTCGACCTTCGCCTGCATGCCGCGAATCTGCGAGCGCAGGTCGTCGACGGTCTTCGTGACCTTCTCGAGCTCGGTGCGGGTGGCGGTCAGCTCAGTCTGCGCCTGCTCGCGCTCGTTCTCGCGCGATTCCTTCTTCTCGCGCAGGTCCTTGAGCTCCTTGTCTTTCTGCTCGAGCGCCGTCTGGAGCTTCGCCACGATCTGGTCGCGGGATGCTTCTTTCTCGGCCACCCGCTGCGTGAGATCACTGATCTGGTTCGTCAGCGAATCGCGTTCTTTCTTCGCTTCGGCGAGCTGCGCTTTGAAGCCGAGCGGCTTGCCGGCCTGCACCTGATCGGCCGTCCGCTCGATCTCCTCCCGCCAGTTCGTGTGGGTCGAGTAGACGGCGATCGCGAAGCTCATGAACACGAGGCTCATGACGAACACCGCGAACACGAAGATTTTGCCGATGATGTTCATGCCGTTCCTCTTTCCCGAAGACTATCCCTGCATCGGCAGGCCGGTCAACGCATCTCCAGACCGGCTCCCCCGGGCCTTCCGCTCTCCCGCCGCCTCGAGCGCGGCGGCCGCCACAACCGCCACACATAACCCCGTCGGCACAGACCCCCACGCCAGCCAGGGGCTGCGGCGGCCGTCGGGCTCGACGCGGGCCCGGATCGTGCCGGTGTCGCGGCGGGGGCCGCGGGCCAGCAGCCGCCCCGAACCGTCGATCCAAGCGGAAAACCCGGTGTTGGCCGCGATCACCAGCGGCGTGCGGACCTCGACGGCGCGAAAGATGCCCGCCGCGAGATGCATGTCGAGTTCGCTTGAACCCCAAAACCAGCCGTCGTTGGTGAGGTTCACCAGCACGTCCGGCCGACCGCCGGCGGCCTCGAGATCGAGCACGATCGACCGCACCGCCTCCGGCAGCGCGGTCTCATAACAAATGGTGGGGGCCACGCGCAGGCCTTCGATCGTCACCGCCAGGCACTCCCGGCCTGCCGTGAGTCCCGCAGGCAACGGCGTGAGCCGGTAGAGCCAGGGGAAGCGATCGGCGAAGGGAACATACTCGCCGAACATGACGGGATACATCTTGTCATAGCGGCCGATCACATCCCCGTCGGCAGTGAGGAAGAGGGCCGAGTTGTAGTGCTCTGCGCCACCGGCCGCCCGCGGCGTGATCACCTGACGGTCGAGGCCCACGAGCCAGCGAGTGGCATAGCGCCTGGCGAAGGCGCCGACCGTCGCGACCCGCTCCGCTTCGAGCACGCGGCGGGCGCGGGCCTGCCGGTCGTCGCCTGGCTCTCCCCGCTCACTTCCCGCCGCTTCGGCCACCACGCTTTCCGGCAGCGTCTCTGCGGGATCGATCTCGAGCAGGCCCCACCGCCACATCGTCTCGGGCCAGACGATGAGGTCGGGCCGCGGACCGGTCGCCGCGAGCGCATGCACGGTGAGTGCGTCGTAATGCCTGGCCACCTCCTCGGCCGCGTCCGGGTCGTGCTTGAGTTCGGTGTCGATCGAGCCCTGCACCAGCAGGATGTCGAGCGGCCGGCGAGTCGATCGCGGCTCCTCGGCGAGCCGCCAGGCGCCGTAGGCAAGCGCAAGCGCCGGCAGGCCCACGACCACGGCGGCCGCGATGGCCGCCCGCCGACCGCGCGGCCGCGCCAGAACCATGGCGAGACCGGCGGCCACCGCCATCACGATGCCGCCGACACCGACGGCGCCACAGAGGTCGGCCGTCTGCAGGAGCGTGGTCCAGCGCCACTGCGTGTGCCCGAGCGCCGCGAACGTGAAGCCGCCGAGCACCCAGCCGCGCAATTGCTCGCAGCCCATCCACGCGATCGGCGCCGCCAGTTCGAGCGGCCACCCGCGGCGGTGCACGAGCCGCCGCGCCACCCAGATAAAGAGCGGCAGGTAAGCGGCGAGATAGGCGGAGAGCGCGACCCAGCCGATCGACGTCGCAGGATGCGGCAGCCGCAGCCAGTGGATCGCCAGCAGCCAGTGCAGGCATCCGGCCGCCCAGAAAACGACCCACGGTCTCCGACCGTCGAGCGATTGCTGCTGCACGATGCCAAGCCAGGGCAGCGGCGCCAGCCATGCGAGCATCCAGAGATCGGCCGGTGGCTGCACCAGAAACATCGCGATCGCGCCGACGAAGGCGAGCACGCTCGTGCGACGGCTCATCGGGGGCCCTCGCGCTCGGCTTCCAACGGCGTGAATTCCGCGATCGTCATCCCCACGGCCACCCGCGCATCCTCGTCCACCAACTGTCGCACGAGCCTGCCGGTGACCGGCGCCTCGAGATCCAGCGTCGCGCCCCCCCAGGCAAGCTCCGCCACGCGGTCGCCTTCGATCACGGCCGCCCCTTCGGGCACGAGCCAGAGCGACATGACAATCGTGCCGCCCGCCGCGCCGATATCGGGCACCACGAGGGGGTGGGCGGGGCGTTCCATGGCGCCGCCGCTCACTTCTGCTCGCGCAGCCAGGCGAGCATCACGCGGCCGACGGCGTCGAGCGATTCGGCCGAACAGTTTTCGGCCGTGTCTTGCGTGGTGTGCCACTGCGGGTAGTCGAAATCGATGACGTCGCAGGTGGGGATACGGCCAACCATCCGCAGGGGCACGTGGTCGTCTTCGACCGCATACTTCGGCCGCGGCACGAACTGCCGCACGCCCATCCGCGCGGCCACCTCCCAGATCGCATCGACCACCGGCCGCGTGTCGGGCCACGAGGCGCTGTGCTGCTCCTGCCAGATCTCGAGATTTTTATCGGCCACCATGTCGAGGATCACGCCGGCCCGGTAGCGAAAGGGGGCGTCTCCCTTCTGCTGCGCCGATGCATAATCGCGTGCGAAGAAATTCGATCCAAGGCAGTAGGGATCCCGCTGCGCGACGACGTATTCCTCGGCGTCGAAGAGGACGAAATCCACGCCCACCGGTCCGCCGAGCGACGGCATCGCCCCGGCGAGTTCCATGAGCACGGCCACACCGCTGGCGCCGTCGTTCGCGCCGACGAACACCCCGCGGGGCTCGACCGGGTCGCGATCGGGAAACGGACGCGTGTCGTAGTGGGCCCCGAGCAGGATGCGTTCGGGACGGTCGGGATGCCATTCCACGATGATGTTTTCCATCCGCACCGGCTCCCCCGTCCGCCGATCGCGAATCTGAAAGGCCTGCGAACGCACCCGGCCGCCGGCGGCCCGGAAGTGCTTCACGATCAATTCCCGCTGCTTCGCCATCCCGGGCGAACCGCTCGGCCGCGGCCCGATGGCGGCGATCGCCTCGAGGTGCGCCATCGCGCGGTCGCCGGAGAATGCCGGGAGTTCATCGGCGCTGCCCCGCGACGCCGCCACGACCGCGAAAGCGGCCATGGACGCGACGAGAAGAGGAGCGCGGGCTTGGGACACCATGAAACGAAGTCTACCGGCTTCTGTGGTAAAACAGGGATGTCGATCTCCGGGGCCGTTCACCCGCAGGAGGGAGCCTTGCCACATCCGCGTTCATTCCGCCGCTGCCTGACGCTCTGGGTGAAGCTCTGGGCAGCGTTGCTCGCGGTGCTCGCCGGCGGTGCGGCCAGCGGCGGCGGCGGGCCGGAGAACGTGTTTCTCGTCGTCAACTCGTCGAGTGCCGACAGCCTCGCCGTCGCCAACGCGTTTGCGGCGCTTCGCGGCATCCCGGCGATCAACGTGCTGATGCTGCCCTGGCAGGGGAGCGTCGAGGCGGTGCCGATCGCGACCTTCCGCGACGAACTGCTCCGGCCGATCCTGCAGGCGATCGATTCCCGCAGGCTCGCGCCGCAGATCGACCACGTGGTCTATTCCACAGACTTCCCCTGGCGGATCGACTTCGCCGCCGAGCTGCCCGAGGCGTTGGTGGGCAAAGACAAATTTCCTTCCGGCTCGCTCACCGGCATGACCACGCTCTTCGCCACGGTGCAACAGGGCAGCCCCGCCTATCTCGATACCACGAGCAATCTCTATTGGCGGCCGCTCGACTCCGCGGGCGTGCCCACCGCGACCGTGGGCTTCCGCAGCTGGTATGGCTGGGGGCCGCTCGGCGAACTCGTGGAGGCGGGCGGTTCCCGGTATCTGCTTTCGACCATGCTGGGCGTGACCGCCGGCCGCGGCAACTCGGTGCCCGAGATCGTCCGTTACCTGACTGCGTCGGCCGCGGCCGACGGCACGAAGCCGCCGGGAACGATTTACTTCGTGACCAATTCCGACGTGCGGACGACCACTCGCAGCGGCACAAACGGCACCGTGTTCGCCGCCGCCGTCAGTGCACTCGGAAAGCTCGGCGTGAAGAGTGAGATCGTCACCGGCAAGCTGCCGATCGGCAAGCGCGACGTGGCGGGTCTCATGACCGGTAGCGCCGACTTCGACGTTCCGGGCAGCGGCAGCAAGATCGTGCCGGGGGCGATCTGCGAAAATCTCACGAGCTTTGGCGGGATCTTCACCCCCTCGGCGGGCCAGACGCCTCTCTCTGCCTTCCTGCGGGCGGGCGCCGCAGGCTCCAGCGGCACCGTCATCGAGCCCTATGCGATCCAGGCGAAGTTTCCCCATGCGGCCATCCAAGTGCACTACGCCCGCGGCGCGACTCTCGCCGAGGCCTTTTATCAATCGGTGCGGTCTCCTTATCAGTTGCTCGTCGTGGGCGACCCGCTCTGCCGCCCGTGGGCCGCGATTCCGATCGTGGAGGCGGTGATCGCTCCGGACGCGATGGCGATCCAGCCCGGTGACACGCTGGCGGGAGCGGTCGAACTCGAGCCGCGCGGCACCGTGCCCGGCGAAAAGGGCATCACGGTCGATCGCTTCGAGATGTTCGTCGATGGCGTGCGGTTCGCGCAGTGCGGGCCGGGGGAGCGATTCACGCTCGACACCACGACGATGGCCGATGGCCACCACGAGCTCCGCGTCGTGGCGATCGATTCGTCGCCGGTCGAGACACAGGGCCGCTGGATCATGCCGGTGTCGTTCCGCAATTACAGCCGGTCGCTCTCGCTCGCGGCCGAGCCGCCGCGGGTGAAGCCCGATGGCACCGTTCGCGTCACCGTGAAGGGGCAGGGGCTCGAGGGCATCGTGATCTTCGCGATGGGCCGCGTGCTCGGCCGCGAGGCCAAACCGGAAGCCACGATCGAGGTGCCGGCCGAACTCCTCGGCCGCGGCATGGTGACGATCCGCGCCACCGGCCGCGCCGGCCCCGGCGCCACCAACAGCGTCAACGCCGTGCCGGTGACGATCAACGTCACCGACGCGCCGTAGGGTAGGCTTCAGCCTGCCACCAAGCAGGCTTCAGCCTGCCAAATGCCCCGTCTCGTTGAACGACACGAGTCGTGGCCCCGGCCATTCGAGGAGCGTGAGCGAGGCGTTGGCCAGCGCCGGCAGTTTCGTGAATGGCCGTTGGGCGGCGGTGGCGAGCAATGGATGGTCGCGGCCGAGCATGCTGCCAAGCGCCGCGGTGAGCACCCCGCCGTGGGCGACGACGATCATGCCCGCGACATCGCGGCGGCCGAGAACATCGAGCACCCGATGGCCGCGAGCGGCGAGTTCGGCCCGCGATTCGCCGCCGGGGATCCGATACTTGACGTCGCCGCTTCGCCACCGTGCCACCGCCTCCGGAAACTGCGATTCCAGGTCGGCCCAGAGATGCCCCTGGAAGACCCCGGCGTGCAGTTCGCAAAGCCCTTCGTCGATATGAACGGGAAGCCCGAGGGCGGCGGCGATGGTCTCGGCGGTGTGGCGGGCACGCTTGAGCGGGCTCGACCAGATCTCCCAGGTCGCATCGGGAGCGCTCGCTGCGTCAAGCATCGCGCGGCTCCAGGCAGCGACGGCCGCCGCCTGTCGCCGGCCGAGCGGGGAGAGGTCGACATCGGCCTGCCCCTGCACCCGCTCCTCGACGTTCGAGACGCTTTCGCCGTGGCGGACCAGATATTGCAGCATGCAGCCGATGCTACCGCGCCGTCTCGCCGGCGGGCAGGGCGGCGAGGGCCGACCTGCCGGCAGCGGGCTTCTGCCCGTGTGCGTTCCCGGCGTGGGTCTTCGAGAGATGATCGACGAAATCCCGGCTCGCGCCCTGCAGCACGAAGACCTCGCTCGCTTGCTGCGGCGCGTCGTGCGGCCGGACGATGCAGATCACCTCGGCCTTGCCCTCGTGCTTCCGCACGTGATCAAGCAGCGCCTGCTCGCCCGACGAAAGTGGTGTGGGAGCCGCACGAACCGCGGCGGCTGGATTCACGGGCGGCGTGTTCGCGAATGCCGCAGGTGCAGGCAGCGGAGCAGACCGCGCGGCCGCGGGGCCGGGTGAGGCGGTGGGCAGGGCATCGTCACGATCGCGGCGATCGAACGAGACCGGCGGCATCTCGGCCGGCATGCTCGGCACCCCGGCGGCGGTCGCATCGGCCACGGCGCCGCTCGGGTAGACGCTGCGGTAGACGAAGGCGAGCCCCGCCTCGTCAAGCTGCTCGTGAATCGCCGGCAGCGCGGCGAAGAGGCCCTCGTTGTCGGTCGGATCGGCGGCATTGCAGACGCCCAGCAGCGTGCCATCGATGCTGAAGAGCCCGCCACCACTGCGGCCCTGCACGGGCTGGCCGGCCACCTGCACGTTCGCGGGGCCGAGATATTTGTCGACGGCGGTGACGCGGCTGTGGTGGATCGTCGGATCCTGGCCGCCGTTGCAGCCCACCGTCACGACGGGCTCGCCCGCGGCGGTCGTGCGCTGCGTGCCGCCCACACGGGCCGGCTCGACCGGCACGTCGGTAAAGATGCTCACGAGCGCGAGATCTCGCTTGAGATCCCACGAGATCAGCTGGCCGGCGAGCCCGCGTGGCGCGCCCGGGCCGAAGAGATCGACCTCGATCATCCCCTTGCCGTCGGAATCGCGGAAGATGTGGCCGCAGGTGAGGATCAGCGCTTCCCCCTGCCGGCAATCGACCACCGTGCCGGTGCCCCACGAGGCGCCGTCGGGATCGCCCACCCGCAGGCGGGCGGTGGCGCTCAAGAGCCGCTGCTCGAGCGCCGCGCGATCCTCGGCGGAAAGCGGGGGCGGGGTGTCGGCGGGAGCCGCGGCGCGGTCGGCGAGCGGGCGGGCCGAGCCCGGCAGCCGTTCCAATGATTCGCGGGGATCGCGACCGTCGCGGGCCACGGGGGGCAGCTCCTGCACGGTCGCGGCGACGTCGGCGGTCGCCGGTGCGACCGACTCGGTCGCAAGCGGAGCGCTCGAGGCCGTGGCGGGCAGCGGGATGCCGGGGACTCGTGGCTCCGGGGTCTTCGCGGCGACGGGCGTGGCGGGCTTCGCGCCAGGCAGGCCAAACGCGTCGCGGCTCTTGGCGAGCAGGTTTTCCATCTCCTCGTGCGTCGTGGCGCCGTTGATGCGGCCCACCTCCTGCCCCTTCACGAGCAACACGTAGCAGGGAACGCCAGTGACGCCGAAGCGGCGGACGAGATCCCCTTCGCGATCGACGTCGATGTGTCGCACGGCCCACCCGGCCGACTCCACCTCCGCGACGAGCGGCGCCATCGAGCGGCATGGGCCGCACCAGGAAGCGGAAAAATCGAGCAGCACGATGTCGCCGGCGGCGGCGGCCTGCACCGGATTGGCGCGGGCCATTTCGGAACTCGCAACGACCGCCACAGCGGCCGAAAGGACGAAGACTCCGACGGCGCGGACGACCGATCGATGGGCGAGTGTGGCGTGCTGAAACAGGGTCATCCGCGGCTCCATGCTGGGGTTCCTTCGCGGGCGGTGCCGAAGGGGGCGGGATACTGCCGCCACCCCCCACCTGCCACAAGACCACTTTGGCCCGCATCTGCGTCGCAAGGCCTTTCCCATTCGCCCCGAGACTGCGCTGTTTCCCCGTTTCCGCAGACATTCTTACAATCCGCTTTCCTCGCAGCCCACGGAACTTCATGCCCGCCCTCTCCCAACGCCGGATTCTCGTCACCTCGGCCCTGCCCTACGCCAACGGCCACATCCATCTGGGGCATCTGGTCGAGTACATCCAGACCGACATCTTCGTCCGGTTTCAGAAGCTCCGCGGCCATCGGGCCATCTACCTCTGCGCCGACGACACCCACGGCACGGCGATCATGATCCGCGCGAAGGCCGAAGGCCGCAGCGAGCAGGAACTGATCGCCGCGATGCGCGAGGCGCATCTGAACGACTTTGGCGGCTTCCAGATCGAATTCGACCACTACGGCAGCACCGACAGCGACGCCAACCGGCGGCTCTGCGGCGAGGTCTGGCAGGCGCTCCGCCAGCGCGGCCTCGTCACCTCGCGCGACGTGAAGCAACTCTACGACCCGGTCGCGGGCGTCTTCCTCGCCGATCGTTTCGTCCGCGGCGGCTGCCCGAAGTGCAAGGCCGCCGACCAATACGGCGATTCCTGCGAGCAGTGCGGCGCCACCTACGGGCCGGCCGATCTCATCGAGCCGCGCAGCACGCTCTCCGGTGCGCGGCCCGAGGAGCGGTCGGCCGAGCACCTCTTCGTGACGCTCGAGGCGCTGCATCCCTTCCTCGACCGCTGGACGCGGTCCTCGGGCGCCCTCGACCCGCGGGTGGCCAACTACCTCGCGGGGCATTTCCTCGGCGATCCGCTCCGCGACTGGGACATCTCCCGCCCTGCCCCCTACTTCGGCTTCGAGATCCCCGACGCGCCGGGCCACTACTGGTATGTGTGGTTCGATGCGCCGATCGGCTACCTCGCGGCCACGAGCGAATGGTGCGCGCGGCAGGGGGAATCGTTCGACGCCTGGTGGCGGCGCGGCGGCGCCAACGAGCCGCCCGCCGAGATCCACCACTTCATCGGCAAAGACATCACCTATTTCCACACGCTCTTCTGGCCTGCGATGCTCGAGGCGGCGGAACTCTCGCTGCCGACGAAGGTCCGCATCCACGGCTTCCTCACCGTCAACGGGCAGAAGATGTCGAAGAGCCGCGGCACGTTCCTGCTCGCGCGGACCTACCTCGACCACCTCGATCCCGGCATGCTCCGCTACTTCTATGCATCGAAGCTCGCCGGTGGCATCGACGACATCGACCTCAATCTCGAGGAGTTCGCGGCGAAGGTGAACGCGGATCTCGTCGGCAAGGTGGTGAACCTCGCCAGCCGCACCGCGCGGTGGCTCGAGCAGACCGGCCTCTCAGCCCGCTATCCCGACGATGGTGGCCTCTTCGCGCAGGCCGCGGCCGATGGCGCCGAGATCGCGGCCGCCTACGAGGCCTGCGACTTTGCCCGCGCGATGCGGGCGATCATGCTCGCGGCCGACCGGGCCAACCTCTACGTCGATACCGAGCAGCCCTGGAAGCTCGCGAAGGCGGGGCCCGACGCCGCCGCGAAACTGCAGGACGTGGCCACAGTGGCGCTCAACCTCTTCCGGCAATTGGCCGTCTACCTCGCGCCGGTGCTGCCGCAGCTCGCCGTGCAGGCGGGCGATCTCGTCGGCGGGCCCATTCGATCGTGGGACGAATCGCAGCGGCCGCTCACAGGGCTGCCGGTCGGCGCGTTCACCCCGCTCATGCGCCGCGTCGAAGCCGCGCAGATCGAGGCGCTGCTCGCCCAATCGCTCGCCGAAGCCCGTGCATCATCCCCCCAGTCAGGAGCCCCGTCGATGGAATCCCAGCCCGCCCCGACCGCCGCCGACAGCGCCGAGCCGCTCGCTGCCGAACCGCTCGCCCCCACCTGCTCGATCGACGACTTCGCGAAGATCGACCTCCGCGTGGCGCGGATCCTCACGGCCGAGGAGGTGCCCGAGGCGAAGAAGCTCCTCAAGCTCACCGTGAGCCTCGGTGGCGACGTGACGCGGACCGTCTTCGCCGGCATCAAGGGATTCCATGCGCCCGAGGCGCTCGTGGGCCGGCTCGTCGTCGTTGTGGCAAACCTCGCGCCGCGGCAGATGAAGTTCGGCCTGAGCGAAGGCATGGTGGTGGCGGCCAGCGGGGCAGGCGCCCAAGGTGTCTACCTGCTTTCACCCGATTCCGGCGCGCTGCCCGGCATGCGGCTGCATTGAGCCGCCGCGACTAGCAAAAAGGTGTCAGGACTCTTTTTCGGCCCATTTGATTGGGCCGAAAAAGAGTCCTGACACCTTTTTGGGTGGCGTAAAATCCTGCACTCTCCAGGAGAACAAGCCATGCCCCAGAAAACGATCCTTTTCCCGACCGACTTCTCGCTCGCGAGCGATGCCGCGTTGCCGCATGCCGAGGCGCTGGCGAAGCAGAGCAATGCGCGGCTTTTGATCGTGCACGTCGAAGAGCCGCCCCTGGCCTACGGTGGTGGCGAACTTTACTACGGGCTACCCGAGCCGAGTTCGGAGCGAATCCTCAAGATGCTCGAGGACGTGAAGCCGGCCGACCCGAAGCTTCCATTCGCCCACCGGCTCACGATGGGCGATCCCGCCGGTGAGATCGTCCGCATCGCCGCCGAAGAGGGGGCGGAGATGATCGTGCTCGGAACCCACGGCCGCACCGGCGTCACGCGGCTGTTGATGGGGAGCGTCGCCGAGGCGATCGTACGGCGGGCGCCATGCCCGGTGCTTGTCTACCGCGAGACGGCGGAGAAACTGGCGGCCAAGAAGCCGGCAGCCGCCGGCGTGTGACGGCCCGGTCAACGCGTTTGGTCGCCGATGTCCACCCGACCGATTCTCGAGCTTCGCGCGAGTGTCCGTTCGCGGCTGCGCCAATACTTCGATGAGCTTGGCTTTCTCGAGGTCGACACGCCCGTCTTGTCGAGCGAGGTGCTGCCCGAGGCCCACATCGACCCGATCGCCGTGCACCTCGACGGCGACGGTCGGCCGCCGCATTTCCTGCAGGCGAGCCCCGAGGCCTTGATGAAGCGGCTGCTCGCGGCCGGCTCGGGGCCGATCTACCAGTTCGCCCGGTCGTTTCGCGCGGGTGAACGGGGCGCGCGACACGACGTCGAGTTCGTGCTGCTCGAATGGTATGCACCGGGCGCCACGCTCGACGACACGGCCTCGTTCCTGGCGCGGCTTTGCGAAGCGGCCCTCGGCACGGCCGGCATCGAGCGGGTGACCTGCCGCGACGCGTTTCTCGCGCACGCTGGCGTCGATCCATTCGCCGCCTCGCTCGCAGAATGGCGGTCCGCCGGCGCGCGGGCCGGCGTGCGATTGCCGGAGCGCCATGCCGACACACCCGACGACTGGTTCGAGGCGATCCTCTCGGAGACGGTCACGCCGCGGCTTGGCCGCGGTCGGCCGACGATGCTCGAGGAGTGGCCGTCGTCGCAGGCGGCCTTCGCGCGAATCGTGGGGGGCGATCCGCCCGTCGCGCGGCGGTTCGAGCTCTTTGTCGAAGGCGTCGAGCTCGCCAATGGCTGGGAGGAGGAGACGAGCCGCGAGGCGGTGCTCGAGCGGATCGCTGCGGCGAACCGGATCCGCGCGGCTGACGGCCGCGCCGTCCTACCGGTGCCCGCGCAGCTCGTCGAGGCGCATGGCCCGGAGATGCCCGCGGGCGTCGGGGCGGCGCTCGGCTTCGACCGGCTCGTGATGCTCGCGGGGGGCGCCGACACGATCGACGGCGTGCGAGCCTTCAGTTCGCAGACGGCCTGATGACGTCGGCCTTCGTGATCGTCCACCGCTCACCCGGGCGGCCTTGCCAGGTCGCCGGCATCGGCTCGAGCGTGATCTCGATCGTGCAACTGCCGACGGTGGCCCGCACGAGCCAGGTCCCTGCGCTCTCGCCCGCGGCGGTGCTGATCACCTCCGCCCGACCCGACGCTCCACAGCCGGCCACCGCATCGACGGCGTCGGCCGCGTCGAAGCCGCACATGCTCCGCGCGTCGCTGAGGCGTTGCTCATGAATCGTATCAAGCCACAGCCGCGCCGCCGCGCCGGCCCGCGCCGTCGTGATCGACCGCGTGGTGGCTTTCGCGGCCACGGCCTGCGCGCCGAAGCCCGCAGCGAGCGCGAGACCGGCGACCGCCGCCAGCCGCCCTGCCTTCGGCGCCTCCGGCCGAGCGACATCACGAAGCGCAGCGACCGCAATCCCGATCGCGACCAGCGGCAATACCCAGAAGACCGGACTCGCAAGCGCCAAGGCCGAGATGGCGCCGAGCCCGACCGCCGCCACCGCCAGCCGGCTCACCGGCAGGTAGCCGGCCACTTCGTCGGTAGCACTCCCGAACTGCATGGCATCCTCAGGCCTTCTTGAACGACCGCTGGATCTCCTCGATCGACGTCACGCCGTCGGCCACTCGCGCGATCCCTTCCTGCTG
>JBIIQM010000027.1:0-38857 GCA_044342075.1 Pirellulales bacterium
TCTGCTCCGCCGTGAACTTCTTTCCTCGTGGCATCTCGTGCCCTCCCTTGGTTTGCACCACCCAGAGATTCTCTCTCTACGAGTGGCGACGTTTAAGGGGGGCAGGTCAATGCGGGTGCTTGTGGACTACGAGCGCAAATCCTGGACGGTCCATTCCTGCTACCAATACGCGGGTCTGGCCGACGGGCTGGTGGGCGACAGTTGGAACGAGCGCGGCTACTTCCGCGTCTACAAGCATGGCGGGGCCACCTACCTCGCGATTGAAACGCTACCTACGATCCTCAAGGTGGACGAGAAGAACTGGAAGCTCGTGCCCGCCACGGTCTGCGGCTATGTTGCGAACGCGACGAAGATGCTCAAGGACTGGGCCGGCAAGAACGCCTCCTATCAGTGGAACGACGCGAATGGCGACGGCCTGCCGCAGCAGGCGGAGGTGACTTTTTACGACAAGGGCATTCCCAACAGTTGGGAGCCCCACACTGCCGCCGACTTCAGTTGCTTCATGGCGACCGGCGACAGCAAGAGCCGCTGGGTCAACCGCTTCGCCGTGACCAGTTGGAACGACGCGGGCAGCCCGATCTACGGGACGATGCCGCAGGGAGAGCGTTTTGCCGCGATGCCGCAGCGGTTTGATCCCAACCACTTCGCCGACGCCCGCTGGTCGGTCTTCATGGGGCAGGATCCGACGAGCGGCAGCCTCTATGCGGCCTTGAACGACTGGACACGCAGTTGGTGTGACTACGACGACTCCTTCATGCAGAAGTGGTCGGCAGACGGGACCGCGCAGTGGACGGTGGGGCAGCTCGGCAAGGGCTTTGCAGCACCCGGAGAAGTCCGCACGCATCTGCGTGGCATCGCCGGCATGGCCCACGGGTGTGTCATCGCCATCGACAACGATGGCGGGTCAAACACGCAGAAACTCTACGGCAATCTGTCGTATGTCTGGGACGCTGACGGCCTCTTTGCGGGCGGGCTGATGGATACCATTGAGCTCGACGGCATCGCGAAGCACTGGTATCAGCTCGGCGGCGAGTTTTGCCACGCCTCCGTGGCGACGCTGCCCGACGGCGACGTGCTCTTCTTCGGCAACTGGGAAAACGAGATGCGGGTCTACCGCGTCTCCGGCTGGAACGGCTGGCAGCGGCAGTCGGGCACGATTCGGATCGAGAAGCCCGCGGCCGCGCACACCGGCCAGGGCCTGACGGCCGTCGCGTTCGAGGATGCCACGCTGACGAAGCCGCGCACGGTGGTGGTGACGCCAGGCATCGACGTGGCGTGGAGCGAGAAGAAGCCTGCGCCCGCCGGCATCCGCTGGACCGGCTCGCTGCTGCCGGCATACGGCCCTGCCTATAAGGGGCCGTGGTCAGCCCAAGCCGACAAGGAGTCCTTCGACGGCGCCACGCGTGGGTCTCGCGACAACAACGCCCGCGTCGTCTTCCGCTTTGGCGGCACGTCGATCCGCGTCGTGGGCAAGACCGGCCCGAACTGCGGCTTTGCCGACATCGCCCTCGATGGTCAGGCCCAGCCGCAGTTTGATTGCTACAGCGCGGAGGTGAACCGCGACGCCGTACTCTTCGAGAAGGACGGCCTGCCGGACGGCGACCACGAGGTGAGCGTCACGGTCGTGGGCTGGCATGGAAAGCCGCGCAACAAGGCTTCGAGCGATTCGTGGGTGTATGTGGACAAGTTCGTCGTGGACGGCAAAGACTACGACGACGCGGGCCTGCCGCACACGTTCACCGCCACCGCCGACGGCACGCTGACGCTGCTAGTCAACCGGTCGCCGGTGCTCGAGCAGAAAGAGGCAAAGCCCACGCGTGAGGAGATCGCCGGCAAGCCGATCAAGCTGCTGCGCCGCCGCATGCCGATCGAGGCCACCTCCACGAATGGCCAAGAGGGCGGCGGCATCACGCTCGAGTGGTCAACACCGCTCCAGCCGCGGCAGCCGATCCCCGCGGCGAGCCTCTATCCCTAAAAAACCCCGCTCGTAATCGCCGCGCGTCACCCCACCGGTTCCCGCCGGGGGCTTCGGGAGGGGCTGCCCGCTTCCGCCATTCGCACCATTGACAAAGGTATATACAGGCGTACACTTTCCTAGAAATCGATGAACGTCCTGCCGAATGCAAGTCGTGCGGAGATTTCCGAGACGAAAGTCCTGGGGTACCTGCTCAATTCCAGCCATCCGGATGGGGCAAGCAAGGCAGCCTTCTTCACGGCGATGGGATATCGCCCGGCGGACTGGCGAGTCTTACGGCAGGCACTCGCGGCCGTCGCCCTCACAGGGCGGATTCGGGCCGTTGCGGCGACCAATCACGGTGTGAAGTATATTATCGATGGCGTCATGAACGTTCCGCGGAGTGGCAGGGCCACAGTGAGAACGATCTGGATCATCGACGCCGACACCGATGTTCCGCGACTCGTGACGGCCTATCCAGCGGAGGAGCGCGATGATGAACGAGCATGATCGGGTCGTATTGCTGAAGGATCTTCCGCGTGCGGGTCTTGTTGCGGGGGATGTCGGCACGATCGTTCACGTCTACTCGGATCGGGCCGCCTTCGAGGTCGAATTTGTCTCGCTCGACGGGCACACCCAGGCCGTCGAAACGCTGGAGTTCGCAGACGTGCGTGGCGTGACCGACCGCGACATGACGCATGCCCGGGAAACCCACGCCGCCTGATATGCGTGGCTATCCCGCCCAAAAGCCCCTCGCGGAAGCGAGTGGGATGACGCCCGCCATCACCATTCGGTCATTTGCCCAACCGCGCCGTTCACGATCGCCCCGCGTCACCCCACCGGCTCCCGCCTGGGGCTTCGGGAGGGGCCGCCCGCTTCCGCAATTCGCACCATTGACGAATGTGTATACGTGCGTACACACTTCGCCCGCATCCCTTTCACGGCGATTCGGGTAAGATTCAATGCCGACGGTGCTTCGGACGGGTCCATACCGGTTCTTTTTCTTCGCCGGTGACGGCGGTGAACCGCCACACGTTCATGTTCAAAGGGATGATGCTGAGTGCAAGTTTTGGCTGACGCCGTGCCGGCTCGCGACCAGCAGCGGCTTTCAGGCTGCAGAATTGCGGGCGGTGGGCCGCTTGGCGCAGGATCATTCGGCGAATTTCTTGGAGCGATGGCATGAGTTTTTCGACGGCGACGAACACGGCAGTGATTCAGCGGGTTGAGGTTACCGGCAACGAGATCGCCGTATTCCTGTCTGACGGCAGGTCGGTGCATGTGCCTCTCGCCTGGTATCCGCGGCTGGCGCACGGCCTTCCGGCGGACCGACAGGTGCATCAACTCATCGGCCGCGGCCTGGGTATTCACTGGCCGGAGCTTGACGAAGACATAAGCTTGGAAAACATCCTGCAGGGGCAAGCTTCTGGCGAAAGCGAGCAGTCGTTCGCGCGGTGGACGGACTGGTATGCGCGAAGAAGAGCGGGTCAGGCCGGTCCCCAATAGGTGAAGCCTTCGCCCCACTGCGGGATGACGCGATCCGTCACCATCCGGGCATTTGCCCAAATGCCCCGCTCGTGATCGCCACGCGTCACCCCACCGGCTTCCGCCGGGGGCTTTTGGATTAGGGGCGACACGATTCCCGCGTAGCGATGGTATGCCGTAGTACACTGCTCCCCGTGGAAACCGACTTCGTAAATTGGCTCATCTCCCGCATTCCGGCCGACGCCCGGCTGGAGGTGCCGCCGGGCGACGATGCGGCCGTCTTGAGGCCGCCGGCGATGCAGCGCACGGTCGTCACGGTCGACATGCTGATGGAGGGCACCGACTTCATCCTCGGCCCCGACTGCCCGCCGCAGGCGATCGGCCACAAGGCGCTCGGCGTGAGCCTGAGCGACCTCGCAGCGATGGGGGCCCGACCCGAAGCCGCGTTCGTGGCCGTCTCGCTGCCACGGCGCGGCGGCGACCAGATTGGCCGCGGGCTGCTCGAGGGGGTCGGGGCGCTGGCCGCCCGGCACGGCGTCACGCTGGCCGGCGGCGACACCAATGCCTGGGATGGACCGCTCGTCATCAGCACGACGGCGATCGGCAGCGTGCTCCCCGGAAAATCCTGGCGGCGTGATAACGCACGGCCCGGCGATCTCATCGTCGTCACGGGAGCGTTCGGGGGCAGCCTGCTGGGGCGGCACCTCGCCGTCGAGCCGCGGTGCCGCGAGGCGCAGTTCATCGCCGAGCAGTTCACCGTCCACGCCGCGATCGATTGCAGCGACGGCCTTTCGCTCGACCTCGGCCGGATGATGGCGGCGAGCGGCACTCGCGGCGTGGTGCGGCTCGCTGACGTGCCGATCCATCCCGACGCCTTGACGATGAGCCGCCAGCCGGGCGACGGCAAAAGCCCGCTCGACCATGCGCTCACCGACGGCGAGGATTTCGAATTGATCATGGCGATGCCGCCCGATGCGGCGCGGACGCTCGTCGCAGCCGCCGCGTCGCCGTCGCTGGGCCTGCCGATCACGGTCATCGGCGCGGTCGAGGCCGGGAGCGGGCTCGTGGCCATCGCGGCCGACGGCAGCCGCCGGTCACTCGAGCCGCAGGGGTTTCTCCATGACTTCGACTCCTGATTCCCCCGGCCGCCTCGACGTCAGGATCGCCGACGAAGCCGCGCTCGCCGGCGTCGCGGCCGACCTCGTCGCCGCCCTGCCCCGCGAGGCCTTCGTCACGCTCGAAGGAGACCTCGGCGCCGGCAAGACGACGTTCGTGAAGGCCATCGCGGCGGCGGCCGGCATCGATCCGGCCGAGGTGGTGAGCCCCACGTTCGGCCTGATCCACCTGCATGCGGCGGCCGCGCCGGCGGGCGGCCTGCCGCTGCGGCTCGTCCACGCCGACATGTATCGGCTCGCCGACGAGTCGGAGCTCCACGAGCTCGGCTGGGAAGATGCGATTCTCCCCCGCGAGGGCAGCCGCACCTGGGCGTTCGTGGAATGGCCGGGGCGGATCGCCCGAGCGCTGCCCGAAGAACGGCTCGACATCGCGATCGGGATCGATTCCGAGACGGCCCGCACGCTTTCGTTCACGAGCCGCTCGGCCGCCTATGACACCGTCATCGCGGCGCTCTCGCCGCGAGCGACTCGAGTTCCGCCGCAATCTCGCCCGTAAGCGTCTGCTCCAGGGCCGCCAACGCCCGCGCGACGGGCACGCCATCGAGCAGCCGGTGATCGGCCAGGAGCGTGACGGTCATGCGGCCCGCCTCGTCGAGCGGGGAGTAGCTGAGGCTCGTCGTGAGAAACGTGGGGTGCATCCGATTGGAACAGCCCTCCCCTGCCAGCGTCGAAAGGCTGAACGTGCCGATCCGCAGCGCTCGCTTGGGCGACGTCGACCGCAGGTTCCACCGCAGCACGATCCGTCGCAACAGCCGCGGCACCATCGCCAACTCGAGCTGCCGTCTGAAGGTTTCGTCGATCGGCGCCGTGGCAAACCGCGTGATCTCGGCCTGAAGCGCCGCGAGCGACATCCCGTCGGGCTCGCGGATTCGCGCCCAGTAGATCGCCTCGGGATCGAGCGCCCGGTCGGCCGGGTTCGTTTCGTCGCCACGCGGCCGACTGAGCGCGAGCGACGCCACGCTCACCGGGCTCGTCGCCCAGCGCGGCCGCCGCAGGAGCCCCGGCACGTGCCAGCTCCGGAGCGCCGGCCGATCGCGGGCCACGATTGCATATGCCTTGAGGAAAATCGCCGCCCAGCCGATCCGCGTGGCGGCCGCCCGCCGCAGCCGCTCCACCTCGCCGAGCTGCATCACGCGATCGACCGGGAAGATCGGAATGCGCCGCGACAGGCGGACGATGTCGGCCACGAGCATCCGCTGGGAGTCGAGCCGGTGCGTGGAAATGGAAAGGCGGTCGCGCGTCATGACGTGGAAACCTACCCCGGCCCGAGCTGATTTGGATAGACTGCCGGCCCACCAATCACCGGGCCACTGCTCATGCGCATGCTTCCCGCCACGACACTTCTCGGCGTCATCGACATCCAGGAACGGCTCATCGCCGCCGTGCCGGCTGCGGATTTCGTGGTCGCGCGAGCGGCCCGGCTCGCGGAGGCGGCGCGGATCCTCGGTGTCAGGGCGGTGCTCACCGAGCAGTATCCCAAGGGGCTCGGTCCCACGCCCGCGGCGCTGGCAGCGGTCTTGCCACCGGCCGTCGCGAAGATGTCGTTCAGCTCCTGCGGCTGCGGGCCGTTCGCCGCGGCCGTGGACGATCCCGCGCCGCCGGCGGTCGAGTCGGTGGTGCTCTGCGGTCTCGAGACGCACGTCTGCATCGCCCAGACCGCGTTCGATCTCCTGGCGCGGGGCCTCGCCGTCTTCATCGCGGTGGACGCCGTCGCCTCGCGGCACACGCTCGACCACGAGGTGGCATTGCGGCGGCTCGAGGGGGCGGGCGCGATTTTGACGACGACCGAGGCGATCCTCTTCGAATGGTGCCGCACGGCCGAGCACCCGCAATTCCAGGCCGTGCGCAGGCTCGTTGTCTAAACGCACCTGTGGACGAAGGCGAGGGGGTCGGCGGAAGCTCGAGGAGCATTTGGACCGAGTCTTCGAGGGCCACCGCGACTCGACTTCTGCCGCCCCCGAGCCGGCGCGTTACGGGGCCGAAAGGTCGATGCCTTCCGCGGGGAGCGGCTTGCCTTGGAGGCTCTTGAGCCGCGCGACCTTCGCTGCTGCCGACGGTTCGCCTTCGCGTTCCTGGCCCGGTGCCGAGCCGAAGAGGATCACCTGACCGTCGGGGCCGACGAGCTCCCAGGCCCTTGCGCCGGAGATCGCCTTCGGCCGGCAATCGACGAGCCCGAGCGACTTCCACTCCGGCCCGATGACCACCGCCACTGCCGCCGCCTCTTCGACCGCCGTATCGCCCCAGGCGGAGCCCTCCGGCCCCTGCGGGCTCGATTCAATTCCCGTGACCCGCGGATATTCCGCGGCCGCTTCGGGGGTGAAGTCGCCGCTCGGCAGCACGACCCCTTCGGCATCCACCGCCAAGAGTCCCCCCTTCACACTCACCATCGCAACGGGCTCGCGGCAGAGCACCTCCACCACGGCGGCGGCCGGATGCCGCGGCTTCACGCTCACCACCTGCTTCACCCAGGGATGCGTGTCGAACGCCCGGGCGAGCCGGTTCGGCAGTTCGGGATCGCCGATCGGCACGCCGCCATCGAGGCTCGCGGTCCGCAGCGCCTCCGTCTTGATGTCGCTCTTCACCCACGGGGCCACGCCCCGGAGTTCCACCATCTCGGGCCGGAGGATCGCGTCGTCGCGCCAGATGACGACGTCGCTGATCCGCGACCAGAGCAAGGCGGCGGCGACAAGCGAGGCGAGCACCACGGCCACCGCGCCGAGGCCGGACCGCCGGGCCGAGAGGAAGTCGGCGAATCGGCCGCCGGCCGGGGTGGGCTCGATGGTGGGCGGCTTGCGCCGTGAGTATCCGCTCATCGACGGCTTCACCACATTTCGATCTGCGGCGTGAGCTCGACGCCGAGTTTCTCGCGCACGCGGCCGCGCACCAGTTCGATCAGGCCGCGGACATCGTCGCTCGTGCAGCCCGGTGCGGCGACGACGTAATTGGCATGCGTGGCGTAGACCGAGGCCTCGCCCACCCGCAGGTCGCGGGCGCCCGCCTGGGCCACGAGCGATTCAGCGCTCGTGCCGTGCGGATCCTTGAACATCACCGCGACCGCCCTCGTGCCGAGCGGCTGCTCCGACCGCTCCACGATCCATTCCTTCTGCATCCGCTTCGTGAGCGATTCCGGGCTCTCCTCGTCGAGTTCGATCCGGCAGCCGATGACGATGCCGTCGTCGAGGTTGCTCCAGCGCGACCCGAAGGCGAGCCGCCCGCCGCTCCGCACGTCGATCTCGCCCGTCGGCAGCATCACGCTCACCTCGCGCACCCGCTCGCCGATGTCGCCGCCATGCCCACCGGCATTGCCGATGAGGGCGCCGCCCACCGTCCCGGGAACTCCCACGAGCGTCTCGAGACCGGAAAGCCCCGCCTGCACGGCCGCCGACACGAGGTGCACGAGCTTCGCACCCGCGCCGGCGATCACTGCCGGCTTCTTCACCTCGATCGCGGAGAAGGCCGGCGCGGAGAGCCGCACGACCATGCCGGCGAAGCCCGTCGCGGGAATGAGGATGTTGGAGCCGCCGCCGATCACGCGGAGCGGAATGCCACGCTCGTGGCACCGCTTCACGACCCGCGACAGGGCCTCGGCATCGACCGGCTCGCAGAAGAAGGCCGCTTCGCCGCCAATCCCCAGCCAGGTGTGATGCGAAAGAGGCTCGCGGCACGCGACCGCGAGGCCGAGATCGTCGAACGGGGTGCTGGCAGCCGGTTTCGAACCCTTGGTCATCGCTCGCTCACGCTCTTGCCGGGGGAATAAATGATCCGCCTATTCTGCCCAAGCCGGCCTGAAAGCGGCAATGCGGCGCAAGCCGCCGGCCACGGGCGGGGAGAACCGGTGCTTCAAGGACCGCATCAGGCAGCGTGGCGGCGGCCCCAGACAGGCGGATGCGCCAGCTGCAGCCAGCCGTCCACGAGCGCGGCAAGCGACGCCTGCGGCTCGCCGGGATCGCCCGGATCGCCCTGCCGGCGGAGCCCTTCGCCGACAACGACGACGCAATCCCGGCCGTCGAGCGAGGAGAGCAGGCGGTCGAGCCGGGCGTAGGCGGCCACGGCCTCGTTGCCGGCATCCTGATCGAGGACGGAGGCCGGCACGACAACGGCCTCATCGCACCATCGCGAGGCCCGGCGGGCGAACCGGCCCGCGTCGATCCGTTCGGCGAACGACTCCTCCGCGACGAGCACGAGCCGCCCCGGCGTGAGCCGCCGCAGGCTCGCGAGCGTCGTGGCGAGGGCATGGCCGCTCGTCGGCCGATCGAGGAAGACGGCCGCGTCCTGCCCGCGATCGATCCGCTCGAGCCGGCCCGACACGCTGCCGGCAGCCTCGAGGCCGCGGGCGATGCGTTCGAGCGGCACCCGATACCGTTGTCCGACGGCCGCGGCAAAGAGCGCGTCGCGGGCAAACGAAGTCACCGGCGTCGAGAGCGTGACGGGCGCCACGTGACCGCCCGACCGCAGGAGCACCATCTGCCCGTGGAGGCTGCGCTCGACGGGGATCGCCGTGAGATCGGCGTCGTGCTTCAAGGCCGTCGTAATCCGCGGCCCTCCGTGGCGGGCGGCGAGCCACTCCACGCGCTCGTCATCGACGTTGGCGATGAGGCAGCCGTGCGGGCCGAGGCTGTCGAGGATCCGCGCCTTGATCTCGTGGTAGGCATCGACGGAGCCGTGGTCTTCGAGGTGCGCCGTGGCGAGATTCGTCACCACGACGGTGTCGCAGGCCATGCCGGCGAGGGCGTGGCGGGCGAGCATCCGGCTCGACACCTCCACCACCGCGTGCGTGCAGCCGCTCGCGGCCAGCCTTTTGAGCCAGGCGGCGAGCACCCGTGGCTCCTCGAGGTCGGCGACGACGGGCTCGGTGGAATCGGCGTCGAGGCAGCCGAGATCGGAAAGCACGCCCACGCGGAGGCCGGCCTCCGAAAGCACGGCGGCGGCGAGCCAGGCCGTGGTCGTCTTGCCGCTGGTGCCGGTGATCGCGATCACCCGCATGCCGCCGGAGGGATCGCCCGCCAGCGATTGCGTCAGCCGGGCGAGGGCCCAGGCACTGTCTGGAACGATGCACAGCGGCGTGCCAAATGTGGGAATGATCCGTTCCGCTACGATGCCGCTCACGCCCCGGGCGATCGCCCGAGCGACCAATTCGTGGCCGTCACCGAGGTCGGTGAGCCGCGCCACGAACACGTCGCCGGGCCCGCAGGCATCGGGATCGTCGTGGCAGCCGGTCGCGAGGATGTCGTCGCAGGCGACGAACCGCGTGGTGGGCAGGAGTTCCGAGAGGCGGACGCCGCGGCCACGCCGGACATGCATCTCCGGCTCTCGCAGCGGCTCGTGCTGAAAATCAGACCAGCACGAATCATCGTCCATTGCTTCGAACATGACGGGCCTCCTGCCTCGCATCAACCACGATCCGCATTCATCCTTGAACGCGGTTGGAGCGAAATTGTGCGCGGACGTGAAAGGCGGTCAATGCCGCGTTCGCCACGTTTTTTCCAGAAAAATGGGTCAAGCCCAAAAAGTTCTTTCGCAAGTCGACCCGTCTTGCCAGGCTTGCGAGAAGACGTAGGCGAGGGGGTCGGCGGAAGCGTGACGAGCTTTTGGACCGAGTCCGCGAGGGACACCGCGAGGAACCTTCTGCCGCCCCCGAGCCGGTGCGGCGCCGTTTGAGATCCGCTTCGGGACGAAGCGGTCTACTTGGGTGCCGCGAGGCTTTCGAGGTGTTCGCGGACCGACGCGACGCACGCGGCGGAGGAGCCTTCGAGCCGCACCAGACGCACGGAAAGCGGGGCCGTTTGGCCGTCGCGCCGCAGGTCGTCGAGATATTCCTCGAGCAGCTTGCGCCGGGCGGGCGTCGTGCGGAGCAGCCAGTGCACCCAGCACCAGGCCTCGGCGTAGTGATCCTGCGAGAGTTCGCCCGCCGACTGGAGCGATTCGAGCCGGGCCATGTCGATCCGCCAGGTGCCTTCAAGGATCCTGCCCGTCAGGTGGGCGATGTGGTCGCGATGGGCACCCTGCTCCCCGCGGGGCAACTCGAAGTATTCGGCGATTCCCTCGTCGAGCCAGAGCGGCACCGTCGGCACGACGGCATGGATGTAGCCATGCGTTGTTTCGTGCCGCAGGTCTTCGGCGATGCGGTCCTGCCAGGGGGCGAAGACCGAGAGCGTCGTGTCGGTTTCCACGAAAAACGCCCGGCGGACCGGGAAATTCGGGAAATGCTTCGCCGTGAAGGCGTCGTAGCGGGCGGTGTCTTCGAAGAGATAAAGGTGCACCGGCTCGTCGGAGACCGGCAGGCCGAGTTCCTGGCTGACGTCTGTGCGGAGCGTTTCGAGATCGCGGACGAGCCTGTGCTGGCCGGCGATCGGAAAATCGGAATGGATCACGAGCTGGCCGGCGATCACCTCCGAGCGTTCGGGAAGGTCGCCGCTCTTCGTGCCCGCCGCGCTGATCGCCAGATGGGCGCAGCCGCCGACGAAACACGTGGCCAAGGCGACGAGCAGATTCACTCTCAGGCGGAGGGGCATTGGCTGGCGATGCATGCGGCGGGATGCTAGCGACGCCCGCCCGCGGGGCCAAGGTCAGTCGCGGCCGCGCATTTCCGCCACCGGCAGCGTCGACTCGAGCCTGGCAAGCGTGCCCTCGAGCGATTCGAGCGTGACGGGCCGGCCAAGCACGGCCCTGGCCCCAGCCTCGAGGGCCGCCTCCGTGGCGTCGCCCCGGGGGAACGATTCGAGCAGCACGACGGCCAGGTCGGGCCGATTCGCGACGAGCATCCGCAGCCAGGCGATGTCTTCCTCGCCGAGGCAGCCCACGTCCCAGACAAGGAGCTTGGCCGGCTCGTCGAGCGGCGGACGGCCGCGGGTTCGCCGGGCGATCCGCCTGCCGGAGAGCGAGATCAGATCGACGAGCCCCTCGAGATCGTCGCTGCGGGCGGCGGCCACCGAGACCGGCAGCGGCTCCGTCGCGGCCCGCGCATCCCGCAGGCTGTCAGTGGCCGCCAGGATCCGCTCCTCGCGGCGCGACGTTGCGGGCAGTCCCAGAAGACCCGGGCGACCGGCCGCGAGATCGGCAAACCAGCGTTCGAGCCGGCCGGGCAGTTCATGCCAGGCCACCTCCTCGACGCCCGGCAGCGGGGGCCCGCTCCGCCGCCTGCCATCGGCCAGGCTCGCGGCCACCGACACGAGCGCGGCCAGCGGCCACTCTCGCGCGACCACGAGCACGTCGTCGAGCGAGAATCGGCCGGGCCGGTCGGTCGCAAAGACGGCGAGCACGGGAAGCCCCCGTCCGGCCGCTTCGATTGCCGCCGGCGCCGCGGAGGGCGTCTCGGCCACGATCACCGCCGCGCGATCCGCGAGCCAGCGGTGCGCGAGGCCCAGTTCCGCGCCGGTCGGCGCGCCAACCCAGAGCACGCAGCGAGCCGCGGCGGACGATGTGTGAGCGGGCTCGCGGGCATCCATGCTGACCTCAATAGTCCCGCCAAACGGGCTTATGGCTTGCGGTAGAGCGTGCCGAATTCGGCGACCTCGAACCCGAGCTTCTCGAAGAGCTTCATGGCCGGCGTGTTCGATCGCGAGGCATGGGTTTCGACGATCGTCACCCCCTCCTGCTCGAGGTCGTGCATTGCCTCGGCCACGAGATAGTGGGCGAGCCCCTGCCGCCGACGCTCCCCCTCGATCGCCACCTCCATCAGCCCCGCCGCCTGCACGCCCCATGCCGCGGCGAGCGGCTGCATGTCCCAAAACGACGCGCTGCCGAGCACCTCCTCGGCATGATTGCGAAGCTCGTAACGCCGCAGCGCGATCCCCGTGGTCGTCGCGGCTTCCCACCAATTCCGGCGGGTGGGCTCGTCGATCACGCGGAGCACCGTGGTGCGGCGAATCGCGAGCTGGAGCCGGTTGACCGGCGGCCGAAAGCCCGCGAGGCTCCGGCGCAGCACGGCGATCTGGTCGGCCACCTCGTAGCCTGCCCGCTCGAAGACGCCCCGCATCAACGCCGACGAATCGAGCACACCCGGCAGGTCGGAGCCGCCGTAGAGCCCGAGGTAAAAGCTTCGCAGCTCGAACGATCCACCCCCGAGCAGCACCTCCGCCCCACGCCGCCGCAGGTAGTCTTCGCACCGCTTGAGCAGCTCGTCGCCGATCCACTCCTGGCGTTCGTGCGGCACCACCGCGACGAGGAGCGTGGTGCCGACGCGCCGCTCGACCGCGGAGCGATCCTTGTTGGGGCCAAACGCCGCATGCGCGAAGCCCACCGCTCGATCGCCATCCATCGCCACGATCAGCCCCTCGCGTTCGAAATAGGGCTTGGAGAAGACGCAGGCCTCGAGCAGCGCCGACGTCATCGGCTGCATCGCGGCGGGCCCGAGGTCGGCCGACCGCCAGACATCGGCCAGTCGCGGTGGATCGTCGTTGCGAAAGCAGCGGATCTCGATCACGTCGCGGCCTCCGCCTCGTGGCCATCGGCAACGCTGAGCCTCACGAACACCGCGCCCCCCTCCTCGCGCACCTCGTGCACCGCCTGGCGGACGGTCGCGGAAAGCTTGTGCTTGCCGGTGGCCACGTCGAACTGCCAGCCGTGCCAGGGGCAGGTGAGCGTCGTGCCGCAGAGACGACCCGTGCCGAGCGGCCCACCCTGATGCGGACAGAGCCCGTCGATCGCGTGCCACGCGCCATCGACATTGCAGAGCGCGACCATGCGGCCATCGACCACCCGCTCGATGCTGCCGCCCGGCGGGCATTCGGAGGCGTCGGCGATGCGGATCCAGTCGGGCATGGGCGGGCAGGCGGCAGGGACCGCGGCCCGAAAATCAGGCGGCGGTGCGGCTCACTTTAGCCGCTGCAGGAGTTCCCCGCCATCGGCGGTGCACCCACCAGTATTGCGCGGGCGCCCGGCGGATCGCCCGCTCGAGCAGGCTGGTGTACCACTGCGAGACGGCCGTAAGGCCGGCTGTCTCCTCCGCGCCGGCCGCGGGATCGGCCACGCCCTCGAGCCGCAGGTCGTAGTCGAAGAGCCTTCCTTCACGCCGCGTGGCGGAGCAGACGAGGATCGGGGCGTTCGAGGAGAGGGCGAAGACGCCGATCGCCTTGTGCACGCTCGCCGGCTGGCCGAAGAATTCCACCCAGCAGCCGCGCGGGCCGGCGGCCTGATCGCCGAGCAGGCCGATCGCGCCATTTTCTTCGAGCACGATGGCCACGTCCGGGGCGCTCCCCTTCTTGGGCAGGATCCGCTGCCCGCGCGACTCGCGAAACTTCGTCACGAATTCGTCGAGCAGCGGGTTGTCGAGCTCGCGGGCCACCGAGAAGATCCGGAAACCGAAGACGCCGAAGAGATAGGCGGCGAGTTCGAAGTTGCCGAAGTGGCCGGAGAGGATCACCTTCGGCCGATCGAGCCAGAGCGTCCGCACCAGCTGCTCCATGCCTTCGATCCGCAGGTGCCGCCGCCAGGTGGTCTTCTGGATCACCCGCGGCGCGTGGGCGATCTCGATCACCATCAGGAGCAGGTGCTCCCACATGCCCCGCGCCACATCGCGGCACTGCTCGTTCGACCAGTCGGGGAAGGCGAGCCGCAGGTTGTCGCGGACGACGCGGCGGCGGATCTTCACCCGGTTGGCGAGGAAGTCGGACCAGCTCCGCGCCACACGCTCGCAGGTGCTCCGCGGCAGGCTCTGCAGCACGCAGATGGCGACGCGCACGGCGGCATACACGGCGGCGTCGGCAAGGCGGGTGGCGAGCGGTCGAGACACGGGGGCGAGGCTCTCGGGAAGGCGGCTGCGGACGGGGCGAATGCTGCCAAAACCCCGCCCTGCACACCAGATCGGTTTCACGCCACCGCGCAGTTGAGCTCAGGGGGCCGGGGCCGGCGTGGTCTGCCAGATCACGAGAAAGAGACTCGTGGCATTGAAGAGGGCGTGGAGGACGATGGCCGGGAGGATCGAGCCGGTCTGGCGGACGAGATAGCCGGCCACGACCCCGAAGCCCACCAGCGGAATCCAGCCGAGGCCGTGGCCAAGGTGAGCCAGCCCGAAGAGCACCGCCGAGGCGAGGATCGCCGGCCACGGCCCCCAGACCTTCTCGAACCAGCCTTGCAGGACGCGTCGAAAGAAAAACTCCTCCGCCACCGGCGCCACCACGACCGCCGCCAGCCCCACGGCCAGGATCGCCAGCGGGCTGCGGTGCTCGAGCAGAAAGTCGATGATCGGATGCCTGTAGGGCACGAGCCTGTCGAGCAGTCCCGCGCAGCCGAGCAGCGGCACGATGGCGAGCGCGCAGGCCACGGCCCCGAGCCGCACGTGCGCGAAGAGATCGCTGAACGAAAGCCCCAGCGCCCGCCACGACGCGCCGCGGCGGAGCAGATAGGCCAGCCCGAGGCTCGTGGCCGACGCCATGGCCACTGCTCCGCCGACGAGCTGGTCGCCGACGGTCATCGGCTTGGCCGCGAGCAACGAGGAGAGCATCTGACAGCAGAGCCAGAGGTAGACGAGGATCGCCACGTCGATCCCGCCCCAGGGCACCGGCTCGAGGCTGTCTTCCACGTCGAGGTCTCTCATCGGCCGCATCACGCGCCTCACCGCCCTGCCCCGGTGACGAGCACGCGGGCGGCCACGAGATACTCGAGCCCCGAGTAGATCGTCGTCAGGACGGCGGCCCACGCCACGCCCCTGGCGACCTCGGCCACTCCCAGCCCGCCGAGCGATGCCTCCGGCCAGGCCCGCGCCGCCAGCTCGAGCGCGATCGCGAGGCACTGCAGCACCATCTTCAGCTTGCCCGCCGGCCCCGCCGAAAAATCGTGGCCGGTCCGCTCCATCTCGGCGCGGACGGCGGTCACGACCAATTCGCGCACGACCACCACGACCGCCATCCAGGGCAGGATGGCAGACGCCCCGCCGCGGCCCGCGAGCAAGACAAACGCGCCGCACACGATCACCTTATCCACGAGCGGATCAAAGATCCTGCCGAGCCGGCTCACCTGGTTGAACCGCCGCGCCCACCAGCCATCGACCCAGTCGGTCGAGGCGGCGACGAGGAAGAGCCAGAACGACGCCCCCCATGCCTCCCGCTCGATCGCGGCGAAGAGCACGAGCGCGAGCAGAAACCGCGCCGCCGAGAGGATGTTCGGCACGGTCCAGACGCGATCGTAAAAAAAGGTGTCAGGACTCTTTTCCTGCTGACGGTTTTTAGGGCCCGGCCCGCTTCGGCCGGAAAAGAGTCCTGACACCTTTTTTCTCCCTACACCGGAACGCCGGCGAGGTCGTAGCCGCTCGAGGCGACGATCTCGACCGGGATGATCTTCCCGGTGAGCGGCTGCTTGGCCGAGCTGCCGGGGGCCGTGACGTAAACCACGCAGTCGATGTCGGGGGCGTCGGCATACGTGCGGCCGATCCAGACGTCCTCCCGCTCCTCGCTCTGGCGATCGATGATCACGTCGAGCACCTTCCCCACCTGCGCCCGGCTGTGCTCGTGGGCGATTTTCTGCTGCTCCCGCATGAGCTCGTCGCGGCGGGCCACCTTCTCGGCTTCGTCCATGTGGCCGTCGAGCTTCGCCGCCGGCGTGTCAGGCTCGAGCGAATAGGTGAAGACGCCCGCCCGCTCGAACCGCCACCGCCGCACGAAGTCGAGCATCTCCTCGAACTGCTCCCGCGTCTCGCCGGGAAAGCCCGTGATGAACGTGGTCCGCAGCACGAGGTTCGGGATCCGAGCGCGGAGCTTTTCGAGCAATGCTTCCGTGGGCTGCTTCGCCACCCGCCTTTGCATCCGCTTGAGCACGGGGTCGCTCGCGTGCTGGAGCGGCATGTCGAGGTAGGGAATGATCTTCTTGCTGGCGGCGATCGCGTCGATCAGCTCGTCGGTGAAATACATCGGATAGAGATACATGAGCCGGATCCAGGTGAAGCCCTCGATCTTCTCGAGCTCCGCGAGCAATTCGACCAGCCGCGGCTCGCCGTAGAGATCCATCCCGTAGTAGGTCGTGTCTTGCGCGACGATCACGAGCTCCTTCACGCCGTCGGCGGCGAGCTCCTTCGCCTCGCGCACCACCTCCTCGATCGGCTTCGTGGCGTGCTTGCCCCGCATCTTCGGGATCGCGCAGAACGTGCACGTGCGGTCGCAGCCCTCCGAGATCTTGAGGTAGGCCATGTGCCGCGGCGTGACCCGCATGCGGCCCGAATCGTCGAGGGCCCGCGCGGGGGCCGGCTTAAAGATGCTCCGCTGCTCGCCCAGCCGGCCGATCAGCCGCTCCGCCGACCGGGCCACCTCGTCTCGCGAGAAAACGCCGATCACGGCATCCACGCCGGGCAGTTCGTCGAGGAGCTTGTCCTTCTGCCGCTCGGCGAGGCATCCGGCCACGATCACGCCCCGCGTCTGGCCGGCCTTCTTGAGGTCGAGCATCTCGTTGATCGCCGCATACGACTCGGCCCGCGAGGCGTCGATGAAGGCGCAGGTATTCACGATCACGAGGTCCGACCCCGCCGGCTCGCCCACGAGCTGCCAGCCATCGTCGCGCAGGAGGCCGAGCATGCGTTCGGTGTCGACGAGGTTTTTCGGGCAGCCGAGGCTGACCATGGCGAACGTGCCGCGGCAGGTTGCCGGATCGACCGGCGCGATGGACGGCATCACGGAGGTGCCGGCGCCGCACGACGCGCTCGCGGATGGATCGACGATCTGAAGCTGCTGCATGACCTTAGGCTCGCGAGGCGATCAGCTTGTCGAGCTCCTCGCGGAGCTTCGGCAGGATCGCGTCGTAGGGGAAGGCGCCGAGCTCGGCGCTGCGTTTCTTGAGATTCACGTGCGTCGGGCCGCACCAGAGGCCGAGGTCGGCGTCGTCGGTCTCGCCCGGGCCGTTCACGCGGCAGCCCATCACGGCGATCGTGATGGCGTGCTCCTTCGCGTAGGAAGTCATCTCCTTCACCTGCTTGGCGAGCTCGATGAAGGCCTCGTTCTCCACCCGCGAGCAGCTCGGGCAGGAGATGATGTTGAGCGACGAGAGGCCGTAGTCGACCACGCTGCGGACGCGGCCCGCGGCGATGTCGGCGAGGATCGCGTTGGCGGCGGCGATCTCCTGCGGCTTGTCGGCATTGGGCACCGTGAGCGACACACGCACGGTGTCGCCGATGCCCCGCGAGATCAATTGCTCGAACGCGATCCGCGTCTTGATGATGCCGTCGGGGGGCATGCCCGCCTCGGTGACGCCCAGATGGATCGCCACGTCGGGCCGCGCCTCGGCAAACCGCTTGTTGACCTCGATCACCTTCTTGGGGTCGGAGTCCTTGAGCGAGACGACGTAACGCGTGAAGCCGATCGAGTCGAGCAGTTCGCAGTGTTCGAGGGCGCTCGCGAGCATCGGCCCGAGCGAATCATCCTCGGCGAACTTCTCCTTCTTGGCGGGATCGACGCTGCCGCAGTTTACGCCCACGCGGAGGGCGCAATCGTTGGCCGCGGCCACGTCGGCGATGAACTTCACCTTGTCTTGCCAGGGCTTCGTCGGCTCGTGGTGGTAGAGATGACCGGGGTTGTAGCGGAGCTTGTCGACATGGGGGGCGACCTCCAGGGCGAGCCGATAGTTCTCTTGCAGGTCGATCGCGAGATTGGCCTGCGTGCCGGCGCGGATCGCGGGGAGCGCGGCGGCGTCTTTCTTCGAGTCGACGGCGATGCGGACGACGCCCGCGCCGGCCCGGTGAAGGTCTTCCACCTGCGCGAGCGTCGCCTCCACGTCCTGCGTGTGGGTGGCGGTCATGCTCTGCGCGGCGATCGGGTGGCCGGCGCCGATCGTGATGCTGCCGATCCTGACGGGCCGCGTGGGATTTCGCTTGATCTCGACCAAGGCTGCACCTCGTGTGACACTTTTCTCGAAAGAAACAATAGCAGACGCCACCCCGCCGGGGATACGCCCATGCGGTATGACCCGCTCCTTCATATCGTCCTTCACGAGCCGGAAATCCCGCCCAATGCCGGCAACGTCGGCCGGACCTGTGTGGCGATCGGCGCGAAGATGTGGCTCGTGAAGCCGATCGGCTTCAAGCTCGACGACTACTACCTGCGGCGGGCCGGCCTCGATTACTGGAACGAGCTCGAATGGGAGGTGGCCGATTCGTGGGAGGACCTCGTCGCCAGGCTCGCGGCGATCGGCCGGCAGCCAAACTGGCTCTACGAGGTGGGCGGGATGCGGCAGTACACAGACGTGACCTATTCGCGGGGCGACGTGCTCGTGTTTGGGAGCGAGTCGAAGGGGCTCTCGCCCGAATTGCTGGCGGCCCACCCGGGCCGGCACCTCGCGATCCCGGCGCGGCCGCAGGTGCGGAGCCTCAATGTGGCGAATTGCGCCGCGCTCGTGGCCTACGAGGCCGTCCGGCAATTCGGCGGGCTGAAGTAGGGTAGGCTTCAGCCTGCCACTCTCCGCCCAGACAGGCTGAAGCCTGTCCTACATCTCGATCTCGTAGCCTTTGCGATACGGCCGCGCGAGCATCGCGTTGGCCTCTTCGTCGCCGACGATCTGCTCGGCTGCGTCGTCCCACTTGAGCGACCGGCCCAGCCGCGCGCTGATCCCAGCCAGGTGGCAGATGTTGAGCATCTTCATGTGGGAGTGAACGTCGGAGATCGGCTCCTTCTTGTTCTTCGCGCAGTAGAGGAAGTTGGCCCAGTGGGCCTTTCGCTCGTTGTGCTCCATCGGCAGGTTCTTGTAGACCTTCGCGAGGGCACCTTCGGGTAGCGGGTTGTCCTTGAGGGCCTCGACCGGCTCGCCCGCCAGTTTGCCGCGGCTCACGAAGATCCGCCCCTTGTCCCCCTCGATCAGCACGCCGTTGTCGGTGTCGTGGCGGATCACCATCTGCGTGCCCTCGGGGAAATCGACGGTGAAGAGGAATTCCGTCGCGGTGTTGTAGCGGTCCTTCTCGACCGGCACGCCATCCTTGAACGTCACGGGATGCTTCGCGGTGCCGCTGATCGCCAGTGGCGAAGCCTTCTGGCCGTTGAGCATGAGCGCCCAGGTGGCGATATCCACATGATGCGCGCCCCAGTCGGTGAGCTTGCCGCCGGAATACTCATACCACCAGCGGAATTCGTAGTGGCAGTTGGTCTGCGGCTTGGGCAACGTCTCCTTGCCGTCCTTGCCGACGACGGCCGGCCCTTGAAGCCACCGATAATCGGCCACCGGCGCCGGCCCCAGCCAGCGATCCCAATCGAGCCCCTTCGGCACCGCCACCACGGGCAGCGCGGGGCTCGACGGTGGCGCGCCGATCGCCGCCTGCACCCTCTTGATCCTGCCGAGCCGCCCTTCCGCGACGAGCGCCATCGCCGTCGTGAAGAGGGAAAACGCGCTCCGCTGCTGCGTGCCCACCTGCACGATCCGACCGGTCTCTTTCTGGATCTTCCGGATCAGCTTGCCCTCGTCGATCGTGAGCGTGAGCGGCTTTTCACAGTAGACGTCCTTGCCGGCGAGCATGGCCTCGACGACGGGCTTGGTGTGCCAGTGGTCGGGCGTGGCGACGTGGATCACGTCGATGTCCTTCCGCTCGAGGATCTTGCGGTAGTCGTCGTAGACCGCGGCCTTGCCCTGGCTGTAACGCTCGTTCGATTCGGCGGCGCGGTTCGCATCGGCATCGGCGATCGCCACGACGTCGATCCAGTCCTTGGCCACGCCCATGTTGGCCTGCGCGATGCTGCCCGCGCCGATCAGGCCGAGGGCCACCCGGTCGTTCTTTGCCTGCGTCTCGTCGGCCAGCGTCCGCGGCGTCGAGAAGAAATAAGGCGTGGCGGCCGTGGCGGCGGCGGCCGTGGCACATGACGAGAGAAAATGGCGGCGGTTGCCGTTCATGGCGGGATCTCCGGAGCGAATGAGACGATGGCCGTAAGGTTACCCGTAGGCGTCAGACTCTGCCACGGCTTCCGTCTCGGCGGCGGGGCCCGGGCAACCTTTGATAGCCCCGGAATCCACGAACGGGCCGGCGCCACCGCGCTGGTCGATATCCTCCGCATCAACACGCGGGAGGACGGACCGGATGCTCAGGCTACTCGGATTCTTGGCCGTCGCCATAGCCTTTGCGGGAACGCTGCCATCGGCCCGCGCCGCCGACCCCTTCGCCGATCTTGAGTCTCGACGCTGGTATGTGTCGGGCATCGTGGGCGGCTCGTTCATGACGCTCACGAGCGGTGGCGAAAACACACTGGCCCCCGCGGCCAACACCGGCAGTGCGACCGGCGGCGCCTTCACCGGCGGCGGCGCGCTCGGCCTGGCGATTCCCGCCGGCAGCGGCCAATGGCGAACTGAGATCGAAGGCCGGCAGCGGGCGCGGCTCGCGGGGCAGACCGATCTCGTCGGCGATCCATTCCTTTACGACGTGCAGGCCGCCGACGGCTGGTCGGTAACGGCAAACCTCTGGCGCGACATTGCCATCACCGAGCAAACCGATTTCTATGTCGGCGGCGGCATCGGTGGCGGCGGATACCGGCTCTCCGTCGATGATCAGATCTATGCCTCGGGATACGACCGGGTGGCTGAGTTCGCCTGGCAGGCCGGCGGCGGACTCATCTGGAATGCGTCGGACCGGCTCGCCATCGATCTCGGCTACCGTTTCTTCGCGCTCGACACCGGCTCGACGCCGCTTGTCGATTCGCTGTCCGGCGGCCCGGCGGGGGTTTACACGTCGTCCCTCTCGGCCAGCGAGGTGCTGCTCACATTCAGAATCTATGAGCCGCTGGCGATTTTCCGTGGCCGACGCTGATCGGCTGCCGCCAAATCGTTGAAAATATCGACGGCTGATCCATGATGGAGGGGTCGCCGTCCCCCGCCCCACCCCTCCATCGAGCCATGGGCCTTTCCAGCCTCTTCCAGCGCCGCTCGGGCCGCAGCCGCACGCGCCGCAGCCACCACCGCTTCGCAGTTGAGCGGCTCGAGAGCCGCGCGATGCTCGCGGCTGGTCAGGCGGTCTTCAATCCCACCGGCGGCCCGCAGGATTGGGAAATCCCCGCCGGCGTGAAGAGCGCTTCGATCACGCTGGTCGGCGGCCTGGGTGGGACTGATGATTCGACATCCACATACAACATGCCAGCCGCTCAGGTGCAGGGCACACTCACCTGGCCTGCCGGCACGACCGCGCTCTTCGTATGGGTCGGCGGCAACGGCGGGAATGCCACCGGCAAAAGCTCACCGGGGGCCGGCGGCTTCAACGGCGGCGCGAGCGGCGGCACCGGCAGCGAGGATGCCAGTGCCGGCGGGGGTGGCGGTGGAGCGACCGACATCCGTATCGGTGGGTATCTGCCGAGCACGAGAGTGATGGTCGCGGGTGGCTCCGGCGGGGCGGGCGGCACCAATCCGAACGGCGGTGACCCGCTGACTGGAGGTAACGGAGGAACCGGCGGCGCGGGCACGGCCACTGCCGGCGTGTGGCCGGCCGGCAACGGCGCCTCGGGCAATGGCGACAACGCAGGATCAGGCGGGGCTGGCGGACAGATTGCAAATGGACAGTCCACGGTCGGCGGAAGCGCGGGCGACCTCACCACCGACGGCGGAGGTGGAGGAGGGGCAGGTGGATACTTGGGCGGCGCCGGCGGCGACCACGGCAAGGCCGGACTCGTCGGCACAGGGGGGCCGGGTGGTGGCGGCGGCGGCGGATCCTCGTATGCCGATCCGGCCTTGGTGACCAACGCGACGGCCTCCGTCGGCTACAACATTTTTGCAGCCTCGGCGACGATCGACTGGGTCCACATAGACACGGCATCGCTCGGGCCTCTTCTGGCCGACACGGCCACACAGCAGCAGCTGGTGGCGACGTTTCCCGACGCATCTTTCACGCCAACCTGGGACGTCACCCACGGCTCGCTTCCTGCCGGCTTGTCACTGAGCGACACGGGCGAACTCTCGGGAACGCCGACCCACCCTGGCGACTATTCATTCACGGTGACGGTCACCGCGCAGCCGAATGCCGTGGCCACGTCCACCCGCACCTACACAGGCACCGTCACGAGCCAGGTGCCGGGCGTCCCCACGGGCGTGCAGGGGCAAGCCGGCTATGAGTCGGTGGCGCTCACCTGGACAGCCCCGACCAACACGGGCGGCGCGGCGATCACCGGCTATTCCATTCGCTACTCCACCGACGGCGGATTTTCCTGGACGGTGGCGACCGCCAACACCTTCTCGACGGCCACGTCCTACACCGTCACCGATCTCACGAGCAGCAGCGGCTACCGGTTCGAGGTGGCGGCCATCAATGGCGTTGGCACCGGCGGCTGGTCGGCGGCAAGCGCACCGGTGACGCCGATCCTCGATCCCGCCGCGCCCGTTGGCCTGGTGGCGGTGGCCGGCAATGCCAGCGCAACGCTCTCCTGGGAACAACCACGCACGGGCACCATCACGGGATACCGGATCGAGGCGCAGGAAGGCTCGACAACGATCGTCCTCAGCGAAAATACCGGCACCACTGCGACGACCTACCAGGCCACCGGACTGGTCAACGGCAAGACGTATCGTTTCCGCGTGGCCGCCATCGATCAGACCGCCGTGGGGCCGTTTTCGGCGCTGTCGAATGCCGTCGTTCCCATGGCCCCGTCGTCGGTCACGGCCGTGAAGGTGCTCGAAGATCTCGTGATCACGGTGAGCGGCGGTGCGACGGCCTACTTCCGGACGAATGCCGCCGGCATCGAGGTGGCCGCCAATCGGGCCTTTTCCTTCGCGCAGCAGTTCAACCCGGCCACCGTGACGAGCGTGATCGTCAGCGGCAACACGGGCGCGGGGGGCTTCGTCTTCACCACCGGCATCCTGAACGCCGACATCGGGATGTCGGGCATCGGCTCGATCGCGTTCGAGACCGCCGCAGCTGCTACCGGCGCCGTGCAGGCGGCGCTCACGACGGGCCCGCTCGTGGTCTCGACCGCCATCCGCGGATTCGGTGGCGTCACGCTCGATGCCGATCTGCGGCTGGCAAACGACGTCGAGATCGATGGCGGCACGGGCAGCGTGACGTTCACGGGCACGGTCGACGGCCAGTCGCGCGGCGGCCAATCGCTCACGGTGACGGCGCTCGGCACCACCGTCTTCGAGGAGGCTGTCGGAGCGACGGTGCCTCTGAAGAGCCTCGAGACCCGGGCCACGCGGCCGCTCGTGCTCTCCGCCGACGCGAGCCAAAGCCGCACGATCCCGCTCCACTACCTCCCCTACACCACGTCCGGCGGTCTGGTGGAAGACAAATACGGCATCGAGGTGGCGATCGGCAACAACCCGGCGCGGATGTACGAGTTCGACACCGGCGGCACCGGCCTATGGGCCGGCTACAACCCCGAGTGGTGGCAAGGCGTCGTGCCGTCGGCCAACGCCGCCCTCATGGAAAACAAGTACACCTCCGGGAACTTTTTCGATGGCCTGGCGACGAGCGCCGTGCTGACGCTCGGCAGCGGGTCAGAGAAGGTCTCGACCGGCGGTGCCGTGCAGATCACGGCCATCACCGCAGGCGGCAACACGAACACCGGTGCCACGTTCGATTTCTCGACGGCGAGCATGCCGCCGATCGAGGGGCACTTTTTCGGCGACTTCGGCGCGTCGTTCGGAATCGCGAAGCCGGCGGGCGGCCAAGTCGACCCGCCCGTGCAGGTCACCAATCCACTCTTGCAGCTGCCGGGCAACCTCTCGAGCGGGTTCGTCGTGCAGCTCGGCCCGCTCGGCACGTCGCCGCGCGTTGTGGTCGGCATCACCGACGAACTGCGCGGCCAATTTTCGACGGCGATCCCGCTCACCGAGATCGACGGCCTGCTCTACCCGAATCCCAACGGCGCGGCATTCCAACGACAGGCGTATCAGCAGTTCGCGTTTTCGGGGCAGTACAAGCTGTCCAGAAACGGCGGCGCAGACACGGCCGATCTCGGCACGATCCAGACGCTCATCGACTCTGGCGCGCCGACGATGACGATCCACTATCCGGACTCGACGCCACCGGGACTTCCGTTCCTCCGCGATGGCATGGTCACGAGCGGCACGACGTTCACCGGCGCTTTTCCCCAGGGCATGGGCGTGCCGCCCTTCAATTGGAGCTTCGACGCCGGCAGCGAAGCCTCGGTCGATGCGATCGCCTTCACCACCTCCGGCAGCGCCGCATCCACGGGCAACAGCGTCAACACCGGACTGAATTTCTACAACGGCTACGACGTCATGTTCGACGTGGCCAATGGCTACCTGCGGCTGCGGCCGAACGGCGGCCTCTCGAGCGTGCAAGTCGAGTCAGTGACCACGCTGGGTGCGCAGCTGTATGGCCAAAACGCGACGCTCGCGGGCACCTACTCAACGGGCGGTGGCGTATTTTCGGTGGCCGGGGCGACGACGCTCGCCGATGCGGTGACCATCTCCGCCGGCTCCGGCACGGTCACGTTCAGCGGCACGGTCGATTCGAGCGCCGGCGGCGCGGAGCCGCTTACCGTGCAGTCGGGTGGCGAGACGAGGTTTGTGCGGCCTGTGGGCGGTATCCGGCCTCTTGCGAGCCTCACCACCGATGCCGGTGGCTCGACGGCGGCGGTGTCGGTCACCACCGTCGGGGCGCAGCGATTCAACGACGCCGCCATACTCGACGGCGTCTACACCACCTCGAACGCACTCTTCGCGGTGGCGCGCGATGCCACGCTCGCCGGTGTGGTGACGGTGCAGACCACCGGGCCGAACGGCAACGGGAGCGGCGGCGCGATCCAGTTTGGCGGCCGGATCGATTCAGAGGCGAACACGGCTTTTCCGCTCGTGCTCGACGCCGGCGACGCTTCGATCACGGTGACCGGCATCGTGGGGGCCTCGCGGCCGGTCGGCGGTATCACGATCCAAGCGGCGAAAAGCGCCGCCTTCGCGGCGGCCGTGCATCTCGACGGCAGCGGCTTCGGCGCCGCCGACGACGGGCTCGTCGTGGCGGATCAAGTGACGATCCGCCTCTCGGCGGGCGGCTCGATCCGCCGGTTCACCGGCAGCGGTGTGGTCTTCGACAAGGAGTCGCAGCAGTCGCACCTCCGCGGCTTTGAGATCACCGACAACGTCTACGACGGCATCCAGATCGCGGCCAAGAGCGCCGGTGGCACGATCAACTACAGCGGCACGGTGATCGAGGGCAACGCGATCCACGGCAACGGGGCGTTTGGCATCGAGGTGGCCGGCCCGGTCAACGGCCTCACGATCCGCGACAACGCGATCGGCCGCGAGGGCGTGACAAACCCGTGGAACTACGTGAGCGGCGGGCCAAACACCCACGGCATCGTGCTCGCCCCCGGCAGCTATGCCGGCACGACGATCAACGACAACACGATCCGGTTCAACCGCCGCAGCGGCATCATGATGCCCGGGGGCGTGCAAGGCGTCGCCATTTCGCGCAACGTCCTCGAACGCAACGCAGCCCATGGCATCGAGGCCGCCACCGGCGACTTCACCGACACGAAGATCCACGCCAACACGATCCGGCTCAATGGTGGCGACGGCATCTCGCTCGGCGCCGGCATCGGTCAGGGCACGACCGCGGGCGGCAATCCGCAGATTGGCTACTCAGCCGCGGTGGGCCATTATCTCGTGCCCTACGCCAACAGCCCGAACTTCTACGACACCACGAATCCGCCGGCCGACCCCACGATCTCCATGCAGGTGGGCACGAAGCAGCTCGCCGTCAACATGGACACGGGCTCCCGCGGCCTCTACTTCGACGCCCTGCAGCTCGACCCGAATATCGTGCTCGACGGGCCGAAGGGGCACGTGTTTTTGAACAGCTCCAATCGCCTCTATTTTGGCCAGTGGTCGACACAGACGATCACGTTCACGCAGTCGTTCTTTCAAGGCCCGAGCGGCCCGCCCGATCTGACGCGCAAGGCCCAGGCGAACGTGCCCGTCCTCGTGGTCACCGCGATCGGCGCATCGACGACGCCGGCCCCCGGGACGACCGTCGCCAACACCACGTTCGGCACGACGATCTCGAGCGGCTCGATCACGATCACCAATGGCAAGCTCACACGCACGGTCGGCATCGTGCCGAATGTGACCGGCAGCGGCCCGGCGGGCACCGTGACGATCCCCGGTGGCTGGTGGGCCAACTACGCCGACAACATGACGAGCGCCACGACGTCGAAGCTCGCGCCCGTTGCCAACTTCGGGATCGGGTTCGATCGTTCCGGCCAAGGCACGGGGCCGACCACCGACTCCCGCAACCAGCTCTACAACGCCTTCTTGAACCTCACGGAGATGCAGGGCGGCACGATGCGGCCCGGCTACGTGATCTCGGCGACGGGAGTCACGCTCGGGCTCGACAGCACCGTGAGCGGCTTCGCCTCGACCGACCTCGCCCCGACTGGCCTGCCGCAGGGCTCGCAATCGGCCCCCGACTGGCAGCCGGCCACGGGCACCGTCGAGTATCAGGGCACCACGAGCGGCACCGGCCAGATCGTGATCGATATGGGCATTCCCTTCGGCATCCTCACGCTGCCGGGCAAGAAGCCGTCGGCGAAGTTTGGCGGCACGATGACGGTGAACCTGCTCAACTCAAATGGCGCAGTGCGTTACGGCATCGACACATCGAATGCCAACAACCTGCTCAACCCCACGGACGTCTCCTTCTTCAACCCGCTCCCCGGCACCTACACGGAGAACCTCCCGCCCCAAAGCGCCCAGTTCTTCAACACGGGCCGCAAGGTCTTCGCGGCCTTCGACTATCTCTATGACGCCGCGGCGGGCCTCCTCGGCCTCAAGGTCGGGAGCACGACGGCGGCCCAAAATGCATTCGCGGGCAACGGCCAGTTCACCGCGGCCCACTATGCAAACCCCAACGCGCCCGCGGGCGTGACGAATCTAAAGATCGGGGGCGACGCAGCCCGGCACGGCAACGTGATCTCCGCCAACAAGGGCAACGGCGTCACGGTGAACGGCTCGGGCTCGCTCGGCAACGCGATCCTCTCCAACTCGATCTTCGCCAATGGCGGGCTGGGCATCGATCTCACGAATGGGGGTAACGCCGAGCAGGTGGCCCCCGTGCTTGCCCCCGCGCTCCGCCTTGTCGGCGAGAAGACGGTCGCCCTGACGGGAACGCTCGCGACGACGGCCGGGTATTCAGGAACGTATCGGCTCCAGTTCTTCTCGACACCCTTCGCCGACTCGCCCAGCGCCGGGGCGATCGAGGGACGCACGCTGCTCGGCGAGACTCCAGCCGCGTCGGCCGGCGCTTTCACGGCGACGTTCCCCCGCGGCGCCGTCGGCCTCGGCGACTGGATCACCGTGACCGCGACGCCCAACACGGCACCGCTCAACACGTCGGAATTCTCAAGCGCCACGCGGATCATGACGCTCGTTGTCGACACGACAGCCGATGCCGGCACGGGCTCGCTCCGCAGCGCGATGACGCTCGCCAACGCAAACCCCGGCACCGAGGTGATCGAGTTCGGGATCGCAGCGACAACGCGCACGATCGCGGTGCGGTCGCCGCTCCCGGTGATCAACGGCGGGATGGCGATCGACGGCCGCACGCAGCCGGTCACGGTGAGCGGTGCCAACCTTCGCACCGCCGCCAACGGCTTCACGGTCGCCGCCACGGCCCCGCTGACCGAGATCCGGTCGCTCACGATCACGGGCTTCGCCCGCGGCAGCGGCATCTGGTCGGCCGCGGCGAATGCCCTCTTCGATGGCAACACGCTCCGCGGCAATTTCAACGGCATCTCGCTTGTCGGCGGCCCCGACACGCGGGTCTCAGGCAACACGATCACGGCCAGCCGCAACTGGGGCGTCTACGCCACTGGCGGCCTGGCCGGGGCACGGATCGAGAGCAACACGATCACGAGCACGGTGCTCGTGGGCGTCTACCTGCAAAACGCCACCGGCATCGCCGTGGGTCGTGCCGGCGCGGGCAACGTGATCACCGGCGGCACGGCCCGCGGCCTCTATTCGACCGGCATCTACGTCGCCGGGCTCTCCACCGGCACCCGCGTGCAGGCCAACACGGTGAGCGGCAACGGCAGCGGCGTGATGCTCGTGGGTGCCCGTGGCGTGCTCGTGGGGGGCACGACCGACGCCGACCGCAACACGATCACCGGCAACCGCGGCTATGGCCTCTTCGCGACGGGCAACTCCACCGGCTCGATCGTGCAGCGCAACGTGATCTCCGGCAACGGCCGCAACGTGTTCACCGCCCGCGCCTCCCGGCTCAAGTAGGGTAGGCTTCAGCCTGCCAAAGTAGGGTAGGCTTCAGCCTGCCTCCGGTGGGGCAGGCTTCCAGCCTGCCTGCGGTGAGACAGGCTGAAGCCTGTCCTACTGTTCGCCATACAGCGGCAAATGCCGGTAGTAGACCTCGAGCATGCAGGCACACAGCGCCGTCATGTAAAGCCGGCCGCCCACGTGGCCCCACTGGTCGTTCGCGGGATCCCAGCTCCCCTTCTCCCGACCCGTCTGCACCTGCTGGCCGAGCAGTTGCTCCTGCATCCGTCGGTTCCATCTCGTCCACGCGACCCCGCCCATGTGGTGGCAGACCTGCGTGGCGTAATACCAGGCGTAGACATTCTTCTTCCGGTAGTCGAAATCGATCGGCGACTCGCGCAGGAGCAGTTCCACGCCGGCCACGAGACGCGGATCATCCCGCCGCCAGCCGAGATACTGCCGACAGAGCAGCCCTTCGGCCGTGAGCGCCGGCCGAAAATCGAAGAACTTCTGGTTGGGATTGATCTGGTAGCCGTAGCCGAGATCGTCCGACACGAAGACGGCGTCGAGAAAGCCGGAGAGATTTTCATACGCCGCCGCCGGCACCGGCAGCCCGGCCATCTCGCCGCTCTTGAGTGCCATCAGATACCAGCCCGTGACCGACATGTCGCCGCGGTTTTCCTGATCGGGCTGGGGCGGATGGTAGCGCCAGCCGCCGTCGGGCATCTGCGCGGCGATCGCGTAGTCGAGCGCCCGCCGCGCCGGCTCCTCGAGCAACGGATCCTTCGTCATGCCGTAGGCTTCGCAGAGTGCGATCGTGGCCTGCGCGTGGGCATACATCGCATGCTGTTCGAGCATGCCCCCCGTCTCAAACGTGCCGTCGGGCTTCTGCGCCTTGACGAGCGCCCTCCAGGCCTTGGCGACGCTCGCGCGGTGCTCGCCGTCGCGGGTCGTGTTTCCCGCGCCCTGCAGGGCGATGAGCGCCATGGCCGAGGCGGCGAGCCGATTCTCCTGCGCGCCGCCGTCGCCATACGGCCCCTTCAGGCTCCAGAGGCCGTCTTTCTTCTGCTGCCGGACGATCCAGTCGAGCGCGAGCGCCACGGCCGCTTCGGTCGCGTCGGTCCCGCCCCCGGCGCCGAGCAGTCTTTGGCGCGCGGCCGCCTCGCGTCCGCTGAGCACGGTGCCGATCGCAGGCTGTGGCGCGGCCGACGCCTCCCCCGATTCCACCGCAACGACGGCCTCGGGGGACGGCGGCACTGGGGGGGGCTCGACGACGGGCTCTGGTTTCACGACGGCCGGCGCAGCGGCTGCTGTCTCAGTCTCCTCCGGCTTCACGATCTCGACGACGTCCGGCGTTTCCGCCTCTTCCGCGCCGTCGGCCGCCGCCGTCTCGCCGGCCTCGGGCCCGAACGTGAGCGTGAGCCTCGGCCGCTCGTTCTTGACCTGCCGCACGCTCAAGAGCGCGAGCAGAATGAGCAGCAGCAGGTGGAGCGAGAGGCTGAGCGTCCACGCCGGGCTCTCGTCGATGAGCTTCTTGATCCGCTCGCGAACGACGGCCCACGAGAGCGGCTGCAGCGTTGGCCGCCCGACGTTCGTTGGTTGCGTTTGCGGCGGTGGCGTCGGCAGGAAATCGAGCGGCGACACCCCAGCCACGGGGACATCGTCAGACCATGGAAAGCCCCCGACGACGGCCGACGATCTGCCCGCCGCGGGCGGGTCTGGAAAAGAGGGCTCAGGATTCCGCGGGTCTTCTGGTTTCATGGTCGCTGCCGACGGTAGCGTTATTCTCGACGGTTCCCGCGGTCGGCAATGCCAAATTGCCCGCTCCAAACAATCTGCCCTTCTTTTCCGCCGACTGCATGGATATGATGGAGCATCACCCAAATGACGCGGGGTGGAGCAGCCCGGTAGCTCGCGAGGCTCATAACCTCGAGGTCGCAGGTTCGAATCCTGTCCCCGCCATTTCACGCAAGCCCGGCCATCCATGGCCCGGGCTTGCTGGCTTTTTGGCGGCATCCTGCCGCGGCCCGGCTCTGGAAACTGGCGTAACTTCCGAAGAACCCGCGGTAAGCCGACTGGCTGCCGCGGGTTCTGTCGTTTCGTGCGAGGGCACGCTGTCCCGTGCGGACGCCTGCTGCGTCGCGAAATGCGTCGCATGTGCTGCGCAATATGCGTCGCACGGCGGCGGCCCTCCGGCGGACGTTTCGGCGATCGTGGCCGCGGCCAAGGGTTGTGACCGGCCTTGGTGATGATCCGCTCGAGGTGCGTACGCAGGTTCACGGTCTATCGGCACGGCGTGTTCGCCGCCGTGGTGCCCCGTCTTCTTCGCCAGCACCGTCAGTCCACCCTTCTCCCAGTTGATAGCGTGCCAAGTCAGCGAACCAATCTCCGAAGGGCATCGGAGGCCAGCCATACGCGGCAAGGCGACGATGAGCTTCCAGTCGGTCGACGGGCACGCGTCCAGAACGTTTCTGATCGTCTCGAGCGGGATGTAGCGGGCCCGGGCAGGGTTCGCCTGCGAGCCGGGCCGCAGGCCGTCGAACGGGCTTTTGTCGACCCACCCCCAGCCCACTGCAGCGCGGAACACCTGCCTCGCCACGCTGACTCGCTTCGCCACCGTCGGGGGTGACAGCCGGTTGTCGTCCGTGGTCCGCTTCTTCTTGCGGCGACCGCTGCCCTTCTTGTCCTTCACGCCTCAGGTACGCCAGTCGTCGGCGCCCTCGGCGGCGTCGCAGGTCACGGTCTCGGCCGCATGGGCGGCCAGCGACCAAGAGCCGCAGGCAAGCAGGACGGCGGAACACAGGATCGAAAAACGTTTTGTCATGAGTCTCTCATTCTCGTTCGGCGAATCGGTGTTCCCGCTCACCCGATGTCCTCCACGGCGCCGTCGCTCGGCTCGAGCAACCAGCCGATTCCTCTCTATTTCCCTTGCCGTGCGGATTTGGCACTTCGCACTCGTGCCGCGGCCGTTGCGTCCGCCAGTCAGGTGAAAATGGCCGCAAAATCGGGCATGCCATCCTTGTCGTCGCGATATAAACTGGGGAGGAAAGTGATCCTCTCAATCACACCGTAGCGCCCCCATGGCTTCGAACACCGTCAACGACCAGGCCAAGAGCCTTGCCCCGCCGACGCCCGACGACATCCGTTCGTGGGAGGCGGAATTCGAAGCTGCATCGCATCGTCCGCTGGATCAGCGGCTGAAGTACGCGTTTATTCGCACCTACAAACCCGTGCTCGACGACGCACCATTTCGATCTTTCGCGACGATGAGAGAGTATCGCGAGTGGTGCGAGACGCACCTGCCGGACTGGCTTGGCTATGGGCGGCTTTGAATACCGCCAGGCGGCGGAAATCCGCGACTGCTTCACGCGACACGGCGTGCGGTATCTGTTCATAGGCAAATCGGGAGCGATCCTACTGGGATTTCCCGACACGACGCAGGATGCCGATTTGTTCGTCGAAAAGACGCCCGCCAACGGCGAGCGGTTGGTTGCAGCGTTGCTCGATCTCGGCTTCGACATCACGGCTGAACAGTCCGAGCAGGTGCGATCGGGCAAGGATTTCATTCAACTCAAAAACGGTCCCTTCGACCTCGATCTCATCTTCGCTCCAGATGGCATCGAAACGTTCGAGGTGGCATGGCAGCGCCGCATTGAGGTGGATGGATTCACGGTGTGCAATATCGACGACATCATCGCCAGCAAGCAATCCGCCAATCGACAGCGGGACCGCGAGTCGCTCCCGCGACTGATGTCGTTTCGTGACTGGCTGAAGAAGAATCGACGGTAAGGCATCACGCAGAAAAAAAGGTGCCAGGTCAAAGGCATGACGCCGAGAGCATGAAGATGGCGCTATAGCGCACGAAGACGGCGTACACAGCCACGGCGACGAAAAACCGCGACCAGAAAGCAAGGGGTGTGGCTGGGGGCACGCCCAGTGCCATCAGTTCGCGTTGTTGGGGGCTGATGTGTTCGAACAGTGGCATCGTCCGACCTCCGTTTCTGTCCTGCTATGAAGAAAGGCGACAATGGTCGACGAAAGGGGGCATTCCGCGCCGATCCACTGGCTGCCCATGCCTTTCGAGTCCACGAGATCCAGGACTTGATAATCAGATCTTGTCTAACTTCCTCTGTGCCTTTGGCTTGGCGAGCACCCGCTTCTTGTCGTCCTCAGGGGCTCTTCGAGGGGCGTTTACGTTTCCGCAGCGGGCTCGAGGATCCAGCGATTCGTATCTCTGTTTTTTGCTTTGAGCCCACTTTTCGCGTCGGCGAGCATTGACCTGCCCCCCTTAAACGAGGCCACTTCGGGAGCGGGCGAGCCAGCGACGGCGCCGACGAAGCCATCGATCCCAACGACGCCTTTGCCGAGGCCGGCAACAACGACGTGCCGTTTTAAAGCGGTCTTCCCCGCCGGGCTCAACGGTTTTCGTCGATCGCGGCCGTGACGATCGGCGCAAACCTCGAAGGACCCGCGGCAGCCCGAGTGGTGGCCATGCGTTCTGTCGTTTCGTGCGGTTGTCCGCTGTCTCGTGCGGATGACTGCTGCGTTGTACTGGTCACCGCCCCGGCCGACCGCACCGCCGGCGTCGGCGTTCTGATCTTGGACTGGGCGGCCAGGTGCGACTCGATGCCGGCGACGTTGTCCGTCCGACCGCGGGCAGCGGCCGCAGGCGGGCTTCGGTGCCGCTGATGTGTGCGAGCCCCCAGTCGGCAATGGTCGAGAGCACCGGCAGCAGCGACCGCCCCTTGCTAGTGAGACGGTAGCCACCACGTCCGGCACCGTGCAGCGGCTGGAAGGACTCGGCAAGACCGCTGGCGACGAGCCGCTCGAGCCGATCCGCCAGGATGTTCGTCGCGATCCGCTCGGGCGAGGCGGAAAACTCCTTGAAGAGCGTCTTCCCGCCGGCCATGTCGCGGATGAGCAGGAGCGTCCATTTGTCGCCGAAAATGTCAAGCGCGCAGGCCACGGGGCAGATCGACCGCCGCTTGGTTCGTTCCATGGACTGTTACCGCTGGGCGCAGCTTCTCGGTGCAAACATCTTGACGGTATCACCAATACTTGCATAATGCAAGCACTCAACAGCTGCCTTGCCACACGGCACGTCGTACTCAAAAGGGATTCCGCGATGGCCGCTCTCGATCAGCATCCGACCGTCGTTGCCATACGCAGCCGCCCCGCTCGACCGGCCACGGAGCGCGTCTCCGCAACGTGGCTGCGGGAGGTTTGCCTCGCGGCCGGGGCCGATGATGTCGGATTTGTCGCCATAGACCGTGAGGAGATCGCCACCGACCGACCCGACATCCTGCGGACGTTTCCGGCTACGAAGACACTCGTGAGCATCGTCTGCCGGATGAACCGCGAGCCGGTGCGCAACCCGGCCCGATCGGTCGCGAACCTCGAGTTCCACCGCACCGGCGATCACGTCAATGACGCCGCCCGCGAGATCGTCCGCGCACTCGAGGCGGAGGGTGTCCGGGCGATGAACGCGCCGGTGGGCTTCCCCATGGAGGCGTCGAAGTTTCCGGGAAAGATCTGGGTCGTGTCGCACAAGCCGGTCGCGGTTGCCGCCGGCCTCGGCCAGATGGGCATCCACCGCAACGTGATCCATCCCCGCTTCGGATCGTTCATCCTCCTCGGCACTGTGTTGCTCGCGGCCGAGGTGGACGAGGAATCGAAGCCGGTCGCCTACGATCCCTGCGTCAGCTGCAAGCTGTGCGTGGCTGCGTGCCCCGTTGGCGCGATCAAGGCCGATGGACACTTCGATGCCGGATCCTGCCTCACGCACAACTACCGCGAGTTCATGAACGGCTTCACCGACTGGGTCGAGACGGTCGCCGACAGCCGCGACGCGCGGGAGTATCGCAGCCGCGTGAACGATCAGGAGTCGGTGTCGATGTGGCAGAGCCTGAGCTTCGGGGCGAACTACAAGGCGGCTTACTGCCTGGCGGTCTGCCCGGCCGGCGAGGACGTGATCTCGCCATTTCTCGACGACCGCGGCGGATTCGTGTCCGAGTTCGTGAAGCCGCTGCAGCAGAAAGAGGAGATCGTCTACGTCGTGGCCGATTCCGACGCCGAAGCGCACGTCACCCGGGCATTCCCTCACAAGACGCCGAAGCGGGTCACCGGCATCCGCCCATCCACCATCCAAGGCTTTCTCGAGGGTCTGAAGGTCGTCTTCCAATCTGGAAAGGCGAAGGGGATCGATGCGGTCTACCACCTCGCCTTCACCGGCGCGGAGACGGCTGAGGCGACCGTCACGATCCGCAAGCAGGCGCTCGACGTGCGTCCCGGGCTCGTCGGTATTCCCGACTGCACGATTCGAGCCGACGCCGCAACCTGGCTCGGGTTTCTGCGCAAGGAACGCTCGATCGTCTGGGCGATCATGCGCGGCACGGTCCGTGTCACCGGCGGCCTGTCGCGACTCAAGGACTTTGGCCGCTGCTTTCCGGGGTGAGTCGCATCGCTCATCATTGTGAGTTTGAAAGTCTCTCGCCATGGCAACGCACTTTCGCTGGTCGATCATCGCCGTGCTTGGACTCGTGAGCGGAGCGTGGGAAACGCCCCCGACATCGGAGGCCGCCGACGTGACACCTGCCCCCCGCCTGCCCACGGTCAAGGGCAAGGACCTCAATGGCAAGCCCTGGAAGGCGCCCGCCGACTTCCCGGCCGACCGCACGCTCGTGATCCTGGGATACGAGCAGGAGCAGCAGGCGGCGATCGACACTTGGACGGCGGGCATGGGGCTCACGAAGCCGGCAAACACGCTGCCATGGGTCGAGATGCCGGTGATCGACGAACCGGGCTTGGTGATGCGCTGGATCATCGACACCGGCATGCAAAGCGGAATTCCCGGCAAGGATGCCCGAAGCCACGTGTGGACGGCGTACACCGACCGGAAGGCGTTCCTGAAGTCGTGCGGGATCGACTCGGTGAACGTCATTCACGTGCTCGTCGTGGCGCGGGACGGTGCGATCCTTGCGATGGAATCGGGCCCCCACACCGACAAGGCTGCCGCACGGATTCTGAAAGTGCTGCGCGAAGAATGATCGTATTGCCATGTGGGTTGAGCCGGACCATCCCTGGCCGTTGCGGGCTGTTTTTTTGACCTCCTGCCGCGGGTTCATTCAGCAAGAGCTTGCCGCGGCGGCGTTTTATCGACGTCCCTGAGCACGCGCCGCTTGCTCAGCAAACTGCACGAGTTCGCTCCCGTCATACACATCGATGGACCTGGCGCGATTGCCCCCAGTCGCCTTTCCGCCCCTTCTGCCGGCCCGCGGCTTTGATCGCCGTTAGGAGTTTATTCAGCGTCGCGTGGAGGGCCGCGGTGACGAGTTGTACACGGCGGCTTGTTGAGATCAGTCGCGGCTGCGGAGCTTCGAGAGCAGCCGGAGGATCTCCATGTAGAGCCAGACCAGCGTGACCATCAGGGCGAAGGCCCCATACCACTCGAGATACTTCGGGGCGCCACGTTCCGCCGCCTGCTCGATGTAGTCGAAGTCGAGAACCAGGTTCAGGGCCGCGATCACGACCACGACGAGGCTGAAACCGATGCCGATGGGGCCGGCCGCGTGGATATAGGGAATCGGGAAGCCGAACAAACTTCCGATCATCGATATCAAATAAACGAGGCAGATCCCGCCCGTTGCCGCCAGGATGCCGAGCTTGAAATTCTCAGTCGCCTTGATGAGGCCCGACTGATATGCGAGCAGGAGCCCAGCCAGCGTCCCGAACGTGCCGCCGACTGCTTGGATCACGATGCCCGGGTACTGAGCTTCGAAGCTCGCGGAAACTCCACCAAGAAACAGTCCTTCCGCCAGTGCATAGACAGGAGCCAGAGTCGGGGCCCACGTGTGCTTGAAGCAGATCACGAGGGCAGTGATCAGTCCGACGATCGCTCCACCGAAGGCCCATGGTATGGCGGCGGCTGGGTTTGCTTCGACGGCCGAGAACGTCTTCGACCACGTGAAGCAGGCAGTTCCCGTGGCCAGAAGCAGCAAAAACATGGTCTTCTGGGCAGTCCCGTTGATCGTCATGGTGCCGACAGGGGACTGCTCGGCAGCCAGATCACGGCGGTAGACGCCAAAGTTTTCGAACGTCCTGTCGTTGAGTGCGGGGTTGCCGGTTCGCATGGGAGTGTGCTCCAGGCTGGCTGGGACGGAATCGGGAGAGACAACCTAGCACATATGGGGCGGGCGACCGTGGTTGGCTGCATGTGGTACTCTTTCGCCACAAAAGCCCGCCGGTCAGCGGTGCTGGAACCCGACTTCAAAGAACCAACGGCGAACACCCCATGAAAGACCCGACCGTCCGCGGCGTCGTCCATCTGATCGAGGAGACCAAGACCTTCGGCCAGAAAGGCTTTCGCAAGCGATTGGTGGTGCTCGAGCAGTCCAAGGGCACGTTCACCAACTTCATTCCCGTCGAGTTCGTGAAGGATGGCTGCGACGCGGTGGACGACCTGTCCGTGGGAGACGAGATCGAGGTGACCTACCGCCTGAGCGGCCGCCGCTGGCAGCGGGATGAGGCCAGCGAGGCCAAATATTTCCTGAGCGCCGAGGGCCTCTCGTTCAAACGGTTGTCCGGGAGCGGGCGGGCCAGCGAAGGCGCCGACGACGCCATCGACCCCAACGACGCCTTTGCCGAGGCCGGTAACGACGACGTGCCGTTTTAAAGCGGTCTTCCCCGCCGGGCTCAACGGTTTTCGTCGATCGCGGCCGTGACGATCATCTCCACCTTGCAGCTTTTGCCCAGCCCCGCCTGCACCATCGCTCGCACGGGCGGATGGCCCGCGGGAACCCACGCATCCCAGAGCTCGTTGAGCGTGGGAGCGTCGTCGTGATCCGCAAGATAGATCAGCACCTCGAGCAGCCGCGTGCGGTCGCTGCGAACGGCCTGCAGGGTGGCGTCGATCTGGTTGAGCACCTGCGCGATCTGGCCGCGGGCATCGAGCGACGCATCCTCGGCCACCTCCACCCACCGGGCAACGCCTCGATGGACGACGATGTCCGCCCAGCGAGCCGAGCTGCCATACCGCCTGATCTCGTTCGAGTTATCGTCGCTCATCGACTTCCTTCCTCGTCACTTCGGCGTGGCGGGGGCCTGCGCGCCGGTCACGTGGCGGATGTAGAGCACCTCGGAAAGACGATAGGGCGTCCCGTCGGTCCGGAAGATGTCGTGGAACCAGAGCGGGGGCTCGCCGCCATAATTCTTCTGCCAGGAGTCCCAGGGGTAGTTCGTCTGGGTCTTGCCGGCGACGAAGCCCCAGTTGTAGGCCCCCACGCCCTCCTCTTTCAGATTCGCGAGGAGCGGGTCGAACGTGCTGCCGAACGGCCGGGCGACGTATTCGGTGCACAAGAGCGGCCGCCCATACTGGCGGAGGTGCCGGATCGTCGCCTGCAGCGAGCCCTGATTGCCGTAGTTGTGGAAACTGACGACGTCGGAGTTGGCCAGGCTGAACCGGGCGAGCGGCGGCAGCCGCTGCGGGTCGCTCCAGTCGCCCTGCCAGACACAGATCGTCAGCGGCTGCGAAGGCTCGACGGCCCGGGCCCAGGCGACCGCCTTCCGTGCCAGCGCGAGTGCAGGCGTCGCCTTGTCCGACAGCTCCGTGTCGCCGTAGGTCTCCCGGTTGGGAGCGTCCGGCTCGTTGAAGAGATCCCAGGCGTGAACCCGCGGGTCGTCCTTGAAGCGACCGATCACGGCCTTGACGTAGGCTTCGAGCGGGGCGTGCCGCAGCTCGTCGCCGAGGATCTCGCGGCCCGGCGACTGTACCCACCCAGAGTTGTGGACGTGCGGCCGCGGCGGTCGCTGCGGCCCGGGCCGCGGCTGCGGATCCCAGCAGGAATCGAAGAACACCAGCATCACGCCGATGCCGTGGCGGTCGGCGATCGCCAGGAACTGGTCGATCCGGTCGAGGAAGCCCCGGGGGTCGGCGGCGTAGGGCAGGTCGTGGAGGAACACGCGAATCGAGTTGAAGCCCAGCGACTTGGCCCACGAGAGTTCGAGGTCGATCCGCTCCGGGTCGAACGAGTCCGGCTGCCACATCTCGAGCTGGTTGACCGCGGTGGCCGGCGTGTAGTTGCAGCCCACGAGCCAGCCTTTCTTCTCCTGCCAGGCCCGGGCCTTCTCCGGCGGCCAGGCGTCGGCG
>JBIIQM010000144.1:0-4061 GCA_044342075.1 Pirellulales bacterium
CGACCGCACGGCCGACGACCTGGCGAAGGCGCGGCTTCAATTGGCCGGCACCGAGGACCACACCCGCGAACTTGCCGACGAGTTGGAGCGGCTCGAGAAACTCCATGCCGAGCTCGCGGCCGGCGGCACCGGCTCGAAGCAGGCCGATGCAGACCTCGCAGCGCTCGAAGCGAAGCTGAAGAGCGCCCGCGAATCGCTCGACAAATCGCGGGCAGAGATGGCGACAAAGCCGCCGGCCTATGCGGTGGTGCCTTATGTCGGCAAGAACGGCACCCACCGTCGGCCGCTCTACATCGAGTGCTGCATCGACGGCGTCTTCCTGCAGCCCGAGGGGATTCGGTTGAATCCATCCGATTTCGAAGGGCCTCCCGGCCCCGGCAACCCGCTGGCCAGCGCCCTGCGGGCGGCGCGGGAGCACATCGCCAAGACGACGCCGTCGAACGGCGATCCCGCCGCACAGCCCTATCCACTGCTGCTCGTCAGGCCGTCCGGCGTCATGGCCTACTACGTGGCGCGGGAGGCGATCCAGTCGTGGGGCAGCGACTTCGGCTATCAGCTCGTCGATGAGGAGTGGACGCTTCAGTTTCCGCCGCGCGACCCGACGCTCGCCGAGGTCGAGAAGCGGGCGATCGAAGAATCGCGCCGGCGTCTCGAGTGGCTCGCGCAGGTGCGGCCGGCGCGGCCCGCCAGACCGGTGCCGCAATACCGCGCGGCGACGACGCGCGGTGGCGTGGTCGAGGAAGGCGGCCCGAGCGTGCTCGGCGACACGTCGCGTTTCAACTGGACGAGTCAGCAGGCCGAAGCGGGCGCTGCAAACGGTGGCGGAGGTTTGGACGGCGGCGCTGCATCCGGTGCCGGAGCCGGCGCCCGGAATGCCGGAGGGGGCGGTCCCGTCGGGCGTGGACGGCCGCTCGCGGCCAGCGGTGACCCGAGTGATTATGGCGGCGAGGGCACGGGCGACGTGATTCTCGGTGGTGGCGGCGACGGCCGACTCGCGGCCGGTGGATCGGGAACCGGCGGTGGCGGTGAGAATGGTCGCGCAGGCGAAGCGGGTGGACCGGCAGGCGCCGGCGATGGCCCCGGTGGTCCTGCCGCGGCCGGTGGCGAACCCAACGCCGGTGGCGACCGCTATGCCGGCAAGTCGCGGTTTGCGAGCACTCGCGGGGCCGCTTCGGGAGGCGCTGGTGGTGGCACCGGCACCGAGGGTGCTGCCGATGGCGGCGCCGCAGCCGGTGGAACTGCCGCGAACGCATCGTCGGGGAGCGGCTCCACCGCGGGTGGCTCCGCCACCTCATCGGCCACCGCATCGGCCGCAGCAGGTGGCGGCGGCCAGGGCATGTCCGGCGGGCCCGCGATGCCGGGGCTCATGCAGAGTGGCGGCGCCGCGGGGGCCGCAGGCCAGGCGGGTGCGTCAGGGGCGTCGGCGAGCGTCTCGATGGCGCAGGCCCGCGGGAAGAACTGGGCGAGCCTCGCCACGCAGGATCGGCCGATTCCGCTCACGCGGCCGATCCGGCTCGAATGTGCACTCAATGAATTCCGCCTGCTTGACGAGTCGGGCCGCCGCGTGCAGGTGAAGATCCCCGTCGGCGGCGAAACCGCCGAGGCGATCGATCCGCTCGTGCAGGCGATCCACAAGCGCGTCGCCGGCTGGGGCATCGCGGGCGAGCGGATGTATTGGAAGCCGCAGCTCGTGCTCTCCGCCACGCCGGACGGCCAGTCGCGCCGCGACGATCTCGAACGGCTCCTGGCCGACAGTGGGATCGACACGCGGTCGGAGCGGCCGGACGACGAGATTCGCGACCTGCCGCCGGTGCGTCGCACCAACTACACGACATCCGCACGCTGACCACGGGAGTCCGCCCGATGCCGCGCCCAAAAATCGAAGACACCAGTTCCGCCGGCCAGGACTCATTCCTAGACGTCGTCACGAACATCGTGGGCATCCTCATCATCCTGGTGATGGTGATCGGGGGGCGGGTGCAGCAGGTCGTGCTCAAGGCCGCGCCGCAGTCCGCGGCAAAGGCGGAGACGCTCCTCCGCGCGGTCGAGGATCTCGAGAAGACCGCGGCGATGGCGGAGAGCGAAATCGAGGAACTGGCGGCGCAGGCCCGCACGGTGGCGACGGCCGCGTCGTTTGCCGGTGAGTCGCGGGTGCAGCTGGCCACGGCCGTGGCGGCGGCGAAGGTGGAGGTTGAAAAGCGCAAGCAGTCGGCCGACGCGGAGAAGGTGGCCGCGGCCGAAGCCGCCGCCCGCCGCAAGCAGCTCCAGGAGGAGATCGAGCGGTGCACGCTCGAGGCCGAGGGAATCGCCCACGCCGCGGCGACGACGAAAGAAGTGCTCGCCTACCCCACGCCGATCGCCCGCACGGTCACCGGCGACGAGCTTCATTTCCGGCTCGAGGCTGGCCGCATCGCCTACATCCCGCTCACGGAGCTCTTCGAGCAGGCCAAGACGCAGACCCGCCGCCACTCCGGCTCGATCGCGACGCTCTCCAACCGGATCGAGACGGTCGGGCCCGTGCAAGACTTCTCGCTCGACTACGTGATCGAGGCCAAGGTTGACCAGGCCCGCGGCCAGGTGCTGATTCGTTCGCGGGAGTGGGTGGTGCGGCCCGCCCGGCAGTTGATCGGCGAAACGGCCACCGAGGCGCTCGCGCCGCGGTCGCGGTTTCGCCAGGTGCTCGCCGACATCACGCCGGAGACGACGGTCACGCTCTGGTGCTATCCCGACAGCTTCGAGGAGTTTCGCGCGCTCCGCGAGGAGCTCCATCGACTCGGCATCCCGACGGCCGGCCGCCCGATGCCGGAAGGCGCTCCGATCGGCGGCTCGACCGACGGCAGCAAGTCGGTCGTGCAGTAGCGGGCTACTGGGTCGCATCCCGGATGCCGGCTTCGGCGGCGGCGGAGAGCTGGTCGATCTCGTCGAGCGAGATTGAGAGCGGCGGCATGAGCACGACGGTGTCGCCGAGTTGGCGCAACATCGCTCCGTGTTTTCTGGCGGCGAGGCAGGCGAGCGTGCCGCGTTTCTCCTGCCACGGGTAAGGCGTGTCGGCGGCCTTGTCGGCCACGAGATCGAGGCCCGCCACGAGGCCGCACTGCCTCACCGCGCCGACATGATCGAGCCGCGCGAGCCGTGCGGCATGCTCGCGCAGCCGCGCGATTTTCGCGGGCAGCGAGTCGAGCACCTTCTCGTCGCGAAAGACGTCGAGCGAGGCGATCCCGACGGCCGCGGCCAGCGGGTTGCCGCCGTAGGTGTGGCCGTGGAAGAACGTCTTGCGTTCGGCGTGCGTGCCGAGAAACGCGTTCCAGACCTGCGCGGTCGCGAGCGTCGCCGCCATCGGCAGGTAGCCCGCGGTGAGCCCCTTCGCGAGACAGAGCAAATCGGGCGACACGCCTTCCTGATCACAGGCGAACATCGTGCCGGTGCGGCCGAAGCCCGTGGCCACCTCGTCGAGGATGAGGAGCACGTCGTGCCGCGCCGTCAGTTCGCGCACCCCGCGCAGAAATCCCGTTGGATGCACATAGATGCCGGCGGCCATCTGCACGAGCGGTTCCATGACGAGCGCCGCGATCGTGCCCCGGTGGGCGTCGAGGAGGCGGTCGAGGGCCGCGAGCGATTCGTCGAGCGACGGCGCCGGCCGGCCGCTGTGCGGGCACGGTCCGCCGGGCGAAGGCAGCCGGATCGCCTCGAACGTCAGCGGTGCGAACATCGCCGTGAAGCGATCGACGCCGCCGACCCCGATCGCGCCGAGCGTGTCGCCATGGTAGGCCTCGCCAATGGCGATGAATTTCGTCCGCGACGGCCGTGGCGGATTGGCCTGCAGCCAGTATTGAAAAGCCATCTTGAGCGCCGCTTCGATGGCGCTCGAGCCGTCGGCGGAAAAGAAGACCTTCTCGAGCCCCGGCGGCGCGATTTCCACGAGCCGCCGTGCGAAGTCGACCGTCGTGGGGTTGGAAAGGCCGAGGTTCGTGGTGTGGGAAACCTTCGCCGCCTGAGCGGCCAGCGCCGCGTCGAGCCGCGGGTGGCGATGCCCGTGCACGTTGCACCACATGCTCGCGGAG
>JBIIQM010000145.1:0-4048 GCA_044342075.1 Pirellulales bacterium
ACGGCCGCCGCCAACAGCTGCGCCTCGACAGCCGGCTCCATTGGCAGGGGAGAGAGCGGTTCATCCGCCAGAGAAACGCCCGCCGGAAGCGCCCCGAGCACCAGGGTCACCGCGAGCCGGGCGAGGAGCGAGTCATGCGCACCCGCCATCGGTATTTCATCGCGGCGCTCCGCCGCGAGCCAGGCGGCCACGGCCGGATCGCCGCCGGCAAGCGCTCGCCACGCCACGGCATCATTGCCCCCCGCGAGTACGGCCCGCGTCAGACCCAGACAGGCCTGACGCGGGACCGCGTACGCGATGGCAGGCGAAGCCGCCGACTGAACCAGAAGCCAGGCACCGGAATCCTGCGACACCGTGACTGAACTCCCGGCAAACGTTTTGCGGACAGTGATCAGCCGGCGCGGATGCGCCGGATCAGGAACCTGCGGCGACCGACTCGATGTCGAGAAGGCTGCAGATCCGGTCGACGAGCACCTCGGCCTCGAACGGCTTCTGCAGGAACTCATTGGCGCCAGACGCCTTGAGATCCTCGATCTTGTCGGGCTCGCACATGCCCGAGATGCAGATGATCCGCACCTCGTCCATGGTCGAGTCGCTGCGGACCCGCTGGCAGACTTCCTTGCCGTTGATGTCGGGCAGCATGACGTCGAGCACGATCAGGTCGGGACGATAATCCTTGACCATCATGCCGGCGTCGAAGCCGTTGTTGACGCTGCGGGTCTCGAACCGGCCGTCCCGCTCGAGGACGTCGGTGATGAGCTCGACGAGATCCTGATCGTCGTCCACGACGAGGATCTTGCGGCGACCGCTCTCGAGGGCATCGGTCGGGATGCCGTTGTCACGCATGAACAGGAACAGCTGATCGCGCGGAATCCGGCGGAACCGGCTGCCCGGAACCCGGAATCCCTTCAGCTGTCCGGAGTCGAAGCAGCGAATGATCGTCTGCTGACTCACTTTGCAAATCTTGGCGGCTTCGCCAGTCGTATAAACAGTCTTCTGCATCTGCTTTACCACCCTCTCCCTAGCCGTGGTGCAGCTAGTCAAAACGGAATCCGGAAATGCCTTGTCCGCAAGGCAGCCCCGAACACCTAGGCCTCCTGGTTGCCATCGATGAACGCGATCTCGGCAGACACCCCCGACTCCCGGGAGTTTCTGCCGAACCGTCCGACGTCGCGATCCATGCCGACGCCATCCGGCAAGTTCCAAGCTTCGGGGGGGATGCGGAAGGAATCCTTTTCCTTCGACCGCTTCCCTGCTTGCCATCCTTGCCTGATGCCCAACTCTACAGGCAGCTTGCGCAATGAGTCAATATCGATGCAGTCGCCGCAAACGCCTTCACCGCAACGTCTTCGGTAAAAGCCCCGGAGCAGCAATTTCGAGCAATTCGATGGCGGGCCGCCCGCCGAGCGAGATCTCGGCGACCCGACCAAACGTGCGGGGAGTTGCGGCCGCTGCGGGGCCAAACAAGCGGCGCAGATGCGGCCCCGGCACGACCTCGAGCAGGCCGACATCGTGCACGTCGCGAAGCAGGTTCGCCTCGATCAGGATCCGGCCGAGCGGAATCTTCGCCGCGAGAATGGCCGCGACCGTGGCGGCGTCGAGAAGACTCAGATCGATCCGCACGATCCCGTGCTGCACGACCGCCCCCCAACCACGGGTGAGCAGAATCTCCCGCGCATAAAGCCCGCGGCCGCCCGACTCCAAGGCCGGAGCGGCCCGCGTGGCCACCACCTCGAGACCGACCTGGCCGCCGCACCACCGTTCCATCGCCACGGTCATGTGGCTGCGGTGGTCGAGGAGTTCGCGGTAGGGCGCGGGCAACTCGTCGGGCCGCATGGCCCGCAGCGTGCCAAAGCCGGAAGCCGACTCCGGGAACATCCGGATCAGGCCCAAGGCCCGCTCGACGGCGTCGCGATTCACCTGCGAGGCGGCCATGCGCTTTATGGCCGCGAGACGAACTGGGCGGCAGCCTGCTCCGGCACCGCCAAATCGAGTAGAAACTCGAGCACTTCGCGAAGCCTGGCGAGACGGCACGAAGCCACCGCGGCCGATGCCTGCCGCCGCTCCTGCTCGACGATTGCAGCGGCGCGGGTGAAGACGTCGGCCGCGGCGAAGAGTCGCCGCGCCTCGCCGATGGCCTCCGCGACATCGCGTTCGGAAGCCCCCGGGCCGCCGGCTCGCGCCGCCAGCGAGACGAGCCTTTCGATCGATTCGCCCGGCAGGCGTTCCAGGGCCAGGGCCCACATGAGCGTCGGCCGGCCGCCCAGCAGGTCGCCCGCGGCCTGACGATTGTTTTCGAGGTCGCCGGCCCAGTCTTTCAGGTCGTTGAGCACCTGGAAGCCCGTGCCGACATGCCGCGCATAGCGATCGACCGCTGCGGCCTCGGCCGGCTGCAGGCCCGCCAGCCGGATGCCCATCGCGACGGCCGCCTCGAAGGCCGGCGATGTCTTGAGGCCATACATGGTGAGCGACTCCGCGGGGGAGAGCCGTTTTTCGGCGGCGTCGCGCCACCAGAGCTCGGCACCCTGTCCTTGGGCGAGCTTCACGTGGGCGTCGGAAAGAATCGCCACGAGGTCGCGCTGGCAGGCGGCATCGGCGCCGGGCAGCGACGTCACGATCCGGTAGCCGAGGCCGAGCAGGTAGTCGCCGGCGTTGATCGCGGAAGGGATGCCGCGCTGCACGTGCATCGTGGGCTGCCCATACCGCATCTGGTCGTCGTCTTCGATGTCGTCATGGACGAGCGACGCCTTGTGGAAGATCTCGATCGCCACGGCGGCCGCCTGCACCGCCTCGCGGGGCGCGGCGGCCAACTGCGGACGGTCGGCCCGCACCGCGTCGTAGGCGGCCAGCGCGATGAAGGGCCGCAGAAACTTTCCGCCGCGGGCAAGAAAATCCCCCGACATCGAGGCCGCCGCCGCGAGCGGCTCGATCGCCTCGCCTGCCGCGGCCGGCCCGCCGAAAGCCCCCGGCAGCGAGAGCTTTTTCTCGAGGTCGAGCAGCGCCGGCCGCGTGAAAAACTCGGCCGCCTCGCGGAGCAGGGGGAGATAGTCGCCCACCGGCACCGGCGCGCCGCCCGCCACCCCGAGCAGCCCGAGCACCCACTCCACGTCGATGCACGACGCGGCCGTGGCCTCCGCACAGGTGCTGCCTGCGGGCAAGGCCCGCGCGGCCGGCTCGTATGGCACCGCGGCGATCGGCAGCGAAAAGGCGGGGATCATCGCAAACGCCTTCTCGAGGTGCTCGAGTTTGGCGACGCCGAGAATCCCGTCGTATTGCCCGGTGAGAAGCGATCCAATCGCCGGCACGGCGCGGCTCGTCGACTCGACCACCCAGCCGCTGTCGTGCGCCGCCGACCAGATCGTGCCGATCGCGCAACTCGGGCCGCAGACGCGCGGAACGCTCTCGTCGCCCTCCGCGTTAGCCGCAGCCACCGGACAGTCGGGGAGAAGCAGCAGGCGCCGACCCGAGGCGCCGCCGGCCAGCCGGTCGCGCCAGTATTCCGAGACGATCGTCACCATCGTCCAGCCGACATGCTCGGGCCGCGCTCCTGCACGGGCCACGAGCGACTCGGCATGCGTCTTGAGCCCCGCGGCCGTCTTGGCGGCCGGCGGCATGCCGCCGGATTTCCACGACGAGACCAAGTCCGAAGCCATCGCCCGCAGCCGCTCGCGCAGGGCCTTCGAATCGGGGCAGGCAAGACCTTCCGGGGTGAGCCCCGGCGCGGCAACGCCCGGCTTCGATGCCGAGCTCCGTGCTAAAAAGGATTGGGTCACGGAGAAAAGTCTCGCTGGGCGCCTGGGGATCGTTCGCTCACTGGCAAAAGTCTAGGCGGGACCGGAAAAGAGTGTAGCGAACGCCGTCCCAGCGGCCGGAAAGCGGCCTCCTCCCCTCGGGCCTCCAGTGCCTATTCGGGTGATGGCCCGAAGAAGCGGTGGAGCAGCGCATCCACCTGGAGCAGCCCGCGCCGCGAGAGCACCGGCCGCGGCGCGACGGCATCGAGAAGGCCCTCGTCGGCGAGCTGCCGCCACTCGCCGGCCCACTCCGCGAG
>JBIIQM010000084.1:0-13679 GCA_044342075.1 Pirellulales bacterium
ATCGTCGGCGTCAGCCACGAGGATGCAGACGACGTGCGGAAGTTTCTCGCCGCGGCGGCGAAGCAGCCGGAAGACGCCGCGCGACGGCTCTGCCTGACGGCCGATCCCGACAACTCCGTCCACGCCGCCTACATGGAAGCCGTCGACGAGACGGCGATCCCGACGGCATTCATCGTCGGCAAGCAGGGGCTCGTCGAGTGGATCGGCCACCCGAATGACCTCGAGAAGCCGCTCCGGCTCGTGGTCGAGGATGGCTGGGATCGCGCGGCATTGATCGCCGAGCGCAAGACGCTCGAACCGATCCGCGCCCGCGTTGCCGGGATCATGGACGACCAGCAGGCGGGGAAAACGGCCGAGGCGACCGCGGCCCTGAAGGCCTACGCCACCGAGAGCCGTCAGGATGCGGGCACGCTCAACGAGATCGCCTGGCTCGTGTTCGACATGGCCGGCGGCAAGCCCCTCCCCGATGACTTCCTGGCCGAAGCCATCTCCGCTATCGAGGCAGCAGTCGCGCTCGAGCCGAATAACGCCAACTTCCTCGACACGCTGGCGCACCTCCAAGCGCTGAAGGGTGATCTCGGCGCCGCGATCGCCGCGCAAAAAAGGGCGGTCGAACACGGCGGCGCCGATCGCTTCGGCGGCTACCTCCGCGAGCTCGAGGCCCGCGCGAAGTAGCGTGGCACGGGGTCTGCCAGCCTGCCCAGCTTGCGCCGTCTGCCACGCGGCCGCATAGTCGGCTCATGCCGCCCGACCCGCATGTCCGATACGACCGGTAGGGAGTTACTCCGTATCCATGGCCGCCGCATCCGCCACCACCGCAACACCGCCGCCCGGCGTCACCGGCTGGTTCGCCAACCAGGTCGCGAACGTCGGCGAATTCGCCATGCGCCGCGTGGCCGGCATCGGCGATGTCGCGATCTTCTCGCTGAAGACGCTCGGCTGGATCTTCGCCCGCCGGCAGCGGCGCGACGTGCTCCTGCCCGCCTTCTATCAGATCGGCGTGCTCTCGCTTCCCGTCGTCGCGCTCACGGGCCTTTTCATCGGTATGGTGCTGGCCGTGCAGAGCTACGCCCAGTTCAAGGCGCTGGGGCTCGAGACGCGGCTGGGGTCGGTGATCAATCTCTCGCTCGTCCGCGAACTGGGGCCGGTGCTTGCGGCGACCATGCTCGCCGGCCGGGTGGGCAGCGCGATGGCGGCGGAGCTGGGAACGATGCGGGTGACGGAGCAGATCGACGCGCTCGAGAGCATGGGGGCCAACCCCATCTACTACCTCGTCGTGCCGCGGTTCCTCGGCTGCCTGGTGCTCATCCCCACGCTGACGATCATGGCCGACTTCATGGGCGTGCTCGGCGGCTATCTCTACTCGAATGTGCTGCTGGGCATCGACTACCACCACTACTGGAACAATTCGCGGGAATACGTCGATGCCTTCGACTTTCTGATGGGCATCTTCAAGAGCTTCTTCTTCGGAGCCGCGATCGCGCTGGTGAGCTGCCACCACGGCTTCCACTGCGACCACGGCGCCGAGGGCGTCGGCCGGTCGGCCACCAACGCCTTCGTCCACTCGTTCGTGATGATCCTGGTGCTCGATCTCTTCCTGGGGATCTGGCTCAACAACGTCCACGATTTCTTCCGTCCGGAGGGGCCGCGCAAGCTGCTCTAACGCCATGCAAGCCACCGCCACCCACAAGCCTATTCATCGCGAGCATCCCGAGAGCCCGATGCTCGAGATCGACGACGTGTCCGTGCAGTTCGGTTCGCAGCCGGTGCTGCGAAACATCTCGCTCACCATCCCCGCCGGGGAGACGCTCGTGATCCTCGGCGAGAGCGGCTGCGGCAAGACCGTCTTGCTCAAGACGCTCATCGGGCTCGTGCGCCCCACGCGCGGCGAGGTGCGATTCGAGGGGCAGTCGCTCAGCCGCATGACCGAGCGGCAGCTCGCCACGATCCGCACCCGCTACGGCTTCGTCTTCCAGGGAGCAGCTCTCTTCGACAGCCTCACGATCGCCGACAACATCGCCTTCCCGCTCCGTGAGCACACGCGGATCGGCGAGCGCGAAATCGCCGAGATCGTGGAGTCGCTCCTGCTCGAAGTGGGGCTGCCGCGGTCGGCGGCCCGCAAGAAGCCGGTGCAGCTCTCCGGCGGCATGCGAAAGCGGGCCGGCCTCGCCCGCGCGCTCGCCCTCGATCCGCCGCTGGTGCTCTACGACGAGCCCACGACCGGCCTCGACCCGATCATGAGCGACGTCATCAACGAGCTGATCCTCCGGGTGCGGGCCCGCGAGGGCGTGACGAGCATCGTCGTCACCCACGACATGCAGACGGCCCGCAAGGTGGCCGACCGCATCATCATGCTCTACCCACTCCCGCGGCTCGACGCCGGCGAGTCGCAGATCGTCTTCGAAGGCACGCCGGAGGAGCTCGACTCGACCCGCGATCCCCGGATCAGACAGTTCGTCGAGGGCCGGGCGGGGGCGCGGCTGACCGAGCTGCAGGACGAGCAGGCCCGTCTGTCAGAGGAATCGCCATGAACGATCGCGTGATGCAGTTTCGCGTCGGCGTGATGGTGCTCGCGACGGCCATCATCGCCGGCATCCTGATCGTGCTTTTCGGCGACCTGCCGTCGCTCGTGCAGGCGACCTATCCGCTGAAGATGGAATTCGCCGACGCCCGCGGCGTGTCGGAGGGCACGCCGGTGCGCAAGAACGGCATCCTCGTGGGCCGCGTCAGCGACGTCACGCTCAACGAGCGCGGCGGGGTCAGCGTCGTGGCCGACATCGATTCCTACGTGCCGATCTACAAGGACGAGCAGCCGCGGATCAGCGGCTCGCTGCTCGGCGACGCGGAGATCTCGCTCGTGCCCGGCCGGATCGTGCCGCCGCGGCAACGGCTCGGTAAGGAAGAGGTGCTCGCCGGCGCCGTCTCCCGCGATCCCTTCGAGGTCTTCGCGACGCTCGAGCCGAAGTTCGGCGCCACGCTCGATTCGCTCGCCGAGGCCAGCGAGTCGGTCAGCAAGCTCTCGAAAAACTTCGATCGGATGTTCGCCGGCGGTGACGACAAATTCGAGACCATGGTCCGCAAGACCGAGGCCGCGCTCGATAATTTCACGATTGCGATGAACAACATCAACGACGTGATGGGCGACCCGAAGGCGCGCGAGCGGATGAAGGCCGCGATCGAGGCGCTTCCGCAGGTCATGGCCGACCTGCGGACCACCGTGCAGGGCATCGGCACCGTCGTCGACTCGGCCGACCGCAACCTCCGCAATCTCGAGGGGCTGACGAAGCCGCTCGGCGATCGCGGCGAGCAGATGGTCGCGCAAGTCGACCGCACGATCGGCCGGCTCGACGAGACGCTCCAGCAGGCGGCGCTGTTCACGAAGGCATTGAACGAGTCGCAGGGAACCCTCGGCAAGCTCGTCCGCGACCCGAAGGTCTACGACGACCTCGCCCAGGCGGCGAACAACGTGAACAAGCTCACGAAGGAACTGCGGCCGATCGTGGATGACGTGCGCGTCTTCACCGACAAGATCGCCCGCCACCCGGAGCAGCTCGGCGTCCGCGGCGCCCTCGACCGCCGCCCCGGCCTTAAGTAGCCGGTGGGGCAGGCTTCAGGGGACCCGTGCCCCGGGAGCCGGCGTATGCTGACAAGCGCAGCCAGGATGGCCAAGCGGAGGCGCTCTGGCTGGCGCTGTCAGCATCCGAGCGAGCGAAGGGCAGGATGCCCGTAGCGAGCGTCCGGCGACGGGGTACGGGTCGCCTGAAGCCGGATTGGGCGCGTAAGGGCAAGACAGGCTGAAGCCCGTCCTACTGCGCCTTCTCGAAGAAGCGGCGGCTGCGGGCGTCGAGGCGGGAAATGCTCGGGATCGTGTAACGCACGCCGTAGGTGTCGGTGATCACGGCACCGCCGTCGGGCAGACGCAAGACATCGTCCGCGTGCGCCACCTTGAAGCGGCGGCGGCCGCGGTCGGTCTCCACCGTCCACTCGGCCGGCTCGCTATCGGACACTTCCTCGATCCGCTCGACCAGCGGCAGGAACTCGCGGCGGGAGAGCTCCGCCTCGAGCGCCGCCCGCAGCGCGGGCTCGACGGCCGCGAGCGCGTCGATCCACGCGAGTTCGACGTCGTTCTCGCCGACGATCGCCACGGGGCCCCGGGGATCGGAGATCGGGAAGGCGCGGAGCACGTCGACGTCGGTGTGCACCCGTCCTTGGGCGTCGATGAAGTCGAGCCTGCCGTGCGGCCTGCGCTCGAGCCGCCATTCAATCGTCGGGTTTTCCGCTGCAGCCATGGCTCGTTCCTCGGTTCGGTTCGTCAGACACCCGCGGCCGCTTCCTCCGCGGCCTTCATCTGGGCGTTATACAGCCGGGCGTAGGCGCCGTCGGCCGCGAGCAATTCGTCGTGCGTGCCGATCTCGACGATCCTGCCCGCGTCGAGCACCACGAGACGATCGGCCCGCCGGAGCGTCGAGAGCCGATGCGCGATGGCGATCGTCGTGCGGCCGGCCACGAGCCGGTCGATGGCCGACTGGATGATCGCCTCCGTCTCGGGATCGACGCTCGAGGTGGCCTCGTCGAGGATCAGAATCCGCGGGTCGACGAGCAGGGCGCGGGCGATCGAGAGCCGCTGCCGTTCGCCGCCGGAGAGAGAGCCGCCGCGCTCGCCCACGCGGGAGTCGTAGGCCGCCGGGAGACGCAGGATGAAGTCGTGGGCGCCAGCGGCGCGTGCGGCCGCCACGATCTTATCGCGGGGGGCGTCGGGGAGGCCGTAGGCGATGTTCTCCGCGATCGTCCCGAAGAAGAGGAAGGGCTCCTGCAACACGCAGCCGAGGTTGCGGCGGTAGTCGGGGATCGAGAGCTGCCGCAGGTCGGTTCCGTCGATCGTGATCGACCCGCTCGATGGGTCGTAGAACCGGCAGACGAGATTCGCGAGCGTCGACTTGCCGGAGCCGCTCGCGCCCACGAGGCCGATCATCTCCCCCGGCTCGATCGTGAGGTCGATGCCGTGGAGGATTTCGCGGGAGCCGTAGCGGAAGTGCACGCCCGAGATCACGATCCGCCCGCGCACGCGGCCGGGATCGACCGGGCGGCCGGCCTCCGCCACGCTCGGCTTGCAGTCGAGGATCTCGAAGATCCGCTGGGCGCTCGCCGCGGCCCGCTGCGTGGCAGGCACCATGTGGATCATCGACTCCACGCGGCCGTAGAAGCGGGAGATATACGTGAGAAAGGCGGTGAGCGTGCCGACCGTCACCGAACCGCCGAAGACGAGCCAGGCGCCGGCCGCCCAGACGACGAGGATGCCCCCTTCGCTGCAGAGGCTCACGAGCGGGCCGAAGAACGACCAGACGACGTTCACGCGATCGTTCGCCTCGAGCACGCGGTCGTTGGCGGCTCGGAAGCGGCCGACCTCGCGGCGTTCCTGCGCGAAGGCCTTCACCACGCGAATGCCTGGAATCGTGTCGGCCAGCACACTCGTCATGTCGGCCCAGGCGACGCTCGCCCGCGCGAAGCCGCGCCGCAGCCGGTAGCGGACGGCATAGGCCAGCCAGAGGACGAACGGAAAGGGGGCGAGCGTGACGATCGCAAGCGTGGGATTCATCCAGACGAGGACGGCCGCCGTCAGGAGCACGAGCATCACGTTCGAGGAGAACTCGATCAGGTTCACCGAGAGAAACATGTTGATCCGGTCGGTGTCGCTCCCCACCCGCGTGATCAGGTCGCCGGTGCGCTTGCCGGAAAAGAAGTCGAGCGAGAGGTTCTGCATGTGGGCATAGGTCCTCACCCGCAGGTCGGCCGCCACGCGCTCGCTCACCCAAGCCAGCACCCACGACCGCGCCCACGAGAGCAGCCAGGCCGCGAACGCCGCCAGCGCGAGGCCGGCGAGATACCACCAGACGAGCGAGAAGGGCACGTTGGCGCCGTTCTGCCGCGGGATCAGCACCTGATCGACCAAGGGCATCGTGAGATAGGGGGGCACGAGCGCGGCGGCGGTGCCAGCGAGCGTGAGCAGGCCGCCGAGAAAGGCCATCCCGGCGTGCGGTCGGGCGAACGACACGAGTCGACCGAGCGCCTGCCACGAGGCGCCGCCCGCGCCCGGAGCGGCCTCCTCGTCGCCGGCCTTCGCCGAGGGCACCGCGGCGGCTTCCTGCTCGGGAGCCTCCTCGCGAAGCTGGGGCTTCTCCTGACGCGCCGCACTTTCGCCATGCAGTCGCTCGTCGAACGCATCTTCGAGCGCGTGCACTCCCTTGGCGCGGGCGGCCGTGAAGAGCCAGCGGGCGATCACGTCACCACGCTTGGCGAGCTCGATCCGGCCGATCGCGTTTCGCATGCGCACGTCGAGTTGAGTCGTCGCATCGAGCGGCCAGTCCCACACGCCGCCTTCCGTTCGCCGAGCCGGCGCTTCGTCGGCGGAGGCCGGCGCGTCGGCGAGCAATCGCTTGTCTGTCAGGACCAACCAGCCGTCGGTGAAGCCGAGTTCGGCGTTCAAGTCGAAGCGGCAGGCGGCCAGCAGTGTCTCGCCCGGCTCGAGCTGAAACCGCTCCCGAGGCGGCTGCCCGGCGGCCCCCGCCGCCTCGCGAGCCGGAGCGGCGTTCGTGCCGTGAAGATTTTCCATAGAAAGCGGCTATCCGGGGCGATTTGGTTGATTTTCGAGCAAAGAAAGCGGTTTCCGAGGCTCAGCCAACAGATTCTTGCCTCGTCTTCCGAAGATTCCTAAATTACCCTGTTTCGAACGGTTACAGGGTAAATATTTCCCGCCTTCCGACTGACCGACAGCGATTTTGCATACCGGATTGTCATCCCTTCCATGACCACGCTCCGCGGATCGCAAGCGTCCGCTGGTTTCGTCGCGTTAATCAGGTCTTCCGCCGGTCCGTCGGTGCCTTGGCACGAGACGTGCATGGATGGTCCCTCCGGTTCGGGACGGTTGAAAAAAAGTTCGCAATCCGCAAGCGAAAGCGTAAACTTTTTCAGTGGTCGTGCGAAGCCGATCTCGCTTCGACGAGAATTGCTCGCTCGACCTGTTGATGTGACTGATGAGGTAACAGGTTCGATTCATGGTGCCGGCAGGCACGGGCATCGCAAGCGAACGCACGTCCGCGCGGCGTGCGGCGATGCAAGACGGCTCGCCGGTGTGGGAAATCATTCGACCCATGGCCACTTTGGCCGGTTCGTGGTTGGTCGGCTCGTCTCTCCCGGGATCTTCACTTCCCGCGTCGTTCTTCAGCCTGCCTGCGAAGCCATGCTTCGGCAGGGGCGTCTCTCCAGCGGCTCCAGACTGTCAGCCGCCCTGACGACGACCGTCGTCAGCTCCGTTCGCACCCCTGCCCTTGCAAACCGGGCTTTTCGGGCGACGCGCCCGACAGGCCCCCAGGCGATCCGTGCAGCTTCCGTCCCATCAGTGCCGTCAGGAATGTCCTGCGGCCGGGAGAGGCGCACACAACCCAGCCCACGCACGCGTCTGCGTTCGGGCAAGAGAACATGAATTCCTTCCATGGAGATCAAATCGCTCAAGGTTCTGCGCGGCCCCAACCAATGGGCTTCCTTTCCCGTTCTTGAGGCCTGGGTCGACCTCGGCCACCTCGAGGACTTCCCCTCGAACACGCTGCCGGGCTTCAACGACCGGCTGATGAACTGGCTCCCGACGATGATCGAGCACCGCTGCTCGATCGGCGAGCGCGGCGGCTTCTTCCAGCGGCTGCGGACCGGCACCTGGATGGGCCACATCCTCGAGCACGTCACGCTCGAGCTGCAGTCGCTCGCGGGCACCCCCGTCGGCTACGGCCGCGCCCGTGAGACCAAGACCCGCGGTGTCTACAAGGTCGTGATCGAATACAAGGAAGAGAAGTTCGCGATCGAGTGCTTCCACACGGCGCATCGGCTGCTCGCCGCCGCCATCGCCGACGAGCCCTTCGATGTCGCCGCAGAGATCAAGCGGCTGCGCGGCGTTTTGCTCGAAGAGCAGCTTGGTCCCAGCACGCGGTCGATCGTCGAGGCGGCTCTCGCCCGCGGCATTCCGGCGCGGCGGCTCACCCAGGGCTCGCTCGTGCGGCTCGGCCAGGGCGCGAAGCAGCGCCGCATCCTCGCCGCCGAGACCGACCGCACCGGCGCGGTCGCCGAGTCGATCGCGCAAGACAAGGAGCTCACCCGCACGCTCCTGGCCGAGGCCGGCATCCCCGTGCCGGAAGGCCGGCCGGCGGCCGACGCGGCCGACGCCTGGGCGGTGGCCGAGGAGATCGGCGTGCCCGTCGTCGTGAAGCCGCGCTACGGCAATCAAGGCCGCGGCGTCTCCGTCAATGTCTCCACCCGCGAGGAGATCGAGAAGGCCTGGCAGGTCGCCCGCGAGGAGGATTCGTCGGTCGTCGTCGAGCGGTTCGTCACCGGCGCCGATTACCGGCTGTTGGTCGTCGGCGGCAAGGTGGTGGCCGCGGCCCGCCGCCATCCTCCCACAGTGGTTGGCGACGGCCGTGCGACCGTCCGCCAGCTCGTCGACCGCGTCAATGAAGACCCCAGGCGCTGCGGCGACCACGCCACGGCCCTGAGCCCGATCGCCATCGACGAGGTGGCGCTTGCCGTGCTCGCTGAACAGGGGCTCACGCCCGATTGCGTTCCGGCCGACGGGCGGACGGTGTTCCTGCGGCAAAACGCCAACCTGAGCACCGGCGGCACGTCGGAAGACGTGACCGACGTCGTCCACCCGGAGGTGGCCGCGCGGGCCGTCGAAGCGGCGCGAATCGTCGGCCTCGACGTGGCGGGCATCGACATCGTCACCGCCGACATCACGCAATCGCTCGAATCGCAGCGGGGCGTGGTGATCGAGGTGAATGCCGGGCCGGGCCTGCGGATGCACCTCGAGCCCACGGTCGGCACGCCGCGGAATGTCGGCGCCGCGATCGTCGACACGCTCTTCGCCCCCGATGACGATGGCCGCATTCCGGTCGCCGCCGTCACGGGCACCAATGGCAAGACCACGGTCGTGCGGCTGATCTCGCACCTCGCCACGACCGGCGGCGCCACCGTCGGCACGACCTGCACCGAGGGCGTCTGGATCGGCAACCGTCTCATCGACACCGGTGATTGCAGCGGCCCGGCGAGTGCCCGCCGCGTGCTGGCCAATCCCGCGGTGACGACAGCCGTGCTGGAGACGGCCCGCGGCGGCATCCTGCGCGAGGGCTGCGGCTTCGATTTCTGCGACGTCGCCGTGGTGACGAACATCGCTTCGGGCGACCATCTCGGCATCGCCGAGATCGACACGCCCGAGCAGATCGCCTGGGTGAAGGGGGCGATCGTCGCGGCGGTGAGCAAGAAGGGCTCCGCCGTGCTCAATGCGGCCGATCCGCTCGTCGTGGACATGAAGAAGTGGTGCAAGGGACAGGTGGTCTACTTCGCGCTCGACCCGACGACCCCGGTGCTCGTCGAGCACCTCGCGGCGGGCGGCCTGGCGGCCACGGTCCGCGACGGCTGGATCGTGCTCTGCGACGGCCCGCGCGAAACCCGTCTCGCACACCTCGACCGCGTGCCGTTGGTGCACAAGGGCTTCGTGAGCTTCCAGGTGGAAAACGTCCTGGCCTCGGCGGCGGCGGCCTGGTGCCTGGGCGTGCCACTCGAGCTCGTCCGCCTCGGCCTCGAGAGTTTCTCCTGCGGCACCGGCGGCTCACCGGGCCGCTTCAATCTCCTCGACCTCGAGGGGGCTTCGATCGTGGTCGATTACGGCCACAACGTGCCGTCGCTGGAACAGATCTGCGCCGCGATGCAGCGGCTCCCGCAAGAGCGGCGCACGGCCGTCTATTCGGCCGCCGGCGACCGTCGCGACGAAGACCTGCTCGCGCAGGGACGGCTGCTCGCAGCAACGTTCGACCGCGTGGTGATCTATGAAGACGCCTACATCCGCGGCCGCGAGCCAGGCGACATCACCCGGATCCTTTCCGAGGGCATTCGGCAGGGCATGCGGGCCGACCGTCCGACCACGATTGAGTCGGGTGGCAATTGGGAACAATCGGCGGCGCTCGTGCTCGACGCCGTGACGGCCGGCGACCTCGTGCTGCTCCAGCCCGACACAATCGAGCAGACGATGCCGTGGCTCGCCGCGCGGTATGGCCAGCGGCTTCGCGAGACGAATTTCGACGAGATCGCCGGCCTCGCCATCCATGAAAACCAGGATCGGTCTCCCGGTCCGCACGAGCCAGTCGAAGTGAGAAACAGTCGTCTCGGCCGCGGCGTCTGCGCCACCCGCGCGATTCTCGCCGGCGAGACGATCCTAACGACATGGGGCCGCAAGCTCGCCAAGCGGTCGCGGCATTCGATGCAGGTGGCGGCCGACACGCACATCCTTCCCGACGGCGTGACGGTGCTCTTCAATCACTCCTGCGAGCCGAATTGCGGCGTGGTGATTCGCGCCGGCGAGAAGCGGCTCGAGGTGCGGGCGCTCAAGCCGATCGCGGCGGGCGAGGAGCTCACCTTCGACTACGACACGTTCGAATACGAGGTGGAGCACCTGAAGAGCCCATGCCTCTGCGGCGCCGCGAAGTGTCGCGGCCGCGTGGCTGGCTACAAGCACCTGCCTGCCGACGTGAAGGCCCGCTACGGCGAGTTCATCGCCGACTACCTGCGGATCCTCGACGCCGAAGTGTCCGCGCCGGTCAGCGCATAAAGTAGGACAGGCTTCAGCCTGTCGTAGACCGCTTCGTCCAAGTAGACCGCTTCGTCCCGAGGCGGATTCCAACCGTGTCGCGCCGGCTCGAGGGCGGCAGAAGTCTCGTCGCGGTGGCCCTCGCGGACTCGGTCCAAATGCTCCTCGAGCTTCCGCCGACCCCCTCGCCTCCGTCCAAGTAGACCGCTTCGTCCCGAAGCGGATCCGACCCGCTTGTAGAACAAGCGGTCTACAGGGGGGCCCGCCGGCGGGGCCCTGGACGGTGCCCGTAAGATGGACGGGTTGCATCGGTCGCGCGGTTTGGAACCCCGTTTTCCCCGGGAAAAATCCAAAAAAAGAGTGAACAAAACCCTTGAAGCCTGCGTCTGAGGGATTAGTCTCGAAGGGTCTTTTCTCAGGAGTTGAAACATGTCTTCGCTCGGTCTCCTCCCGACCCGCACGTCGTTCTTCAAGCAGGTCCACGCCGTGATCTGCGCGGTGCTCGTCTTCGCACCGCAGATGCCTTCCGTCGCCCGCGCGCAGTGCTGCGGCGAGGCGGCCCCCGCACCCGTCGCGACGCAGACCTACCGTCTCGACTATCAGACCGTCTACGACGAGCAGCAGGTCACGGCCTATCGCGTCGCGTATGAGACGGTCTACGACACGAAGACCTACACCGTCACGAAGCCTGTCTGGGAGACGCAGACTTCGGAGCGCCGCTACATGGTGCAGCGGCCCGTCTGGGAGACGCAGACCCGCGAAGAGCGCTACACCGTCATGAAGCCGGTCTACGAGACGCAGGTCGTCGACCGCAGCTACGACGTCGCCCGCGACGTGGTCGAGACGAGCACCCGCGAGGAGCGGTTCACCGTCATGAAGCCGGTCTACGAGACGGCCGTGCAGCAGCAGGTGAGCGTCGTCCGCCGGCCCGTCTACGAGACGAGCGAGCGCGAGGAGGCCTACACCGTCGCCGAGCCCGTCACCACCGTTCGCACCGCCTACTCCGTCGGCTCGCAGGCCGTCGACACCGTCACGCCGATGGTCGCCCCCGGCACCTCGCAACTCGGCTGGGTGCCCGGCGGCTATGCCGTCAACCCCTACACGGGCCTGATGTCATGGCAGCGCGGCGGCTATGCCTGGACCGTCACGCCGGGCGTCGTCATGAACCAGGTCAACCGGACCTACCAGCCCACCTACACGCCGGTGCAGGTGCCGGAGACCACGATGGTCAACCGCGTCGTCACCCGAAAGGTGCCGGTGCAGACGGTGCGGTACGTCGACGAGCAGGTCGTGCAGCAGGTGCCGGTGCAGACGATGCGCATGGTCGCCGAAGAGCAGGTCCGCCAGGTGCCCGTGCAGACCGTCCGCAAGGTGGTCGAGCGGGTCGAGAACAAGGTGCCGGTGCAGACGATGCGCATGGTCGCCGAGGAGCAGGTCCGCCAGGTTCCCGTCCAGGTCATGAAGATGGTGGCCGAGGAGCGGGTCGAGCCGGTGAGCACGCAGGTCTGCAAGTACGTCACCGAGCAGCGTTCGATGCAGGTGCCGCGCGTCGTCGAGAAGAAGACGCCCTACACCTACACGGTCCGTTCGCCCCGCACGGTGGTGATGCGGGTGCCGCTCGATGGCTGCGGGAATCCGATCCCGACGGCGTCCGCCGCTCCCGCGATCGCGCCCGCCCCGTCGGCCGCCGCCCGCCCCGCGACGGCGCCCGCCGCCGCAGCCGCTCCGTCGCTCACGCCTGCTGAGGCCGGCGCGATGAAGACCTTCAGCGACAAGCCGGCCGACCAGCCCGCCAAGCCGCAGGAAGGATGGACGAGCTCGGCCCAGCCGCACGTGGATCCCGCGCAGGCCGAGGCCGTCCGCGCCCAGAAGCCGGTCGCCCCGCAGCAGCCGTCCGCGGCCCGTGACGAAGCCGCCAACCTGCGGCCGATCGAGTCGATCCCCACGCCCCCGGCCAAGTCGGAGGCCGTCGCGCCCCAGGCGCCGGCCGCTGCACCGAAGCCCGCCCAGGAGCCGACGGTCGCCCCGCTCGGCCCGTCGGTCGAGCCCGCCCCGCCCGCGGCCGACACCCGAGACGTGCCCGCCGCCGAAACCTCCGGCGGCCTCCTGCGGATCGAAGCCACCCGCGGCGACCGCACGACCTGATTGCCCGGCCGCTCTGCAGGGGTTAGTTTCATCGCAGCGATCGCGATGAAACGTCGATCGGCAGCCCACCAAAACGGCTTCCCATGAAACTCCTGCGCGTGCTCCTTGCCTGCGGTCTCTTTCTAGCGGTCGCGCCTGTTCCGGCGGCTGAAAAGCTGAAGGCGCTCATCGTCGACGGCCAGAACAACCACCCCTGCTGGCCGAAGACGACCCCGATGATGAAGCAGTATCTCGAGGACACCGGCCTGTTCACGGTCGATGTCGTCACGCATGCTCCCAAGGGCGAGGATCCAAACTTCAAGCCGGCCTTCGGCGATTACGCCGTCGTCGTCAGCAATTTCGGCCACGGCGCCGCGAACTGGCCTGCCGAGACGAGGACCGCCTTCGAGGACTACATGACGAAGGGGGGCGGCTTCGTGGCCGTGCATGCCGCCGACAATTCGTTCCCCGAGTGGGCGGCCTACAACAAGATGATCGGCCTCGGCGGCTGGGGCGGCCGCAACGAAAAGAGCGGCCCATTCGTCTACTACACCGATGACGGCAAGATCGTCCGCGACCCCTCCCCCGGCCCCGGCGGCAGCCACGGCCCGCAAGCGCCGTTCGCGGTCGTCGTGCGCGACGCGAATCATCCGATTACGAAGGGCATGCCCGCCACCTGGATGCATGCCAAGGACGAGCTCTACGACAGTCTTCGCGGCCCTGCCGAAAACATGCAGGTGCTGGCCACAGCCTTCTCGCCGAAGACCAAGCGGCACGAGCCGATCATCATGACGATCGACTACGGGAAAGGCCGGGTGTTCCACACCCCGATGGGACACGAGACCTATTCGATGGAGTGCGTCGGCTTCATCAACACCTTCCAGCGCGGCACGGAATGGGCCGCGACCGGGAAGGTGACGCTCCCCGTCGC
>JBIIQM010000146.1:0-4015 GCA_044342075.1 Pirellulales bacterium
CGCCTCGGTGCCGTAGCCGCTCTCGACGAACGTGCCCAGGCCGAGCACGATGGCCAGGAGCGCGATCAGCACGACGGCGAATCCGAGCGACGCGAAAAACTCGTAGGCTCCGAGCACCGTTCGGACGAGCGCGGGTTGGTCGGGGGTGACGAGCCGGCGGGCTGCCATCGGAGTCCTGCGGGATGGCCGGGGGCGGGGGCGGGGGCGGCAGCAGGCCGACTCCACTTCCCAAGTATAGCGCGAAACCAGGCTGGGCGGAGAGGCCGGTGCCGCGGGCTTTACCGCCAGCCGAAGGCCCCCGCCATCGCGTCGAGGAGCGGGGTGGCGATCGTGACGCCCTTCGTGGTGCCGATTGTCCGCACGAGGTCGAAGGCGATGAACCCACCAAAGAGGAGGAGCAGCGAGCAGCAGATCAGGCCGAGCGTCTGCAGGAGGCTGAACGTCATCTCGCGTCCGCCGCCGAAGGGCAGGTCAAGCGCTTCGGATGCGACGCTGCTCGAGGCGATGCTCTCCTCGGAGAAGCTCGAGCCGTCGGCCGAGACCATCGTTTGTCCGAAGAAGCTCGAGTCGCCGGCCTCCGATTCCTCCGCGATCACCACGGAGGCGCTTTCGTCATCGCCTGCCGAGCCGCCGAGTTCGAAATCGTCTCCGCCGAGCACCGTGCCGCCATCGATTGCTCCGGAGCCGCCTTCGTTCATGCCCCCCAAGTCGATGCCCGACATCTGGATGTCGCCGTCCTCGAGCGACAGGCCGCTGTCGAGCGCGCCCGAGAGCGAGAGCCCTGCGCCGCCGTCCGAACCGCCCGAGAGGGCCGCGCCCGAGCCGAGGACGAGCGAGCCGCCGGCCGGCCCGCCGGCAATGTCGGAAAGATCGATCGCCAGCGTGCCGCTGGCGTCGGAGAGCGCCGGCGCGACCAGGCTCTTCGGCGTCGAGGCCGCCGAGCCGGAGTCCAGCGAGGGCGAGGACGAGAGCAGTTGTGACGAGCCGCCGACGACCGACTCCAGCGCGAGGTCCTCGCTTTCGGGCCCTTCGCCCACCAGGCTGTCGCCAAGGACCACATCGGCCGCCGACGCGCCGCCGAGCGACGGCATCGACAGCCCGGAGGCCGGGCCCACGGCGATCGCGCTACCGCCCAGTGCTTCGTCGCCGCGCACGAGCGTCTGCGAGGCCGCATTGAGATCGGAGGCGTCGACGGAGAAGATCGATTCGCCCGCCTCGATCGCATCCCCTACGACGATGTCGTCGGTGTCGAGTCCGCTGAGGCTGCCGGCTGCCGAAAGGGCCGGTGCCACGTCGGGCATTTCGAGATCGAGCGACAGGTCGCCCGACATCGAACTTTCCTCGCCGAGCGAACGGCCGACCCGTTCGACGTCGTCTGCCTTGAACTTGATCGTCGCGCCATCGCGCATCGGAAACAGTTTCTTGCGATCGACGAGCCGGTTGACTTCGTCGACGCTCACGCCCAACTGGCGGGCGGCGTCCTCGAGCGATAAAAATTTACCGGCCATGGTGTCAGCCGTGCGGCGATTGCGGGCGAGGGCGGCGAAAATGCCGCCGTCCTTGCTTTTAGTTTCGTCGGTCTACCGCACGAATTCTACGCGCCGGCCCTCCAGGACGCGCGTTCGGAACGACCCCGCCGGTCGCCTACGGCCGATTTTGCCCAATCGGACCGGCTTCCGCCCCGACCTCGAGCATCCGCTTGAGGGCGGACGGTTTGGGCTCCTGGGCGTTGAAGTCGCCGACCATCAGGTCCCAGGAGATGTCGCGGGTGCTCTTCAGGGCGAGCGTGCCGCTGCCGCCATCGACATGGTAGATGGCCGCGTTTTTGACCGTCGGGTCGATGACGATGAGCAGCTGCCGCTGGTCGTCGAGCGGCGTGGCCGAGATCCAGAGCTGGCCCGGGGCGAACCCATCGCCCGCCGGTCCGCCCGGCCGCATGGGGCGTTGGGCCATCAAGCCGCCGCCCCCCGCCAGCACGGCAAGGGCGGCCGCGGCCCAGCCGCAGGTGCGGAGCCAGGTGCCACCGGTCATCGAGAACGCCGCGAGATTTCGCATCAAAGAACTCTTTCTGAGGGTGATCTCTGGCCCGGCAAAGTACGGCCCGGGCAGCCCGAGCAGCAATCCCGAACAGGGCAAAAAGGTGTCAGGACTCTTTTCCGGTCTAAATCAATCGGTTACCCACATCAGTCAGCCGGAAAAGAGTCCTGACACCTTTTTGCCTGCCTTGCCAGGCCGCCCCATTCTCGCTCCCTCAATCCGTCTTTCGACGCTGACGACTGTTTCGATTCAATCGGTCGGGCAAAGACTGACGATGGAGAGGATGCGCGAAGGGTTTTATCGGGCCCGCACCGCGCCGGTCCTTTCCGTTTCGGAGGTACATACGCGTGTCGAAGGTCAACGATCTGTCCAACAAACTGCTTCGCTCCCCACTGCTCTGGGGCTCCGCGATCTCGTTTCTCTTCTTCGCGCTGATCCACGGTGGCGTGATCACCGACGCCAACGTGATCCGTTACCTCGCCGGCCACTGGGTCGAGTATGTCGAGGTGGTCATGTTCGGCGTCGGACTGGCGGCGCTGGCGATCAAGGGGGGCGACCTCATCCGCCAACGGGCTGTCGTCGGCGACGAACTGCTCGAAGCCGTTCCCGAGGGGGGGCAGGAGCCGGCCGAGGCTGAAAGGCTCGTGTCATCGCTTCCTGCCGCCCGCGAGCGGGATGGCTATCTGCCGCGCCGGCTGCGGGATGCGCTCGATCTCGTCGTGCGCACCGGCTCGGCCGAAGGACTGCAGGATCATCTCAAGTATCTCTCCGACCTCGACGCGGCACGCGCCGCCCAGAGCTACGGGCTCGTGCGATTCGTGATCTGGGCCATTCCGATCATGGGTTTTCTCGGCACGGTGATCGGCATCACCGTGGCGATCGCCAGCCTCTCGCCAACGCAGTTGGAAAACATCTCCGGCGTGGTCGCCGGCCTCGGCACGGCGTTCGACACCACCGCGACGGCCCTCGCCCTCTCGATGGTCCTCATGTTCATGCAGTTCGTTATCGACCGCTACGAGCAGGCGCTCCTCGGCGAGGTCGACCAGGCCGCCTGGGCGGCACTGGCCGGCCGCTTCCAGTCGGTGGAGGTTGTCGATGACGGCACGTCGCTCGCGATCGCCCGGCTTGGCGAGGCGGTGGGCCGCAGTTCGACGCGGCTCATCGAGGCCCAGGAGCAGTCGTGGCGGGCGCTCGAGCAGTCAGCCGCGGAGAACGCTGAGAAGGCGTTCGCCGTGGCGGCCGCCCGCCTGCAGACGACGCTCTCGAGTTCGCTCGATGTGACGCTCGCGAAGTGGTCGGATTCGCTCGTGAAGGCCCAGACCGAGCTTGCCTCGACCCGCGAGGACCGCTGGACGAACGCTGCGGAGTCGATGGCGGCGGCCATGCGGAGCTTCGAGCAGCACCAGAAGACGCTCGCCGGCCAGGCGGAATTGCTCGGGAAGGTGGTCGATGCCACGCACAACGTCGCCGCGCTCGAGCGGGCGCTCGACAACAATCTTTCCACGCTCGCCGGCAGCGGGCGGTTCGAGGAGACGCTCGCCACGCTCGCCGCCGCAGTCCAGCTGCTCGCGGCCCGGGCGCAAGACGCCTCGGCCGAGAACCGCCGAGTCGATCTGCACGTGTCTGCCCGTGGAAAGGCCGCATGAGTCGCGCCCGCCCGGTCGACGGGCCAACCATCTCGCTGTTTCCGTTCCTGGCGGTGCTCCTCTGTACGATGGGCGCGCTCTTGGTGCTGCTCGTGCTCTTCAGCCGATCGGCGCAGAACGGCGGTCAGGCCGAGGCAGACGTCGCGGAGCTCGAGCTCGCGAAAGAAAACCTCGCCTGGCGTCTCGAGCAACTCAGGGGAGTGCGCGACCGCACGGCCGACGACCTGGCGAAGGCGCGGCTTCAATTGGCCGGCACCGAGGACCACACCCGCGAACTTGCCGACGAGTTGGAGCGGCTCGAGAAACTCCATGCCGAGCTCGCGGCCGGCGGC
>JBIIQM010000147.1:0-4004 GCA_044342075.1 Pirellulales bacterium
TGGAAGCGAGCGCAGGCAGGATGCCGAAGCGAAGCGGACATGCAGTGAGCGAAGGACAGGATGTCCGTAGCGAACGTCCGCCGAGAGGGCATGTGCAGCCCCGGGCCGGATTGGGCGAGTCGACCCTGAAGCCACGAGCCCGCGTTTGCCGCGGCCCATGATGCTGGTTTAGGCTCTCCCCCATGAACGCCTCCGCCGCGAAGCCCGCCGATCACCAGCCTCCCGAGTGCATCGCCATTCTCGGACTGATGCCGCCGGTGACGCTCGAAGACGTGAAGCAGGCCTATCTCGCCAAGGCCCGCACGATGCACCCCGACCGGGGCGGCGATCCCGAGCAGTTTGTCCGGCTGCAGAAGGCATTTGAAGACGCGAACGAATACGTGAAGTTCAAGGCGGGCAAGATCGAGTGGCTGGCCTCGAAGATCGATGCCTATGCGCAGCAGCAAGAGGTGGTGACGGCCGCGATCGAGCGCGGCGGCGAGGCCCGGATGGAGGAGGCCGACTGGCTTCGCAAGAGCTTTGGCGACGACTTCGGCCACGTGGCCGACAAGCTCGTGGAGGTGCGTGTCCGCGGCGCCGGCGCCGACGACCTCTTCGCGATCCTGCTCGGTTTTCGCGCTGAGTCGCTGAAGGATCTCGCCGTGCTCGACCTCGCCGGCGGCCCGCTCACCGACGAGGGGCTTTTGCAGCTCAAGAGCCTCAGGAATCTGCGATCGCTCGACCTGCGCGGCACGGCCGTCGGCAAACTCGCTGCGGAGATCCCGCAGTGGTTCGAGCAGCTCGAGTTTCTCGGCCTGCCGAAGGGCGCCCTCGGCCTGCTCGGCCGCCTGGGCATGCCGAGGCGAGTGAAGCTCGTCGTCGGCGAAGGCCCCGATGATGAGTGAACCTGCTCCCACGGTCGCCAAGGCGCTGGCATCGCTTCCGGCAGATGCGATGGCGGCGAACGATCTCTACGAATCCCGCGCGATCTCCGTCGAGGAGGGGGGCCGTGCGATCGAGTTTGGCTACCGGCTACTTGCGCCGGCGAAGATCGAGCCCGGCAGGAAATACCCGCTCGTCGTGTTTCTGCACGGCGCCGGCGAGCGTGGGACTGACAATGTCTTGCAGCTCAAATATCTGCCCGCGTGGCTGGCCGCTCCCGACATGCGGGCGCAGCACGCCTGCTTCGTGCTCGCGCCGCAGTGCCGCATGGATGAGCGCTGGGTCGATGTCTCGTGGGCCGACAAGACGAGCGCGCCGCAGGCCGCCGAGCCCACGACCGACCTCAGGGCAGTCATGGTGATGCTCGAGGCGGTCGTACGCGATGAGCCGATCGACCCCGATCGCGTTTACCTCACCGGGATCTCGATGGGCGGCTTCGGCACCTGGGACCTCGCCAGCCGCATGCCGGATCGGTTTGCCGCGATTCTGCCGATCTGTGGCGGTGGCGATGAACGCACGGCCGCGACGATCGCGGGCATTCCGACCTGGGTGGCTCATGGCGATGCCGACAAGGCGGTGCCGGTGGAGCGGTCGCGCAGCATGGTGAAGGCGCTCGAGGCCGCGGGGGGCCGGCCGAAATACGTGGAGATGCCGGGTGTCGGCCACGACGCGTGGACGCCCACCTACCACGATCCAGCCGCGCTCGACTGGCTCTTCGCTCAACGCCGCAAGTAGGACAGGCCTCCGTGCCTGTCGCGGGGCCTGGCCTGCTCCACCCCAGCCATTTTCCCGGCCTTCGAGGCCGTTTCGCCGCACCGGTCTCGTCTTGCCCCACGCCCTCTGATTCCCTATTTTCTTGGGCTCGTTCGGCAGCCAAGGAGGGCTTTTCGATGCAACGGTTCTGCCTACTGATCTGGGCGCAGGTCTCAGCGATCGTCTCGGCGTTTGTCTCCCGCGGATGGTTTCGGTCCGGCGGCTCATTGCGCGAGATCGGTGGCCTGGTGATCATCGTGGCCGCAAGCCTTGCCTGGCGGCTGCTCACCGGGAGCGTCGAAGCCGATGCCGCCCCGAAGAACGCCCCCCGGCCCGAGCCCGCCGCTGCGGCCGCCGCGCAAGCACCCGAAGCGAAACTGATGGCGGTGGTCAACGGCGCCGAGATCAGCGAGGGGCAGCTCGCCGCCGAGTGTCTCAGCCGCCATGGCACGGCCGTGCTCGAGACGCTCGTCAACAAGCAGATCATCGAGCAGGCCTGCGTCCGGCAGGGCGTGACCGTGACCAAACAGGACGTCGATGCCGAGATCGACGCAATGTCGCGCCGATTCAACGTCCCGCGCGACAAGTGGATCGAGCTCATTCAGCAGGAGCGCGGTGTCACGCCCCGGCAATATGCCGACGAAATCGTCTGGCCGATGATCGCGCTCCGCAGGCTCGCCCATGCGAGCATCGAGCCGACCCCCGCGGAGGTCGCCAATGCCTTCGAAAACCAGTTCGGTCCGGCCGTGAAGGCCCGGATCATCGTGGCGCGATCGCGCGGCGAGGCGGAAAAGCTCCTCGCACAGGCCCTCGCGGCGCCGGATGAATTCGGTGCGATGGCGCGTCAGCATTCGATCGACGTCGGCAGCGCCAGCGCCAACGGCTGGGTGCAGCCGGTGCGGCGGCACTCCGGCGACCCGCAATTCGAGGCGGCCGTCTTCGCACTCCAGCCCGGCCACATTTCGCCGGTGGTGCAGGTGGCCGACCAATTCATCATCGTCAAGTGCGAAGGGCACCTGCCGGCGGCGGAGGTCAAGCTCGAAGACGTCCGCCCGCGGCTCGCCGAGGAACTCCGCGAGAAGAAGAGCCGCACGGCCTCGACCGATCTCTTCCGCAAACTGCAAGACGCCTCGACCGTGGAAAACGTGCTCAACGATCCGGCGAAGGCGGCGGCACGGCCGGGCGTGGCGGCGCTCGTCAACGGTGAAGCGATCGCCGTCGAGCAGGTGCGCCGCGAGTGCCTCGAGCGGCACGGCGCCGACGTCCTCGAGATCATGATCACCCGCACGCTCCTCCAGCAGGCCCTCGAGCGGGAGAAGCTGCAGCTGTCACAGGCCGACATCGACGCCGAGATCAGCCGCGCCGCCGAGCGGCTCGGGTTCCGCAAGCCCGATGGCACGGTCGATACGGCCGCCTGGATCGAGCGCGTGACCCGCGAGCAGAAGCTGCCCGTGCGGCACTACCTCGAAGACATCGTGCAGCCCACCGTCGCGCTCAAGAAGCTCGTCGGCAAGGTGCCGGTCACGCAGGAGGATCTCGACAAGGCGTTCACGGCCACGTTCGGCCCGCGGGCCAAGTGCCGCGTGATCATCCTCGACAACCAGCGGCGGGCGCAGGAGGTCTGGGCGCTCGCCCGCGAAAACCCCACCGCCGAGATGATGGGAGATCTCGCGGAGAAGTATTCCGTCGATCCCGCCAGCCGCGCCCTCCGCGGCGAGGTGCCACCGATCCAGAAGCACGGCGGGCAGCCCGCGATCGAACGGGAGGCCTTCGCCCTGAAGCCGGGCGAGCTCTCCGGCGTGTTGCAGGTGGCCGATCGGTTCCTCGTTCTCTACTGCGAAGGTTTCACAGCGCCGGCGCAGGTGAAGTTCGAGGAGGTGCGAAACGAACTCTACGACGACATCTTCGAGAAGAAGCAGCGGATCGAGATGGCCCGCCACTTCACCCACCTCCGCGAGGGCGCCACGATCGACAATTTCCTGGCCGGCACGAGCCAGGGTCCCGCAGGCGGCAAGCCGGGCCGCCCGGGCGAGCCGAAGTCGTCGCTCACAAAGGCCGAAATGGAAGACCTGGCCCGGCCCCGCGCCGGCAGCCGACGCGCGGCCAGCGCGCCCCCCGCGGCCCCTTCGGGTGTCGTCCCCGCATCGCTCGACGCCCCCCCCGGCCAAAAGTAGGACAGGCTTCAGCCTGTCTCCTGGTGGGGCAGGCTTCCAGCCTGCCATGGAAGCGACGTCAACTCGCCCAAACCGGCTTCGGGTGACCCGTACCCCGTCGCCGGACGCTCGCTACGGGCATCCATGCCCTTCGCTCGCTCGGAGGTGACTGCGCTC
>JBIIQM010000001.1:0-104645 GCA_044342075.1 Pirellulales bacterium
GCTCGGAGGTGACTGCGCTCCGGCATCCTGCCTGCGCTTGTCACCTACGCCGGCGAGCGGGGTACGGGTCACCCGAAGCCTGCCCTACAGATGGAGTAGGCACGGGGCTGCCAATTACCCTCTCGCGGGCTATGGAAGCGAGCGCAGGCAGGATGGCCAAGCGGAGGCGCTCTAGCTGGCGAAGCGGACATGCAGTGAGCGGAGGACAGGATGTCCGTAGCGAACGTCCGCCGAGAGGGTATGTGCAGCCCCGGGCCGAGTTGGGCGAGTTGAGGCCTACTCGCCTACCGCCGAAACGCGGCGCCGTCGAGCGCGTGCCCCTTCATCAGTCGGTAGAGCGTGCCGCGCGGGAGTTTGGCCTCGCGGGCGGCGGCGGTCACGTCGCCCTGGTGGCGGGCGAGCAGGTCGGTGAGAAACTGCCGCTCGAATTGGGCCATGTGCGCGGCCCGCTGCGCGAAGAAGCCCGTCTCCGCGGCGTCGCCTGAAGCCCGGCCCGCCGCCGCCACGATGTCGTCAGGCAGATCCTCGACGCCCGCCGTGGCCGACCGCGTCATCGCCACCGCGCGGCGCACGGCGTTTTGCAATTCGCGCACGTTGCCCGGCCAGTGGTAGCCCCGGAGCACCTGGTAGGCGTCCATCGAGAGCCCGCTCACCGGTTTCCCCATCTCCTGCGCCGCCCGGTTCGCGAAGAATTCCGCGAGCAGCCCCACGTCGTCGCCGCGGACCCGCAGGGGCGGCAGGTCGATCCGCACGACGTTGATGCGATAGAAGAGGTCCCGACGAAACTCTCCCCGCTCCACCATCTCGTCGAGGTTCCGCGACGTGGCGGCGATCACGCGCACGTCCACTGCCGTCTCCTGGCGGGCGCCCACTCGTCGCACGCGCCGTTCCTGCAAGACTCGCAGCAGCTTTGCCTGCAGCGCCAGGGGTAGTTCGCCGATCTCGTCGAGGAAGAGCGTGCCGCCGTCGGCGAACTCGATGAGCCCCATGCGGCGGGCATCGGCCCCCGTGAAGGCGCCGCGCTCGTGGCCGAAGAGTTCGGCCTCCATCAGCGCGTCGGGGATCGCACCGCAATCGACCGGCACGAACGGCGCCGCCGCCCGCCGGCTCCGCTGGTGAAGCGCGCGGGCCACGAGTTCCTTGCCCGTGCCGGTCTCGCCGGTGACGAGCACGTCCACCGAGCTCCCGGCGACGCGCTCGATGACGGAATAGACCTGCTTCATCGCCGGGCTCGTGCCGAGAAATCCCTCGAATGAATACGGTCGCTCGACGGCCCGCCGGAGCACCTCCTCGGAGTCGCGCCGCCGCGAGGCGGAGAGGATTCGCACGAGCGCGTCTTCGAGCTCGGCTTCCGCCCGCGCGGCATCGAGATAGTCGCCGGCTCCCGCCTGGAGGCAGGTCCGCGCGGTGGCGATCGCGGGGGCGTCGTCGATCACGATCAGCGGCAGTTCGGGATCGGCCTCATGAATGACGCGCAGCATCGCTTCGGCGCCGGTGTCGACCGCGGAGCGCGACCGCGAGGTCACGATCCCGAGATCCCATGCGTCGGCGGCAAGCGCGGCCAGGGCGGCCTCGATCGTCTGCTCCACGCGCAGGCCCATCGGCTGCAGACGGGCCACGAGCCGGGCATAGGGCAGACCGGCGGGGCCCGCGGGATCGACGACGAGGATGCGGGGCTGGCGCATGGCGGTGGGGCATCTGCTGGGATGACGGTGGAATCGCAAACCGCCGGCCGCCTGCCCGTGGTTCGCGAGAGAGGAAGTATGCAGCGGCCGCGAGCGGCGGGCAACGCGCGGCCCAGCGTGGCCGTGCCACGGGCCCCGTCTGACGATGGCTCAGCCGCGCTGCTACATTCAAAGACTCGCCAGTTTCAGGAGACCCTCACCAGCATGTCCATCGATCCCTACGCGTCCTGCCCCGGCGGCACCGGCAAGAAGGTGAAGTTTTGTTGCCCCGATCTCGTGGGCGACCTCGAGCAGCTCGACCGCCTCATCGAGGGCGACCAGATTTCCGCGGCGCTCGAGCAGGTGAAACGGCTGGCGGAGAAGCATCCCAAGCGGGCCTGCCTGATGGCGACGCAGGTGAAGCTCGAACTCGCCACGAAGCAGGTGGCCGAGGCCGCGGCGTCGAGCCGCGGGTTTCTCGAGGCGTTTCCCGACAATCCGCTCGCGCTCGGCCACGCAGCCGTGAGCGAGGCGATCGCCGGCAACCTGCTCGAGGCGGCCGCCACGTTCGACAGGGCCCGCGAAGCATCCGGGAGCGACGTCTCCCCCGACCTCGTGCGGATCGCCGCCACGCTCGTGCAAGCGGCGGCGCAGGCGGGCCACACCGGCTTTGCCCAGGGCATCGTGGAGTGGATGATCGACAAGTCGCTCGGCTCCGCGGAAGACCGTCGCGTGCTCGCGGCCGTCGTCGGCCAGTCGGGCGTAGCTCCCGCGCTCCGCACGAAGATTCATTTCGAGGATGCTCCCGCCGATTCGTCGTGGCGCGCCGAGTTCGACACGGCGCTCGCCCATGCCCGTGGCTGGCGGCTGCTGAAGGCGCTCACCGCGTTTCGAAGCCTCAAGGGCGTGGCCGGCGAGAGCCCCGAGCTCTTCACCAACATCGCCGCGCTCTGCGAGATGCTCGCCCGCCCGGTCGAAGCCTCCGAGGCCTGGCTCAAGATTGCCGGGATGCGGGGCACCGCGGCCGACGACGCGATCGAAGCGACGGGCCGCGCGATCGCGCTCGAGACGGAAGCCGACGAAGATCGCTCGCCGCAGGTGCGCTACGAGATCACCCGCGGCCCGCTCGCCGCCGCCGAGGCGGCCGCCGGCGGGATCGAATTGCTCGAAGACAAGCTCCGGCACGACAGCCGATTCGAGCCCGCCCCGTTCGACCGTGCCACCTGGGTGGCGCGGGGCGCCGCGCCGCCGCGGTCGGTGTGGCGGGTGTTCGACGGGGCCGCCGATGCCGCCTCCCCCGGCAGGCTCGTCGCCAGCCTGTTGCTCTTCGGCAAGCAGACCGACCGCGAGTCCGAAGCGGTGCTGCAGGGCTTCGCTCCGGATCTGGCCGCGGCGCGGAGCATCGTCGAACAGACGCTCGGGCTGTCATTCCCGGCGTCCGCCTCGCATGAGGGCCTCCCCGCCGTCACGCCCACCAACTGGCTCCTCGCAAGCCAGTTCCGCATGAAGCCCCCGGCGCCCCCCACCGCCGGGATCCCTGCCACCGAAGATTCGCCGCTCGACAAACTGCTCGACGAACAGCGCGGGCTGCTCTGGGGCCGATTCGTCGAGCTCTGGCCCGACACCGCCCTGCCCGAGCTGCTCGGCAAGACGCCGCGCGAGGCGCTCAAGACCACGGACGGAGCACGCCGCGTCGAGGCGCTGGTGAGCGAAGGCGAGGCCACGTCGCGGCAGCGCGATGCCTCCGAGGCCTGGACGGCCGTGCGTGGCCGGCTCGGCCTGCAAATGCCCCAGCCCATCGAGGCCGCCCGGCCGCTCGACGAGGTGCCGCCGCTGCGGTGGCATCGCTTGGCGATGGCGAAGATCGATCTCGACCAGCTGCGCGGGCTCTTTCTCACGGCGATGGACGCCGGTTTCGATCTGGCGGCCGAACGGGCGGCTGAAGCGATCCTCGCGCGAAGCGACACGGCGGCCGAAGACCGCTGGGAAGCCTGGAGCTTCCTCGAAGCCCGCGTCACCTCGAGCGTGAAGCGGCTCGAGATCATCGGTCACCTGCGCGAGCTCGCCAAGGAGCTCAAGGTGAGCGACGGCATGATCGACATCGCGGAATTGCGGATCCGCCTGCAGCGCGGCGACCAGGCCGACATCATGCGGCTGCTCGAGCACCTCCGCCGCGATCACTCGCGCGATCAGCGGGTGCTCGAGGCGCTTGCCGAGGTGCTCGTCGAGGCGGGCGTCGATCTTTCGGCGCTGGCCGGCCAGGGGATGCCCGCAGGCGCGGCCGGCATGCCCGCCGCGGCGGCACCGGCGGCCAGTCCGGGCGGCATCTGGACCCCGGGCAGCCCGCAGCCGGGGCCGTCGGGCGAGAAGAAGACGATCTGGACGCCGAACTGACGGCCAGGCCATGGAATGGAGCCGGTTTGACGTCGCCGCGATGCAGCGGGCCATCGAATTGGCCCGCCGCGGCGAAGGGCATGTCGAGCCAAACCCGATGGTGGGCGCCGTCGTCGCCGCCGCCGGAAGCATCGTCGGCGAGGGCTTTCACGCGCGGTTCGGCGGGCCACACGCGGAGGTCGAGGCCCTGACTGCGGCGGGCGCCGCCGCCCGCGGGGCCACGCTCTATGTCACGCTCGAGCCGTGCTGCCACCACGGCAAGACGCCCCCCTGCACCGAGGCGGTCGTCGCGGCCGGCATCGCCCGCGTGGTGATCGCCGCGCGAGATCCCTTTCCCGCGGTGAATGGCGGCGGCATCGCGGCGCTGCGTGCGGCGGGCATCGCCGTGGAGTCCGGGCTCTGCGAGCGCGAGGCGACGCGGCTCACGGCCCCCTTCCGCAAGCTCGTCGAACAAAAAAAACCGTGGGTGATCGCCAAGTGGGCGATGAGCCTCGACGGCCGCATGGCCACGGCGAGTGGTGAGAGCCGCTGGATCTCATCGGCGGAGTCGCGCGAGATCGTCCACCGGCTCCGCGGCCGCGTCGACGCCATCGTCGTCGGCATCGGCACGGCGCTCGCCGACGACCCGCTGCTCACGGTCCGCCCCGGCGACGGCATCAAGCCGCCGCGGCAGCCGTTGCGCATCGTCCTCGACTCACTATCGCGGCTGCCGCTGGCAAGCCGGCTCGTGCAGACGGCCCGCACGCATCCCCTGCTCGTGGCAGTTGGCCCCGATGCTCCGGCAGATCGGCGGGAGGCGCTCGCCGCAGCCGGCTGCGAGGTCTGGGCCGGCGGCGAACGCGATCCGTGCGAGCGGCTTGCAGCGCTCCTCGTGGAACTCGGCCGTCGCCAGTTCACGAACGTGCTCGTCGAAGGGGGCTCGGGTCTGCTCGGCAGCCTCTTCGATCTCGGCGCGGCCGACGAGGTCTGGGCATTCATCGCGCCGAAGATCGTCGGGGGCGCGGCGGCTCCGGCCCCCATCGGCGGCCGTGGCATCGCAGGGATGGCCGACGCCGCAGGGATCGAAATCGAGGAGATCGCTCGGCCCGGCGGCGATCTCTTCGTGCGTGGGCTCGTAGCGCGGCAGGCGTAGGTGCAGGGACGAAATCCCGACACGCGAGCGAGGCAGCCTGAAGGCTACCCTACTATCCGCTCGAGCTTCGTGACCCGGCCAGTGCTCACCCATTCCGCCACGAAGATGTCGCCGGCGGGCGTGAAGCAGGCGTCGTGCGGATGCACGAACTGGCCGTCGAGCCACTGGTCCGGCTGCCCGCGGAGGTTCTTGATCTCGCCGAGCCGGTCGACCGCCCGGCCGAGCCGCGCCACGACGTTGTTCTTCTCGTCGAGCAACGTCACGCAGGACTTCAATTCAGGCACCAGCATCAGATTCTTCCAGGTGTCGATGTTGGCCGGCAGGCCGAAGCCCGTGAGCGTCTGCTTGTAGACGCCGTCCATCGAAAAGATCTGCAGCGTGTCATGCGCCCGGTCGGTGACGACGATCGTCGGCTCGCGGGCGGTGCCATCGGCCGTGGGTCGGCGATCGATCCAGAGGCCGTGCGACGTGTTGAACGTGCCCTTGCCGTCGCCGGCGCCGCCGAAGGCACTCACCCACTTCGCATCCTTGTCGAAGCGGTGGATCTTGAACGAGCCGTAGCCGTCGGCGAGCAGGAATCCGCCGTCGTCGAGAAACGCGAAGTTGGTCGGCAGAAAACCCTGCCGCGTCCAATTCGGGTTGGTCGAAGTGTTTTCGCCCGGTGCGTAGGCCCCCGACTCCATCGGCGCCTTGCGATACCAGACGATCTCGCCGTCGAGCGTCATCTTCGCAAACGCTTTCACACCCTGATAGCCGCAGACGTAGAGAAACTCCTCGTTGCCCTCCTTGCGGACCTCGATCCCATGGCCGCCCCCCTGAAACTCGCTGCCGAAGCCGCGGATGAATTTCCCCGTTGGGTCGAACACGAAGATCGCGGGGTGGTCTTTCCTCTCCTTCTTTCCTTCGTGGATCACGTAGAGATTGCCCGCGGCATCGACGGCGACGCCGTGCGTGGTCTGCCAGGAGAAGTTGTCGGGCAGTTGCGGAAACTGGTGGCGGACGCGAAACGTGTGGGCTCCTTCGCCAACGATCGTCTCGTTGCCGAACCGGCGGACCCGGGCGTGGGCGGGCCTCATGGTGGCGGCGGCCGTGGCGGCCGCGACGCCGGCAAACGCCCGGCGGGAGAGACGGCGAGGAATCATGCCCTGGGACATCCGAGGCTCCTTCAAAAACGTGTTCGCGGCGCGACCAGCAGGCCTTGCGCGCCGCGCCGGCGCGACAGGGCCAAAAACGGCCAGCAGCGTAGCACAAAACGATGCCTGCGGTCGGCCAGCCCGGCCTGACGCGCCCCATCGGCGAGACACCGCCCCGCCACTCACCGCGATAGAATGCGGCTAAAACTGCCGTCCTCTCTTTGGCACGCGGTGTGCATCACAGGAATTCAGTTGAGAGCCGATCAACGCGATCGGACACCAGGACCAAAACCAGACCGAAACCAGACCGACGAAGGGACCAACGCCATGAAGAAGATCGAAGCCATCATCCGCCACTTCAAACTCGAGGAAGTGAAAGACGCCCTCAACGCCCTGGGCGTGAAGGGCATGACCGTCACCGAGGTTCGCGGCTTCGGCCGCCAGAAGGGGCACACCGAGACCTACCGCGGCGCCGAGTATTCGGTCGACTTCCTGCCGAAGGTGAAGATCGAGGTCGTGGTCGACGACGCCGAGGCGCAGAACGTGATCAACAAGATCATGACCACCGCGCGGACCGGCCAGGTCGGCGACGGCAAGATCTTCGTGACGAACCTTGCCGACGTGATCCGCATCCGCACGGGCGAAACCGCCGGCGCGGCGATCTAGTTTCACGGCTGCAGGTTTCACGGCTGCAGGGGCCAATCATGGCCCCTGCAGCCGGTGGGTTGTCAGTAGGACAGGCTTCAGCCTGTCGTCGTCATTGACAGGCTGAAGCCTGTCCTACTTCAGCGGGCGGGTCATCTCCACCGGCACGACCCATTGGTCGTATTGCTCGGGCGTGACGTAGCCCAGGCCGACGGCGGCCTCCTTCAGGCTCGTCCCCTCGACGTGGGCCTTCTTCGCGATCTTGGCCGCCTTCTCGTAGCCGATGTGCGTGTTGAGCGCGGTCACGAGCATCAGCGAGTCGTCGAGATGATGCTTGATGCGGGCGAGATTCGGCTCGATGCCGGTCGCGCAGTGGATCCGCATCGAATCGCAGGCGTCGGCCATCAGATCGGCGCTCTCGAGCACGTTGTGCACCATCAGGGGCTTGAAGACATTCAGCTGAAAATGTCCCTGCGAGCCGGCGAAGGCCACCGCGGCGTCGTTGCCCAACACCTGCACACAGACCATCGTCATCGCCTCGCACTGCGTGGGGTTCACCTTCCCCGGCATGATCGAGCTACCCGGCTCGTTTTCTGGAATCGAGATTTCGCCGATGCCGCACCGCGGCCCGGAGGCCAAGAGCCGGATGTCGCTCGCGATCTTGAAGAGGGCGACGGCGAGCCCGCGCTCGGCGGCGCTCACGTCCACCATCGCGTCGTGGGCGGCGAGCGCCGCAAACTTGTTGGGCGCCGACACGAACGGATGGCCGGTTTCCTTGGCGATGTAGGAGGCCGCCACGTCGCCGAACCGCGGATGGGCGTTGAGCCCCGTGCCGACGGCCGTGCCGCCGATGGCGAGATCGTAGAGGCCGGGCAGCGCCCGCTCCACCGCCTGGATCCGGTCGTCGAGCTGCGCCCGCCAGCTCGAGATTTCCTGGCCGAGCGTGATCGGGGTGGCATCCTGGAGGTGGGTCCGGCCGATCTTCACGATGTCGGCATACCGCTTCTCGAGCGCCGCAAAGACGTCGCGGAGGCTGCGGACGGCCGGCAGGAGACGGTCGTGGATCACCTCGACGGCGGCGATGTGCATAGCCGTCGGGAAGGTGTCGTTGGACGACTGCCCCCGGTTGACGTCGTCGTTGGGATGGACCGGCTTCTTCGAGCCCATCACGCCGCCGGCGATCTCGATCGCGCGGTTCGAGATCACCTCGTTGGCGTTCATGTTCGACTGCGTGCCGCTGCCGGTCTGGAAGACGACGAGCGGGAAGTGGTCGTCGAGCTTGCCGGCGATCACCTCGTCGGCGGCCTGCACGACCAGTTTGACCGTGTCAGGGGGCAGTTGGCCGAGTTCGCCGTTGGCCAGCGCCGCCGACTTCTTGAGAATGCCGAGGGCCCGCTTCACGGCCCGGCCCCACTGGAATCGATCCACGCCGATCTTGAAGTTGTCGCGAGAGCGCTCGGTCTGGGCGCCCCAGTAACGGTCGGCGGGCACCTGCACCTCGCCCATGCTGTCGGATTCGGCACGAAACTGCTGCGTTGGCATCGGTCACCTCCGCGGCCCAGTGTAGGGCGATTTGGCGGAGCCGGAAGCCTGCCGCCTGGAGACCGCTTGTTCCACAAGCGGATCACGTGAGACAGGCTGAAGCCTGTCCTACTTGAAGAGCTGCTTGCGGCGTTCGCCCGCAGTCTTCACGGGCTCGGCGGCGACGGTGGCCGGCTCGCGCAGGCCCATGGCGAGCGAGAACCAGCCGTCGTTGCTCACGGTCTGCACGGCATGCATGCCGGCGAGCCGCGGGTTTTCCACCATGCGGCCCGGGAGCAGCGGGATCGGCCGCTCCTTCGGGAAGACCTTGCTGAAGATCGTCCGCAGGGCGAACTCGATCCGCCCCTGATGCCCGGGACCGCTGAGTTGCACCGGCCCCTCCCGCTCGAGGAACACCTGGGGCGCGACGCTCGCCGGCTTGTAGGCCACATGCGCGACGATGTCGTACCAATTGCGGCGGCCGCTCTCGATCGCGTCGAGCGCCACCCGCACATGCACGAGCCCGTCGCGGCACTCCACCCGCAGCGGCTGCACCTTCGCGAACGAGACAGTCACTCCTTCCGGCAGGTCGTCCGGAATCCGTTGCTCGACCCCGAGGCGATCGCACATCACTCGGATCAGCTCCTCGAGCGTGAGCCGCCGCCCGCCGAGTTCGAGCCGTTCGAGGGCGTTGTTGATCGTCGAGTCGTGCACCTGCAAGCTGAGCATGGCGTCGGCCGGCGTCCTCGGCCGCGGCGTGTGCGCGGCGAGCTGGGCACTGCCGGCGAGCCGCAGCCGCAGCGTGGCCGTCGTCGGCGTCGTCTCCATCCCCACCGGCGTGGGCTCGAGGCCGAGCCGCACCATCGGCGACCAGATCCGTTCGCGAATCCGCTCCGAGATCTCCGTGAACTTCGGCTCCGATTGGGCATCGACCTCCCGGCACGAAGTGTTGATGATCCGTTCGATCACCTCGCGGTTGGCCTGCGGCAGGTTTTCGTCGTGCTGATTCCGCACGATGTTGCGCACCACCGATCGCATGATCGGCACCGAATCGAAGCTCGTCTGCACGTTGGCCAGCTGCGTGCGGTTGGAGGCCACGCCCGTGGCATTTGCGAAGAGCAGGCCCTCGGAGCAGATCTTGATCGACTTGCGGACGGTGAACGACGAATCGCCGTGCGAGGTGAGCGAGACCCCCGCCGCGTCGGTGACGGTGCGGCTCGACACGTCGCCATGCACCTCGAGGTCGAAGCAGATCTCGTCGGAGTCGGGCGTGAAGCGGACCTTCGTCGACTGCTCGACCGTGCGCGTGCCCCGCACCTTGCGCCCCATCACGAATTCGTCCACCGGACCCGTCATCACCGTCGTCTCGGGGAGCATCTTCTCGAGGAACGCCTGGTGCACGGCGACGCGGACGTTCGCCGAGAGGTAATGATCGCGGACGGCCTTCGCCACGCCGGGCGTGCCGGGATGGCCCGTGGCCTCGAGCGCCGCGAGCGCGGTCGCCGCCAACGCCGCGTCCGCAGGGGCGAGCGACACCTCGAACCGCTCGATCGAATCGAGCAGCTTGGCCATCTCCACCGCGATGATGGCGTGCGCGGCGGCGTCGACCGGCGCCCCAGAGAGGCCGGCAGGCGGCCCGCTGATCACGGCGAAGAGTCCGGCAGCCGACCGCCAGACGGCCACGCGGCGGGCGAGCGCGAGAGCGGCCCGTCTCACGAGCGAGGCGCTCGCGTGATCGGCTGTCGCGTCGGCGATTCCCATGCCGGCATGCACCGACTCGCCGAGCGTGACCAGCGCGCTTTCGGCGGTCGGATCCCCGGGGCCGGCGGTGGCCGCGACGGCTCTCAGCCGGGCGATCGCCTCGGTCGCCCAAGGACCCGCGGCCGCGCCATCGGCCGAAGCCGCGGCCGATGCGATCTGTTCGAGCTGCTGGCCGAGCTTCGCCGCCACGGGCCAAACCTTGATGTTCGGCGGCTGCTGCGGCGGCGCCATGGCCGGCGTCGGTCCGCCGGCGGAGTCGGCGATCGCGACACGGTCGCGGCCGAGCAGGCGCTCGGCCACCCGAAGCCGCGGACGCGCCGCCTCGCCGCGGAGGCCGCCGGTGCCCTGACCGAGAAGCCCGATTCGAGGCGCGGGCGCGGCGGCAGGCTTGGGCCGGGCGGTTCCCGGCGGCGCATCGGACCAGTTCACGCTGTCGGGATCGACCCACTCATCGCCGGGCAATGGTGCGCTGCCGAGCGATTCGTGCGCCATCGGGCCAGCCTCCGGCAGTGGCCGAACCTCCGCCAGTGGCCCAGCCTCGAAGGGAGGCTCGGGCAGCCGGCTCGGTGGCGGCGGTGATGGAACCGTTTGCGCGGGCGGTCTGGCCGTCTGCACCCGGACGACGAGTGCGCGAAGCGTTTCCTCCTCCGGCTGAACCTCGGCAATCGGAGGAGCGCTCGGCGACGCTGAGGCGACCGGCAGCGCCGGCGCGACCGTCGCGGGCACGGCCGGCGCGGGGATCACTGGCGCGATCGGAGCTGGCTGCGTTGGGACGGTGGCCAGCGCCGAACTCATCGCGGCGGCCGACCCGGGCTGCATGTTTTGAGTGTCGTTGAGCGCGAGCCGCTCGGCGGGGCGCGGTGCGGGAATCGACTCCGCCGGCGGCGCGGCCGGTTCGATCGCCGGCTCTTCGAGGCCAAAGTAGGGCTCCGGCACCGGCTCCCAGGCCCGCGGCGCGAAGATGCCCGCCGTGAGGAGGAGACCGGCGACGAACGACGAGACAAAAATCGATCCGGCGCGTTTGTCGGCCATTCCCCGCCCCCGTAGATCCCGCGAACGATCCTTTGAACACAGCGCCGGGCGGCGACTGACTCCGCCCGCACAGGTGGATCGACGGGTACGACCCGAAAAATCGATTGGGCCGACGGCCCGCCGTCACGGTCTGCCAACGGGTGGTTTCACGCGGGAAACCTCCGCGAGCGAGGACAGACGCGGGGAGCGGCGGCTTCAGGCAGGATGGGCAAGCCGCGGCTCTTCGAGAATCGCCGTCCAGGCATCGACGAGCATCGTGAGGTTGGCGTTGCGATCGATCGCATCGAGCGAGTCGAGCGTGTGGGCGAGTGCCACCGAGGCATCTTCGTCATCACCTCCCCAGGCCTCGACCGCCCGGGCGACGACCGGATCGGCAGGCACGTCCCCCGCCACGTGGCGCCGCAGCACGGCCCGCAGGTAATCGATGGCCTGGGAGAAGACGAGCCGCAGCCTGGCCCGGCGGGGCGCCGCATCCTTGCCCGCCGCCTCGACGACGGCGAGCGTCTCGCGGGCAAGATCGACGCCGCGCAGCGGCCGCTCGGCGAGCAACCCGAGGAGACGGCCGCGAAATTCCCCGAGCGCCGGATCGAGGAGCATGCGCGCCCGAGCGAGGCTGCCCTGGGCCGCGGCCGCGATCGATCGCAGGCGGGCTTCGTCGATGGGCTCGGCCTTCGTCTCACTCGCCAGAATCCTCAGCACCGCGTCGGCGGCGAGCGGTCGAAACCGCACGATCTGGCAGCGCGAGCGGATCGTCGGCAATTGCCGCTCGAGCGCCGTGCCCACGAGGATCATCACCGCGCCATCCGGCGGCTCCTCGAGCGTCTTGAGCAGGCAGTTGGCGGCCTCGTCGGAAAGCAGGTCGGCGTCGAGGATGATCGCCACCTTCCGGCCGCCGAGCGCCGGCCGCAGGAGAATCCGCCAGCAGAGCCCTTCCCGCATGCGGTGATCGGCATCGCCGATGAAGGCGTCGAGCGGAATCGTCGCGCGGTCCTCCGGCTTCTGCACGATGTCGATGTCGGGATGACTCCCCGCTTCGGCCTGCACGCAAGATGCACAGGCGTCACAGGGCAGGAGCCCGGGCCGGGGCTGGGCGCAGGTGAGCGACTTCGCGAGCTTCCGAGCGAATGACGACTTGCCGATCCCCTCCGGCCCGATGAAGAGATACGAGCCGGCGACGCGGCCTTTGGCCTCGGCCTTCACGAAGGCTTCGACGACCGCGTCATGTCCCTCGATTCCCTGCCAAGCCATGGCTCAGGCCAGCTCCGCAAAGCGTTCCGCGACAACGCGGCGGATCCGCGCGGCGACCTCGTCGATGCCGCCGGTCGCATCGACCAGCACGACGCGATCGGGGCTCCGCGCCGCCTCCGCATGGTAGCCCGCATGCACCCGGCGCCGGTAGCCGTCGCCACGGTTCTCGAGCTTGTCGAGCGGCCGATCGAGCCGCCGCGCCGAGGTCTCGAGATCGACGTCGAGCACGACCACGAGATCGGGATGCAGGCCGCCGGTGGCAACGTCGTCCACGCCGCGAATGACCTCCGGATCGATGCCGCCGGCATGCCCCTGGTAGACGATGTTGGAGAGCACGAAGCGGTCGGAGACGACCCACGCCCCGCGGTCGAGCGCCGGCCGGACCACCTGGCTCACGAGCTGCGCCCGCGCGGCCATGTAGAGCATCATCTCGGCGGTGGGCGCCAGTTCGAGATCATGGCGGTCGAGCAGGATCGCGCGGATCGCGTCGCCCGCCGGCGTCGATCCAGGATCGCGGCAGGTGACGACCGCGCGGCCGCGTTCGCCGAGCCAGCCCGCGAGCGCGGCGATCTGCGAGCTCTTGCCGGCGCCGTCGATCCCCTCGAGCGCGATGAACCGCGCTGCAGCACGAGCAGATGCATTTCCCGTCGCCGCGTTCGTCATGGCTTCTGCTCCCGCGGTTTTGCCGGGGTCGCCACGAGCCGCTGGATGCCGAGCGGGTCGGACGGATCGAGCGGGGCGATCCGCCGGCAGACGTCGCGGGCCATCGACTGCCGGTTCGTCTCGAGCAGGCAGTGCACGAGCCCCTTCGCCGCTTCATGGAAGGGGCGATTACCGGAGAGCGCGTAGGGAAGCGACTGCGGGTTGCCGGCCGCCTCGAGCGCACGGAGGACCAGCTCGTAGGCGCGACCGAAGTGGCCGCGGGCGAGCTTCGGGTCGCCGTCCTCGAGCGCGATGAGGCCGAGCTGCACGTGCGCGTCAAGGTGGTCGGGGCATTCCGAGAGGAGCCAGACGAGCTCGTCGCGGGCGATCTCGATCTCGCCCGCCTCCACCATCGCCTCCACCTCCTCGATGTCCTCGCGGCGTCGGCGGGCGCACCGCGGATGGACCAGCTCCCAGGCCTTGCCCGCGGGGGACTGCTGTTCTTTGACGCTGAGTTTTTCGGACATGGTGCCGTGCCGGGACCGCCGGGGAAGAACGCTACACTCCTCCCGTTGGAACGCACCAAAAACCTGTTTGCAAGGGGCGATCGTGGCGACGGGCAACGTGAAGGTCGAAGACCGCCGGGCACGGCCGCCTGCCGCCGGCAGGGTCGCGCCACCGCTTGTGGCCTGGTATGCCCGGGCCCGCCGCGACCTGCCCTGGCGGCGGTCGCGCGATCCCTACCGCGTCTGGGTGAGCGAGATCATGCTCCAGCAGACGCAGGTGGAGCGGGTGAAGGTTTTTTTCACCCGGTTCATCGCGGCGTTTCCGAGCGTGCGGGCACTCGCTGCGGCCGACGAGCACGACGTGCTCAGGCTTTGGGAGGGCCTCGGCTACTATCGCCGCGCGCGGCAACTGCATGCCGCCGCAAAACAGATCGTGACCGAGCATCGCGGCCGATTTCCGCAGAGCCTCGACGGGCTGCGCGGCCTGCCGGGGATCGGCCGCTACACCGCCGGCGCGATTCTCTCGATCGCCTTCGACGAGCGGGCCCCCATCGTCGAGGCCAACTCGCGGCGGGTGATCGCGCGGCTCTTCGGTCATGCCACGCGGCTCGACGGCCCCGGCGGCGACGCGCCGATCTGGGAGATCGCCGAACGCATCGTGCCCGAGGAGGGCCCGGGCACGTTCAATCAGGCGCTGATGGATCTGGGCGCGCTCGTCTGCACGCCTGACCGGCCGCTCTGCACGAGCTGCCCGCTCGCCCGCCTCTGCGTGGCGCATCGCACCCGGCGCACGGCCACGATCCCCGCGCGGGCCGCGCGCAAACAGACGAAAGACATCCGCGAGATCGCCGTCGTCCTCCGGCAAGGAGATCGCGTGCTCGTGGAGCGGCGCGGCGAAGGTGAATGGTGGGCCGGCCTCTGGGATTTTCCACGGGCCGCCTCCACGAAATCTCTCGCCCCCTTCGGCCCCGGCAAGAGGCGCAAGCTGGGCAGGATCGCCCACACGGTCACCCACCACAAAATCTCGCTGGAAATCATCGAAATCGCCATTCCGCGAACGACGCGAAAGGGGGCGAATCGCGCTTGGGTGCCGGTGGGCAAACTCGCTACGCTGGCGATGTCCGCACCGGGAAGGCGGATTGCCGGCATGATCGAGGAAAGAGGAGAGCCATGAATCGTCTGTTTGCCATCGCCCTGTCGATTGCCCTGGCTTGGACGGCCACTGGTGCTGCCCGCCTGACCGCGGGCGAGCCTTCGTCGGGCACCGTCGTTTCGGAAGGCATCGCGAAGATGGCCTGGGACCTCGTGCGGACGAGCGGCAAAGGCAACGTCATCCTCTCGCCGGCGAGCGTCTGGGGCGCCTTGGCAATGACCCACGCCGGCGCCCGCGGCGGCACGGCTGCGGAAATCGCCGCGGTGCTCGGCATGCCGGATGACCGCGAGCAACTGGCCGGCGCCGTCGAAAGCCTCCGCAGCACGTTCAAGATCGCGAAGGGGCAGCACATCACGCTCGAGCGGGCCAACCGCCTCTGGCTGCAGCGCGGCAAGCCGATTGATCCCGCCTTCACGACGCTCTTGAAGGATCGGCACAACGCGGCCGCCGGCGAGGTCGATTTCGCCGGCGCGAGCGAGGCCGCGCGGGCCGAGGTCAACAAGTGGGTAAGCGATCAGACGGAAGGCAGGATCACCGAGCTGATGAAGTCGGGCACGATCGACCCGCTCACGCGGCTGGTGCTCACCAACGCGATCTACTTCAAGGGCCCATGGGCCGAGCCGTTCGACAAGTCGGCCACCGCTCCGGAGCCCTTCCTGCTTGCGGGTGGGCAGAAGGCCGACGTGCCCTTCATGCATCGATCCGGCAGGATGACCGCCGGCAAGGTGAACGTGGCGGGCCACGCGGCCACGGCCTGCGAGATTCCCTATGCCGGCAACCGGCTCGCGATGGTCGTCGTGGTGCCCGAAGCCGTGGACGGCCTCGACCACGTGGTCGCCGGCCTCGACAGCCACTGGCGCGATTCGTGGGAAACGAACGGCCAAAAGTCGCTCGTCTCGCGGCCGGTCAACCTCACGCTGCCGCGGTGGACCGCCCGCTCGCCGCTCTCGCTCAAGGAGCCGCTCATGGCGATGGGGATGCGGCAGGCGTTCGAAGGCGGCGTTGCCGATTTCTCCGGGATCGACGGCACGCGCGACCTGCTCGTGTCGGCTATCGTGCACGAGGGTTTCGTGGATGTGACCGAGGAAGGCACCGAGGCCGCCGCGGCCACGGGCGTGGCCGTCGGCGTGAGAAGCGCGGCGCCATCGCCGGAGCCGCCGCTCGACATCCGGGCCGACCGTCCCTTCGCCTGGGCGATCATCGAGCGGGCCACGGGCACGATCCTCTTCGCCGGCACCGTTCGCGATCCCCGCGGCTAAGCGTCGCGCGAGTGGCCGTGGTATTCTCTGCGGTCATCTCATGGCCCCTGGAGGATTTTCATGCGCACCCTCGCCACGCTCGTCGCTGCTCTTCTTCCCTGTCTCGCCGCCGCCGCCGAGGCCGGCAAGCCGCTCCAGGTGCTCTTGGTCGCCGGGGGCTGCTGCCACGACTACGCCGCGCAGACACAGATCCTCAAGAAGGGCATCGAGGCTCGTGTGCGGTCGCACGTGGATGTGGCCTACAGCCCAGACACGTCGACGAAGGCCACGTTCGACATCTACGGCAATCCCGACTGGGACAAAGGCTATGACGTCGTGATCCACGACGAGTGCTCGTGCGACGTGACCGACCGCGCCTACATCGAGCGGATTCTCGCGGCCCACCGTCGTGGCACGCCGGCCGTGAACATCCACTGTGCGATGCACTCCTATCGCCGAGGCAACTTCCGGGAGCCGGTTCCGCCCGGCGCCGACAACGCAGACTGGTATGAGATGATCGGGCTGCAGTCGACAGGGCATGGTCCCCAGCAGCCGATCGAGGTCGTTTTTGCCGACCATGCGCATCCGGTCACGAAGCCGCTCGCAAACTGGAAGACGATCAACGAGGAGCTCTACAACAACATCCAGGTCCTGCCGACCGCCAAAGTGCTCGCCTCGGGCCGGCAACTCGTGCCGCCGAAGCCGAAGAACGGCGAGCCTGTCGATCCAGCAGCCCGGCCGACCGAAGCCACCGCAGCCGTTGTGTGGACCAACGCGTACGGCCCCAACAAGACGCGGATCTTCAGCACGTCGCTCGGACACAACAACGACACCGTCGCCGACGACCGATATCTGGACCTCGTGACTCGCGGGCTGCTCTGGGCGGCCGGCCGCCTCGGCGACGACGGCTCGATCGCGTCCGAGCTGCAGGCAAAGCCGTGAAGGGGACAACTCTTTTGGAGTCGGGAAGTGTCGCTATCATGGGAGCATAACCCCGAAAAGGAGACCCGACGGCGTGGCACGTGCAGCACTGGCTCTCGAGGATGGCACGGTCTATTTCGGTGAGTCTTTTGGCGCCACGGGCACCGTCTCTGGCGAGGTCTGCTTCAACACGTCTATGACGGGGTATCAGGAGATCCTGACCGACCCCTCCTACCGCGGTCAGATCCTCACGATGACCGCGCCGCAGATCGGCAACTACGGCGTCAACCACGCCGACGTCGAGAGCGGCAAGCTGCAGATGGCCGGCTTCGTGGTTCGCGAGGCGAGCCGCGTGGCGAGCAACTTCACCGCCGAGGGCACGCTCGGCGACTATCTCGCGAAGGCCGGCGTCGTCGGCATCGCCGGCATCGACACGCGGGCGCTCGTGCGGCGGCTGCGGATCCGCGGCGCGATGACGGGCGTGCTCTCGAGCGAGGTGCTCGACGAGGCAAAGCTCGTCGCGATGGCCAAGGCGGCGCCGCAGCTCGTGGGGCATGATCTCGTCCGCGAGGTGATGCCGGAGCGCCAGAGCGAATGGACGGAGCGTCTCGATCCCTGGGGTGAGCCGCTGCCGCAGCCGACCGTGGGCGGAGACTACCCCGGCAAGCCATCGTTCGCCGGCGAGAAGCACGTGGTCGCGCTCGACTACGGCATGAAGTGGAACATCGCCCGTCATCTCGCGAGCACCGGCTGCCGCGTGACCGTGCTGCCCGGGAAGGCGACTGCCGCCGAGGTGCTCGCGCTCGGGCCCGACGGCGTGTTTCTCTCCAACGGCCCCGGCGACCCCGAGGTGCTCGACTACTGCGTGGCCACGGTCCGCGACCTCGTCGGCAAGGTGCCGATCTTCGGGATCTGCCTCGGGCACCAGCTGCTCTCGCTCGCCTGCGGCGCAAAGACGTTCAAGCTCAAGTTTGGCCACCGCGGCGCGAATCAGCCCGTGATGGATCTCGAGACCGGCAAGGTGGAGATCACGTCGCAAAACCACGGCTTCGCGGTCGACGAGGCCACGCTGCCGCCGGAGCTCGTGGTGACGCACCGCAACCTCAATGACGGCACGATCGAGGGCGTGCGGCACAAGACGGCCAACGCCGCGAGCGTGCAGTATCACCCCGAGGCCGCCGCCGGCCCGCACGACTCGGCCTATCTCTTCGACCGCTTCCGCACGATGATGGCGTGAAGTAGGACAGGCTTCAGCCTGTCGCCGTTACTGACAGGCTGAAGCCTGTCCTACTTTTCCGGCACGGTGATCGTGAACTTCTGCTCGCCGGCCGAGTGTTTGAAAAACTCGTCGCGGTTCCACTGCGGCTGCTCCGAGTCCGTCGGCGATGGCAGATCAAACGTGGCCCGCAGTTCATAGGTGCGGTCGTCGAGCCGCGTGTAGCCGTAGGGCTGCTTCGTGACCGGGTCGACGGCGTCGACCACGAACGTGTCGGGATCCTTGGCGAGGTCGTCGAGCGTCGCGGGCAACGAGCCTCGCCGCGTGTGAAACTGCTCGATGTTGGACTGGAGCGACCGCAGATCGCCGACCCGCTGGCCGTCGAGCCGCAGCATCCTCGCCCGCACCGGGCTGCCGATGAGGCCCAGCGCCGCGGCGAGCGCCGCCACCGCCATGGCCGTGCCGGCCCGGTCGAGCCACTTCCGCCAAGGCGGCGCGGGTGGCAGTGCGACCGAGTGAGAGGCTGCCCCTGCGCCGAGCGCCTCCTCGCGGCGGACGTCGCTCGAATACCAGAGATAGATGCCCCCCGCGATGGCCATGACGACGAGCGACTTGAGCGTGAACCGCAGCGTGGCATCGCCCTCCAGGAAGTTGATCACCAGGCAGATCAAATTGCCCGCCATGATGAGCGCCGTGACGAGGAGCGTGAAGTAGGCAAGTGCCCGATAGATGGGCGTCATGCGGGCCATCGGGTTGGCGGCGGCGTCACGGGCGATCGTGCGGCGCACCAGGGCGAGGATCGGCAGTGACACGATCAGCGCGGCAGCTGCCCAACGGAGGATTGGATACACGAACATGCCGCGGTCGCCCGGCAGCGGCAGCCAGCGGTCGATGAGCACGAAGAGGATCGAGCCGGTGGCGAGGGCCGCATGGTAGAGCGTGGCCGTGGAGAGCAGGTTCAAGAACGCGTCGCGTGGCGAGCTCGACACCCGCTTCCGCGGCACGGGCACCGGCAGCGGCGAATCGGCAAACTCATCGAGCGCGGTCTGCGCCTCGCGTGCCGACCAGCCCGCGTTCTCCAGGCCGCGAGCGATCTCGGCCCGCGACAGCCCCCGTTCGAGGCATGACTTCACGAAGGCGACGAGCACGTCAGGGGCGGCTGGCATGGCTTTTCATTCCGAAGAAACGGGACTGCAAACCGGCCTAACTGTCGCGGCGCACACATGTTCCGTCCAGCCAGCAACCGCCAAATATTGGCTGATCCACGGGTTTTTTGACAAACCGGGTGTGTATGCCAGAGTTGAGGGAAGTCGCGGCTGCATCCCGGCTTTCGCCGGCAGGCATGGATCTGCCGGTCCCAGTCTCTGCGCCAAGGAGGCTCATCTCATGAGTCGTTTGCTCTCCGTTTGCGGCCTTGCCGCCGCTCTGTTGCTCGCCTTCGGCTCGTCTGCTGAAGCGGGCTTTGGTCATCACCGTCGCCATCTCGACCCCACCTGCGCCGCCCCGGAGGCCACCTGTGCCGCCGAGCCCGGCTGCAGCGCCTTTGAGCCGGCCTGTGCCATCGAGCCGTCGTGCGGCTTCGAGCCCGGCTGCGGCGCCGAAACCTGCTGTCCGACGAACCCCTGCATCAAGTATCGCCACAAGCACGCCCACAAGCACAAGTGCGCCAAGGGCTGCTGCGAGGAGCCGACCTACCAGACCGTGCTCACCCCGACGAGCCCGGAGACCTGCTGCACGGTGAACGTGCCGGTGTGCCTCCCGGCCTGCTGCCAGGGCTGCCCGTGCGAGACCTCGCGCTGCACGCTCTTCGGCTGCGGCCAGGTTCGCTATGACTACGGCTGCGGCTGCTCGGTGATCATCCGCTTCCAGAAGTGCGGCGACATCTGCGTGACCTACGTCGGCTTCTAGTCTGCCACGAAAATCGACCCGGCCGGGAGCCCTCTCCCGGCCGGGTTTTTTCGTCGATGCAAGACAGGCTGAAGCCTGTCCTACTTGCCTTGGGCGGCGAGCCAGCGTTCGGCGTCGAGGGCCGACATGCAACCGGTGCCGGCGGCGGAGATCGCCTGGCGGTAGTAATCGTCGGCCACGTCGCCCGCCGCGAAGACTCCCTCCACGCTCGTGTCGGTACGGAAGTGCTTCTTCCAGACGATGTATTTCTTCGGCGTGAGCTCGAGCTGGCCGTCGAGGAAGGCGGTGTTCGGCGTGTGGCCGATGGCGAGGAAGACGCCCGCCACGTCGACCTTCTCTTCTTTCCCCTTCTCCGTCGTGCTCTCCAGCCGCACGCCCGTCACACCCTTCGCGTCGTCACCGAGCACTTCGGCGAGCGCCGTGTTGAAGTGGATCTTGATCTTGGGATCGTCGTGGGCGCGCTGGGCCATGATCTTCGAGGCCCGGAGGGCGTCGCGGCGGTGAACCAGGTGCACCGTGCTTGCAAACTTCGTGAGATAGGTCGCCTCTTCGACGGCCGAGTCGCCGCCGCCGACGACCACGAGCTCCTTGTTGCGAAAACGCGGCAAGGCACCATCGCAGACGGCGCAGGCGCTCACGCCCCGGTTCTTGAACCGCTCTTCGCTCGGCAGGCCGAGCCAGTTGGCGCTGGCGCCGGTGGCCACGATCACGCATGCCGCCTCGACCATGCCCCCTTCGCTCGGATACAGCTTGAAGGGCCGCTTCGAGAAATCAACCTTCACGATGTCGTCGGTGATGATTCGCGTGCCCATATTGACGGCCTGCTGACGCATGAGCTCCATGAGCTCGGGACCGGTCACACCCTCGCCGGCATGGGGAGCCATCATCTGCCGCCGAGCCGCGGGCAGGGCGGAATCGAGAAACCCGCCGAGGTTGCCATGCGGGAAGCCGGCGTAGTTTTCGACTTCGCTCGTGAGGGCGAGCTGGCCGAGCGGGAGCGTGCCGGACATCCGGTTCTTCTCCGAGATCGCCCCCTCGTAGACGAGCGGCTTGAGCTGGGCGCGGGCGGCGTAGGTGGCGGCCGACCAGCCGGCGGGCCCGCTGCCGATGATGACGATGGTTTCGTGCGTGGATGCGGCCATGCTGATCGACTCCCTTCACTCTGGCGTGGATTGCGGGCCGGGCCGCACGGATTCGACGGCACCCCGCGGATCGGCCATGATGATGAAATTCATGGCGGGCCGGAAGCCCCGACGCTTGCGGCCGCACGTTTCCCAGAGCCTCCGTGGAAGGAACTGCCGATGAGCCTGCTTGCGATCCTCGTGCCGAGCGCCCTGGTGCTCGCCGTCGCCTACCGCGTCTATGGCGGCATCCTGGCACGGCTGTTTCGGCTCGACGACGCCGAGCCCACGCCGGCCGTCACGCTCCGCGACGACATCGACTACGAGCCGATCCCGCCGCAGCTCCTGATGGGGCAGCACTTCTCCGCGATCGCCGCGGCCGGCCCGATCGTGGGGCCGATCCTCGCAGGCGTTGCCTTCGGCTGGCTGCCCGCGCTCCTGTGGATCCTCATCGGCAGCATCTTCATCGGCGGCGTCCACGATTTCTCCGCGCTCACGGCCTCAATCCGCCACAAGGCCCGCTCGATCGCCGAGGTGGTCCGCGACCACATGAGCCGCCGCGGCTACCTCCTCTTCCTCACGTTCGTCTGGATCGCGCTGGTCTACATCATCGTGGCCTTCACCGACATCACGGCCTCGAGCTTCATCGGCCGGCAGACGCTCGAAAACGGCGAGACCGTCTCCGGCGGCGGCATCGCCACGTCGAGCCTGCTCTATCTCGTGCTGCCGGTCGTGATGGGCGTGTGCATGCGATATCTGAAGATGCCCCTCTGGCTGGCGACCGCGGTCTTCCTGCCGCTCGTGGGCCTGGCAATCTGGGGCGGCCAGCGGATGCCCTTCGATCTCGCTCAGACGCTCGGCACGACGGACGTCACCGCGCAGAAGATCTGGGGCGTCTTGCTGCTCGTCTATTGCATCGGCGCCGCGATGCTGCCGATGTGGATGCTCCTTCAGCCGCGCGGCCATCTGGGTGGCTGTTTTCTTTACGTGGCCCTCGCGGGGGCTGCCGTCGGCTTGATCCTGAGTGACCGGCTCGTGGCGGGCGATGCGTCGGTGCAATACCCGGCCTTCACCAGCTGGCAGACCGCGAAGGCAGGTGACCTGATCCCGATGCTCTTCATCACGATCGCCTGCGGCGCCTGCTCGGGCTTTCATTCGCTGATCGCGTCGGGCACTACGAGCAAGCAGTTGCGCCGCGAGACCGACGCGCGGCCGATCGGCTACGGTACGATGCTGCTCGAGGCGATGGTGGCGATCGTCAGCCTCTGCTGCGTGATGGTGCTCGCGGGGGACGATCCCCGGGCCAACCAGCCCCCCAACTTCATCTATGCCCTCGGCCTGGGCCGGTTCCTCGAGATCCTCGGCGTGCCGACGGCGATCGGCGTGTCGTTCGCCCTCACCGCGTTCACGACGTTCGTCTACGACACGCTCGACGTCTGCACGCGGCTGGGCCGCTACATCGTCCAGGAGCTCACCGGCATGACCGGCAAGGCGGGGGCGTGGCTGGGCACCGTGCTCACGGCCGGCGTGCCGATGCTCTTCCTGCTGCGGCCGCAGCTCGATGGCAACGGCAACGCCGTGCCGGTCTGGAAGACGTTTTGGAGCCTCTTCGGTGCGAGCAACCAGCTGCTCGCCGCCCTCACGCTTCTGGGCGTGACAGTCTGGCTCTGGCGGACCCGTCGCGAGACGTGGGTCTGGCTCGTCACGGGCCTGCCGACCGCGTTCATGTATGCCATGAGCACCTGGGCCCTGGCGAGCATGACGCTGCCGAGGTTTCGCAATGCATCCGGCTTCGTGTTGCCGGCCGACCCGGTGCCATGGGCGGGCGCCGTGCTCCTGGCGCTGGCCGTCGTGATGCTGGTAGAAGCCATTCGCGTGATCGCGTTGCCGCAGGGCCCGCGCGGGCCGGGCCGGATCGGAGGCCTCCCGGAGCCGCGCGGATGGGCCGCCGCCAAGACCGCCTGAAACGCGGCTCAGACCGCCCCACCAAGATCTGCGCCGCCTGCGGCCGGCCGTTCACGTGGCGCAAGAAATGGGAGCGTTGCTGGGAGCAGGTCCGCTACTGCAGCGACCGCTGCCGCGCTTCTACGTAGGACAGGCTTCAGCCTGTCGTGTCCAGATTCGCTTCCGGAGGAAGCGGTCTACAGACAGGCTGAAGCCTGTCCTACTGGAGTTCACGATCCAAAAACGTCCAGCCGAGCGCGTCCATGAAGGCCCGCTGCTTGTTGTCGGCCGCGCCGCCGTGGCCGCCCTCGATGTTTTCGTAATAGAGCACCTGCTTGCCCTGCTCCATCAGGAGCGCCGTCATCTTACGGGCGTGGCCAGGGTGCACGCGGTCATCGCGGGTGCTCGTCGTGATCAGGATCGGCGGGTGAGTCTTCGCCTTATCGACGTTGTGATAGGGGGAGAAGCCGCGGATGAAACGCCACTCCTCGGGTGAATCCGGGTTGCCGTATTCCCCCATCCAGCTCGCGCCGGCAAGGAGCGTGTGAAACCGGCGCATGTCGAGCAGCGGCACCTGGCAGACGACGCCGCCGAAGAGGTCGGGCCGCATCGCATACATGTTGCCCACGAGTAGGCCGCCGTTGCTGCCTCCTTTGACGCCGAGGTGCGCGGGAGACGTCACCTTCCGGCGGACGAGGTCTTCCGCCACCGCGATAAAGTCTTCATAGGCCCGCGGCCGCTTCTCCTTAAGGGCCGCCTGGTGCCAGGCGGGGCCGAATTCGCCGCCGCCGCGGATGTTGGCGATCACGTAGACGTTTTTCTGTTCGAGCCAGGCCGCGCCGGCGACCGGCTCGTAGCCGGGCAGCAGCGGGATCTCGAATCCGCCGTAGCCATAGAGCAGCGTGGGCGTGGAGCCGTCGAGCGGAAGATCGTGCGGCCCGATCTGGAAGTAGGGCACCCGCGTGCCGTCCTTCGAAACGGCCTCGTGCTGGGTCAGCTTTAGCCCCCGCGCGTCGAAGAACGCCGGCGCCTGCTTGAGCCTCTCCGGAGCCGCGCCCCCCACCGTGCCGAGCGCGAGCGTCGAGGGCTCGAGCGAGCTCGACGTGACGAGGAAGAAGTCGTCGGTTTCGATGTCATCGACCGGGATCGCGCTGCCGGTGCCGATCTCCGGCACGCCCGGCAGCGGCTCCCGCCGCCACTGGCCGTCGCGAAATGTGAGCGTGAAGAGCCGGTTGCGCACGTTGTCGAGCGTCGTGATGACGACGTGGTTTTTCGTGGTGGAGAAGCCCGCGAGCGACGTGCGTTCCGTGGGCTCGAAGAGCACGTGCAGCGTGCGGTCGCCGGCGAGAAACCGCTCGAAGTCGGCCGCCAGGAGGCTGCCCGCCTTGAACGCTTTTCCTCCGGCCTGCCAGTCGCTCCGCAATTCGACGAGCAGCCACTCGCGGTGGACGGCGGCATTGGCGTCGTCGGGCTTGTCTATCTTTACCAAGGCGCCACCACGGCTTAGAAACAGCTCGTTCGTCCAAAACGTGATCTGCCGCTGCACGAAGTCTCGCTCGAAGCCGGGCGTGAGATCGCGATAGGCGCCCACGCTCATGTCGTCAGTCCGCCCCTCGTAGACGGTCTTCGCCTCCGCCAGCGGCGCTCCCCGCCGCCATTCCCGCACCGTCCGCGGGTAGCCCGACGTCGTGAGCGACCCGGGGCCGAAGTCGGTGGCCACGAACAGGCTCTGCTCGTTCCGCCAGGCCACGTTGCTCTTTGCCTCCGGAAGCGCAAAGCCGCCATCCACGAACGCCCTCTTCTCGAGATCGAACTCGCGGACGACATCTGCATCCGCGCCGCCCCGCGAGAGCGAGACGAGGCAGAGCCGGTCTTGGGGTTCGAGCACGGTGGCCCCGTGCCAGACCCAGTTTTCATTTTCGGCCGCGGCGAGCGCGTCGAGATCGATCACGGTCTCCCAGGCCGGCTCGGGCTTCTTGTATTCCTCGAGCGTTGTCCGCCGCCAGAGCCCCTTCGGGTTCTTGGCGTCGCGCCAGAAGTTGTAGAAGCGGTCGCCGATCTTCGAGACCATCGGGATCCGGTCCTTCGAATCGAGGATCGACCGAATCCGCGTTTCGAGCCGCTTGAACTCCTCCGACTCGGCGAGCGCCTTCACGCTCTCGGCATTCCGCGCCCGCGCCCACTCGAGCGGCTTTTCACCGGTTACGTCCTCGAGCCAGAGATGGGGGTCGTGGGGAGTCTCGCTCACTTCGGCAGCGTTGGTGGGATGCATAAAAATTAAGAGGAGGCAAAGCAGACAGGCTGAAGCCCGTCCTACTGGAACGGGAGGCTTCGGGCGACCGAAGGCCGAATGGGTCGGGAGGCGAAGGGGGATCGGCGGAAGCTCGAGGAGCGTTAGGAACTTTCGAGCCGCAGCGGCAAAGGAGCGCCTCTGACGTTCAAGCGAGGAAGTTTCTCCGCGACGAGACTTCTGCCGTCCCCCGAGCCGGGTTGGGCCCTTGCTGGGGCATGACAGGCTGAAGCCTGTCCTACTCATGCGCGCACCTGGCCCGAACCGAGCACGATAAACTTGTAGGTCGTCAGTTCCTTCGTGCCGCAGGGGCCGCGGGCGTGGAGCTTGTCGGTGGAGATGCCGATCTCTGCCCCCAGCCCCATTTCGCCACCGTCGTTGAACCGCGTGCTGGCGTTCACCATCACGACGGCCGTGTCGACCCGCGCGGCGAACCGATCGGCGGCGGCCTTGTCGGCCGTGACGATCGAGTCGGTGTGGCGGGAACCGTAGCGGTTGATGTGGTCGATCGCGCCGTCGACGGACTCGACGACGGCCACGGAGATCTTCGGGCCGAGGTATTCGGTGGCCCAGTCGGCCTCGGTCGCGGGGCCCGCCGTGGGCACGAGCTTCCGCGTGGCCTCGTCGCCCACGATCTCCACCTTGTGCTCGCCGAGTGCGGCGGCGACGTCGGGCAGGAACTTCGCCGCGATATCCCGGTGCACGAGCAGCGATTCGGCGGCGTTGCAGACACCCATCCGCTGGCACTTCGCGTTGACGGTGATCGCCTTGGCCATGGCGAGGTCGGCGGCCTTGTCGACATAGACGTGGCAGTTGCCGTTGAAGTGCTTGAGCACCGGCATCCGCGCCTCGGAGCAGACGCGGCGGATGAGCGTCTCGCCGCCGCGGGGGATGACGATGTCGATCAGGTCGTCCATCTTCAGGAATTCGCCGACAGCCTCGCGATCGGGCGTATCGACGAGCTGCACGCAGTCGACGGGCAAGCCACTCGCCGCGATCGCGGCCCGCATGCTCTCGACGATTCGGCCGCTCGAATGGGCCGCTTCCTTGCCGCCGCGAAGGATGATGGCGTTGCCGGCGGCGAGGGCCACGGCCGCGGCATCGGCCGTGACGTTGGGCCGCGACTCGTAGATGAAGAAGACAACGCCCAGCGGCACGCGGATTTTTTTCACGACGAGGCCACTGGGCCGCGTGGTCTCCTCGAGCACCTCGCCCACGGGATCGGGCAGCAGGGCCACCGCCTCCACGCCGGCGGCAATCCCCTCCACGCGCTTCGCGTCGAGCGTGAGCCGGTCGATGGCGGCAGCCGTGAGGCCGAAGCCGGGGGCGGCGGCGACGTCGAGCTTGTTGGCGGCCAGGATCGCATCGACGTCGGCGCGGATGTGCGCGGCGGCGGCCTTCAGGCAGGCGGCCTTCTTTTCGGCGGGGATGTTGGCCAGATCGATCGCGGCGCGGCGGGCGCGGGTGGCGATGTCGCGGCAGTGCTGAGCGAGGTGTGACATGAGTGGGACAGGCTTCAGCCTGTCGAAGTAGGTCAGCCTTCAGGCTGACAATAAATGTCGATATTCCCGACAGGCTGAAGCCTGTCCTACTGCTGCATCGTAACAAACAGTTCGAGCGCTGCCCGCACCTGCCCCACGGCGTGGACGCGAACGATCTGGATGCCCTGGGCGGCAAGGCCGCAGGCGGCCCCGGCCGTGCCCGCGTCGAGCTCGTCGAGCGTGGCGAGGCGGCCCAGGGCCTGCTCGATCGACTTGCCGATGAAGCCCTTCCGCGAATGGCCGATGAGGATCGGCGCGCCGAGGTCGAGGAATCGGCCCGCGTTCGCCATCAGCTCGCGGTTGTGGGCATGGGTCTTTCCGAACCCGATTCCGGGATCGAGGCAGATCTTTTCGAGCGGGATACCGGCGGCGAGCAGGGCGTCGCGGCGGGCGGCCAGATAGGCGTGTATCTCGGCGACGACTTCGTCGTAGCGCGGGTCGATCTGCATGGTCTGCGGCGTGCCCCGCATGTGCATGGCGCAGATGCCAGCTCCGCTCTCGCGGGCGACCCGCAGCATCTCGGCGTCGCCTTCAAGCCCCGTCACGTCATTGATGATCTCGGCGCCGAGTGCGATAGCCCGCGCGGCCACGCTCGCCTTCGAAGTGTCGATGGAGACGGGCACGCCCGCCTCGGCGGCCAATCGCTTCACGACCTCGCTCACGCGACGCAGTTCCTCGTCGGCAGCCACGGGCTCGGAATACGGCCGCGTGCTCTCCCCGCCCACGTCGAGAATGTCGGCGCCGTCGGCAGCGAGCTTGAGACCGTGGGCGACAGCGGCCTCGACCGAGTCGTGCCGGCCGCCATCGGAAAAACTGTCGGGGGTGACGTTGACGATCCCCATCACGAGCGGCCGCCGGATCGCGCCGCCCGGATGCGGCAGGGCGAGGGCGCGGGTGCGAAGCTGCCAGTGAGTCGGTACGCGGATGTGCATGCGGGATAATTTACACAACCAAAGGACGAGCGAGCCGGGGATCGGCGGAACGTCGACGAGCATTTGGACCGAGTCTTCGAGGGCCACCGCGAGGCGACTTCTGCCGTCCCCGGCGAGCGGTCTTCTTTCGAAGCGGTCTACGTGGCAGGCTGAAGCCCACCCTACCACGGTTCTTCCATCAGGCCGACGATCTGCTGGGCCATCTTGACGATGCCTTCCTGCTGCGTCGTGACGACGGAGCGGCCGAATTCCGGCACGAGCATCGCCGCCTGGCCCACGTCCACGCTCGCCGCCGGCAGCGGCACGTTGCCCGAGGCGAGCACGGAGCCGCCGCGATCGGCCCAGGTGACGAGCGCCTGGATGTTCATCTCCACCTGCCGCGACTGGTCGGTCGGGCTCTCGACGACCATGCGTTTCGTGTCGGCCACGATCCGCGTCGTGAGCACGCTGTCGGCATTCGGGTCGCCCACCACCTTGAAGGGCGTGCGCTTTTCGATCTCCTTGCAGATCGCCTCGGTGAGCCGCTCGCCGAGATCGACGCCGGGCGTCGTGCGAAAGCTCTCCGACTGCACCATCGGCACGTAGACGGTGCGGACGTTTGGCGCGTAGAGCGTGTTGTTGCCGAAGCGGTAGCCGGCGCAGCCGACGGGGATCGTGATCGCGAGGGTGCACGCGATCATCGCAAGCACGGGCCGGCGCGGGTGGATGACTCTCGCGGCCATGGGCGGTGAGTCTCTAACGGAGAGGGGGGGCGGCGCCGGAATTGTCCTCGCGGGCGATCATCGCGTCGGCCTCCGCCATCGCGTCGAGCTCGGCTTCCTTGAGCGAATCCGGATTCAAGACCCGCGTGAGCATCGGGAATGGATCGTCCGAAACATCTTCCTTGCCCGCGATCAGGTTGAGCTTATCGCGTGACGCCTGGGCGAGCTGTGTCTTCGGGTAATCGCGGGCGATCAAGGCGTAGTAAATCCGCGCCGACGTGTAATGCTTCCCCTTGGCGTAAAACTCAGCGCGGTTCCAGTGCCGCATCGCCTGCTGGGCCGCGACCTCGGCCCGCACCTTCACGACCCGCTCCTGCTCGTCCTTGTCGAGCTGATCCGGAAACTGCACGAGGATCTGGTCGGCGAGGACCTCGGCGTCTTCGAGCACGCCCCCCTCGTAGCCGGGCCCCTGGTAGGCCCGCAGCTTCGATTGGAGCCCGAGCAGATGGGCCTGCATCAGGAACTCGCTGTCGGGATATTCGGTCCGCAGCAGGCCGTAGAAGTAGTCGGCGTCGATCCACTGCCGGTGGAGGAAGTGGGCGTTGGCCTGGGCCATGATGCTGTCGTCGGCGAGTGGTCCGCGCGGGTCGTTGATCCGCACGTGGTCGAAAGCCTTGAGCGCCCGGCCGTGGGTGTCGAAGAGCGGCCGGCTGCGGTCGGCGAGGTTCGGCACGATCACCGGCAGGTGGAGCTTGTTGTCGAGCGCGAGCCAATACTGCCCGATCACGAACTGCCGCTGCGCGATCCGGTCGAGGTATTTCGTGTTGGCATATTTCTTCACCAGCTCCTCGTAGCAATCCTCCGCCTTCGGATACTTGTCGGTGAAGAACCAGCATTCGGCCAGCTGCCAGAGGGCGTCTTCCTCGATCACGGAGTCGGGCCAGCGGTCGATCGCCTGCTTGTATTTCGGGATCGCCTTGGCGTAATCCTTCTCGCGGAAGAAGGCGTCGCCCTCGACGAGCGCCTTGCGGGCGATCGGCTCGTTGGGGCCGCGGCCGAGCACCTTCTTCCAGCGCTTCTTGATGTTGTCGCCCTTGAAGTAGTCCCAGCCGAATTCGGTGTCGGCGGGCGCGTATTCCGACGAGATGACGGAGGAATCACCGTCCTCGCCCACCTCCGCGGCAGCCGACTTTTCAGCTTCGGTCTTCGACCACGGCATCGTGGGCATCTTGATCGTGGCGCAGCCCGCCGCGGCCAGGAGCGACGCCATCGCCAAGACGAGCAGGCTCCGGCCGATCCTGCCGGAGGCGTCGCGGGCGCCGGACGCGGCGCATTTGAGCCGGCGGCCGAGCAGGTTGGCGAAATAGGTGTTCATGATCGCGCGAAGCTCCCCCGCGACGCGGTCGGGCAGGTCGATCGATCGCCAGGCGTCATTGGAACCGGCAAGCAGCCGCAGCGCGTCCATGGCGTCGGCCGAGACCGAGACGACCGATCGCTTGCCCTGGCGGCAGCGCTGGCAGAGCCCGCCGCCATCGAGCATCCCGAAGGCGAACCGTCCCTGGGGTTCGAGCCGCGTGCGGCATTCGGCGCAGGCGCCAAGCGCCGGCGCATGGCCGACGAGCCGGAGCATGGCGAGCTGGGCGTGGACGAGCAGGGCGCGCACGGCCCGATCAGGGCCCTCGTAGCCGGAGAGTGCAAGCAGTGTTTTTTCGGCGACATCGAAGAGTTCCGGCTGCGGGTCTGCGTCGGCGGTGAGCGCATCGAGCAATTCGGCGATTTCCATGCCGCCATGAAAAGCCGCCATGCTCCTGCCGACGCGAAACCGGTGATCGAGCCGCGCCTCCGTCAGCAAGTCGAGGCCGCCCGACGATTTACGGAGGACGAGTACCTGACAGATCGAAAGCAGGTCAAGGGCGGCGTCGAATCCGCTCTTTGGCCGCCACGCTCCCTTTGCCAGAGCCCGCAGCTTGCCGAATTCCCGCGTAAAAATGGTGACGACGCTGCTCGTCTCGCCGAACGCCACCGTGCGGATCACGATCGCCTGGGCATTTTCCGCGGCCATCGAGCCCTCCCGCCCTCAGGTGCGCAGCCGCTCGAGCCTCACCAGGTCGATCCGCCGGCCCGTGGCGGCGAGCACCTCGATCGCCGCCCCGTGCGATTCGATCCGCTCCCCGACGACGGGCGGTCGGCCGCACTGGTGGAAGACGAAGCCGCCGATGGTTTCGAAGTCGGCCTCTTCCGGCAGCTCGAGCCCCATCTTTTCGTTGACGTCCGCGATCCGCACGGTCGCCCGGGCCTCGCAGACGTCGGGCGTGACCATGCGGATGCCGTCCGAAAACGCCTCGTCGTGCTCGTCGGCGATCTCGCCCACGATCTCCTCGAGCGCGTCCTCGATCGTGACGAGCCCCGACACGCCGCCAAACTCGTCGGTGACGACGGCCATGTGGGTGTGCGTCCGCTGAAACTCCCGCAGCAGCTTCTGCACGCTCATCGACTCGGGCACGAAGTAGGGGGGCCGCAGGAGTGGCCGCAGCTCCGGGACGACCGCTTTCCCACCCGAGGCCGCGGGCATCGCCTCCACGAGCTTCTCCAGCAGTTCGCGGGTGTGGAGGATGCCGACGATGTCGTCGCGCGAGCGGTCCCAGACCGGCAGGCGGGTGTGGTGGCTTTCGGAGGCCAGCCGCACCGCCTCCTCCCAGGGTGTGGCCAGCGAAATCGAGATCATGTCGGTGCGCGTGGTCATGATCTGCGAGACCTTCGCCTCGTTGAGCTCCATCACGCCCTCGATCATGTCGCGGGCGGCGCCCTCGAGCCGTCCCTCGCGGTGTGCCTCGTCCACGACGAGCCGCAGTTCGTCCTGCAGGCTCTCCGCCGGCCCTTCGCCGCGGCGGCCGACGAGCCCGCCCAGGAGCGTGCCGAAGGCGCCGAGCAGCCTCACCACCGGCGACGCCAGCCGTACGATCGGCCGCCAGAGCCGCCATGTCGCCACCACGATCCACGGGCCGGCGATCTTCGTCACGAGCATCGGCACGACGACGAGCATGAGCCAGACCACCGCGATCCAGCCGGCCACCTCCGAAACGCCGAGCACACGCGATTTCGCTGGGTCGGCCAGGAGCGGTCGGCCGACGAGCAGCGTGGCCACGGCCGCGGCGATCACGACGATCGACGCGGCCACGAACGCGATCGTCTCGCTGCCTGCGACGATTTCGTCGTAGCGTTCGGGACGGCCGCTCGCGCGGCACCGCTCCAGGATCCGATGCCGCTGCGCGCCGCGAACCGCGCGGGCCTGGATGGCCGCCACGCTCGCCACGAGGAGGAGCACGATCGCCGCCTCGATGCCAAGGGTAGCCGCGATGCTAAGGGTCGCGGCGGGGCTCATGATCGTGTGCGCCGTGAAGGAGTGCGAGGGGGCACGGGCAGGCCGATCGCCTTCATCACCGCTCGCTCGCGAGACCGCATGGCCCGCCGGTCGGACGCCGTGTGGTCGTCGTAGCCGGTGAGGTGAAGCAGCCCGTGAACCACGTAATAGGCCACCTCCTGCCGCGGCGTCCAGCCGAGCTCGCGGGCCAGGCGGCGGGCCGTTTCCGTGCTCACGGCGATGTCCCCCGCGAGCACGTCACCGGCCGAAAGGTCGAACGTGATCACGTCGGTCGGCGTGGGATCGTCGAACCACTCGCCGTGGAGCTTCGCGATCCGCCGGTCGTCCACGAGCAGGATGCCGATCTCGGCCTGCTCGATCCCCTCGGCCGCGAGCGCCCGCTTCACCAGCCGTTCGAGCCAGGGCTTGGAGATGCTCAGGATCTTCTGCCGGTCGGTGATGCCGACGGAGCAGCCGTGCGCTGGGTCGGATTTCACAGCGCCGACTCCGGGACCGCGCTCATGCCGTCCTCTGGTCGGGGTATTTCACGCGACCGTGATAGACGGCCGTCAGGCTCTTCACGAGGCTCTGCTCGATGATCTCGAGTTCCTCGAGCGTGAGGCCGCACTCGTCGAACTGGCCGTCGAGCAGCCGCTTCATGGCGAGGTCGTGCACGAGGCTCGAGATGCGAGCGGGCGTGGGCTCGGTGAGGGCGCGGCTCGCGCTCTCCACGGCGTCGGAGAGCATGAGCACGGCCGATTCGCGGCTCGTGGGCTTGGGGCCGGGGTAGCGGTAGGTCTGCTCGTCCACCTCGGCGCCGTCGGGATCCTGCTGCTGCCGCTCCGTGGCGCGACGATAGAAGTATTCGACGAGCGTGGTGCCGTGGTGCTCGGCGATGAGATCGACGATCGGCTGCGGCAGGTTGTATTGCCGCGCGAGCTCCGCGCCTTCCTTCACGTGCGCGATGATGATCAGCGTGCTCATCGCCGGCACGAGCGATTCGTGGCGGTTTTCCGTCCCCTGATTCTCCACGAAATACGCCGGCTTGAGCATCTTGCCGATGTCGTGGAAATACGCCCCCACGCGCACGAGCAGCCCGCGGGCGCCGATCGCCTCGGCAGCCGCCTCGCCGATGCTCGCCACGTTGATCGAATGGTTGTAGGTGCCCGGAGCGCGGCGGACGAGTTCCTGCAGGAGCGGATGGGCCACGTCGCCCACCTCGAGCAGGCTCAGGTCGGTGAGCACGCCGAAGAGCCGCTCGATGAAGGGGAGCAGGCCGGTCATGAGGAAGCCGGCCAAAAGCGTCCAGACGCCCATGCGTCCCGCTTCGTAGAGCAGTTGCATGTCGAATGGCCGCTCTTCGAGCAGATGGGCGCCGATCTGCGTCGCCAGCGCCACCGCCCCCGCCCAGAGCCCCACGTAGATCAGCTTGCTGCGGCTGCGGATACGGCCCATCCAGAAGACCATCGCGGCGGCAGCGGCGGTGAGCGTGACATAGTCGCCGAGCGTGCGGCCGAGCCCCACCACCACGACGAGGGCCACCTCCGCGGCGAGCAACAGCGCCAGGTCTTCGTCGTAGGCGATCGCCACGGTCATCGCGAAGACGAGCAGCGGGAGGATCTCCGCCTGCCAGGACTCGTGCGCCGAGAGCAGGCAGAGCACGACGGTGATGACGGAAAGCCCCAGGAGAGTGGAAACATGCCCCAGGTCGTCGAGCACCTCGCGGTGGTGGAGGTGCATGTAGAAGCCGGCGAGTGTGAACATCGCCACGAAGAGGCCGAAGAGGGAGGCGGCCCGGAGCAACCGGTCGCGGAAATCCTGCTGCCGGACATATTCATCGTGCTCGCGACGCAGGAGCACGAGCTCGTCGGGGCCGACCGGCTTGCCCGCCGCCGCGAGCAGGTCGCCCTCGGCATACCGCACGAATTGCTGCGGCGTCTTCTCGACGGCCTCGCGTTTCGCCTTGGCCGTCGAATCGCGGTCGATCTCGAGCGATCCGGAGAGCTTCGGTTCGATCCAGCCAAACACCCGATTGGCAAACGGCCCCTCGCCGAGTTCCTCCTCGATCCGCGCCTTCAGCCGCACCTTCGCCTCGCCGAGGAGGACGTCGGCCACCTGCACGCGGGTCAGCTCGGCGGCATTGCCCACCGGATGGACGTCGATCTCGGTCTGGCTGCCCTCGTCGATGCCGTGCTGGATCTTCTCGAGCACACCGTTCTTTTCGACGTCGGCAAAGGCGCGATCGACGGCCTTGTCGAACTCGAGCTGCTTCTCCTTCGTGTCGAGCCGTGCGCGAAACTTCTGAAACACCTGCTCGGCGGCGATGACGGCCGGATTGGCCGGTGGCTCCTCGGGGGCCGCCGGCTCCGGCTTGGCCGCCTCGGCGGTCTCTTTCGACGTGTCTTCCGCCTTCGCCTTCTCTGCCGTTTTGTCGCCGGTCTTGTCTTGCGGTGCGTCGTCTTTCTTTTCGGCGGTCTTGTCGTCCTTCGCGACCGACGCTTCGGGCGGCTCCGGCGCCACCGGCGGCGCGCGGGGTTCCTTCACCTCGCCGGGCTTCTCCACCGGGATGAGCTCGAGAGCGTCGGCCGCGTCGGGGGTGAACTCGAGCCACGCCTTCCGTGAGACGGTCGCGAGCGTATCGGCGGCGGCGATCTCGGCGATCCGATTTTTGAGGCCATCGCGGAGCCGTACGACGGGCGCCTTGTCTTGGGCATAGACCACCCGCACCTGCGCGGCGGCTCGTTCCTGCGCCGCCCGAGTTCGCTCCGGGTCGGGCTTCTCGAAGGGCACCCGCGCCACGAGGCCGTGCGGCGCGACGGAGCCCTCGCGGAAGGGCTGCGGCCCCGTCCAGCCGTGCAGCATGATCATGAGCACGGTGGCGGCGGCCAGGCAGAGCGCGAGCCGCACGAGCACCTCGGCCCGCGAGATCCGCTCGACGAGCAGCGACCAAAAGCCCTGCGGCCCCTCGACGGAGCCGCCACGGCGGGCACGGCGACGGTAGGAGGATGGGGCGACTGTCATGCGCTGGTGTGGCTCACGTCTGTTCGTCGTAGGCTTCGACGATCCGCTGCACGAGCGGATGCCGGACGATGTCTTTGCCACCGAGCCGCACGCGGCAGCAGCCGCGGACGTCTTGCAGGCGATTCATGGCATCGATCAGTCCGCTCGAACGGTTGGCCGGCAGGTCGATCTGCGTCGTGTCGCCGGAGATCACCATCTTCGAGCCCATGCCGAGCCGCGTCAGAAACATCTTCATCTGCGAGATCGTCGTGTTTTGGGCTTCGTCGAGAATGATGAAGGCGTTGTTGAGCGTGCGGCCGCGCATGTAGGCCAGCGGGATCATCTCGATGACATCCTGCTCGGTGAGCCGCTTGAGCACGTCGTAATCCATCATCTCGCGGAGCGCGTCCATGAGCGGCCGCAGGTAGGGATTGATCTTGGCCTGCAGGTCGCCGGGCAGAAAGCCGAGGCTCTCGCCGGCCTCCACCGCGGGCCGCACGAGGACGATCTTCCGCACCTCTTCAGCACGGAGCGCCGCGACGGCCATCGCCACGGCAAGGAATGTCTTGCCGCTGCCGGCCGGACCCGCACAGAGGACGACGTCGTTGTCTTGGATCGCCTTCACGTAGGCCGCCTGCCCATCCGACCGCGGCTGCACCTGCCGGCCGACCCGGTGGACCTCGATCGCCGCGTGTTGCATGGGCGGCTTCTCGCCGGTCGCCACGGCGAGCAGGGCGGCCACGTCCTCAGCCTCGACGGCCCCCTGTTCACGAGCGATCTTGTCGAGCTGCTCGAAGACCTCGGTGGCGCGGAGGACGGCCGGCTCCTCCCCTTCGATCTGGATCGAGTCATCCCGCGCCGACACGCCGACCCCGAGCGTCGAACGGATTCGACGTAAATGCTGGTCACGCGGCCCGAAGATCGTGAGGAGCCTCTTCGAGTCGACAACCGCGATGGTCGTGCGGGGCATCGGAGCCCGCGGCGAATGAGTCGCCGACGGTCTCGGGGGAAAGGGATTCGAAACCACCCACAAATATACCCGCTCCCGGCGCCGGTCGAGAAAAAGGTGTCAGGACTCTTTTCCGGCCATTTGCCGGACTTTATTACCGTTGAAAAAAAGGGGGCGGCCGGAAAAGAGTCCTGACACCTTTTTCTACAGCCACAAGACCCAGGCCACTGGGGCGGCCAGGAGGAGCGAATCGACGAGGTCGAGCACGCCCCCCATGCCGCCGAGCGACCGTCCGGAATCCTTGAGCCCGGCCTCCCGCTTGAGGAGCGACTCCGCAAGGTCGCCGAGTATCCCGGCCAGGCCCACGGCCACGCCGAAGACCGGCCAACCGCCCCACGGCTGCGCGGCCACCGGGGTTGGCCAGTGCTCGAGCACGAGCCAGGCCACGAAGAGCGAGCCGGCGAGTGAGGCCACCGCGCCCTCCCACGTTTTCCCTGGGCTAAGGAGCGGCGCCATGCGGTTTCTGCCGATGGCCGAGCCGATGATATAGGCCGCGATGTCGCCCCCCTTCACCACGGCCACGAGGCTCACGAGCGGCAGGATGCCGAGATGACCGCGGCCCGATTGCTCGGGCCCGAGGTTCTCGAGGCAGAGAAGACGCAGGCTCACCATGAATGCCAGCGGCAGACCGAGGTAGGCGAGGATCAGGGCCGAGAACGCGAGACTTTCCGCAGACCGCGCCTGCGGCCGATAGGCGGCGATCGCGTCCAAAAACAGCACGCCAATGCCCAGCATAAGAGCAGCTGCCGCCCAGCCCATCGCCGCTGCCGGCGAGGCAAACGCATTCGCGGCGCCGAAGGCCTGCGCGCCGAAGGCGGCCGCGAGGGGGATCGCCACCACCGCGCCCCGCAAGAGCCAGGAAGGCAGGAAAAGATCGTGCGACGCGAAGAGCCGCACGAGTTCCTGCGCGCCGCCCACGGCCAGGAGCACGACGATCGGCAGGAGCCACCAGGCCGGCATCGCGCCGCCGAAGCTGTTGGCGTCGGCCCAGGCGAGCAGGCCGAACGTGGCGGCCACAGCCGCCGCCACCACCACCCGCGATGCCTTCGAGGCGTCGTTCATGATGGCGAGAGCCCTCCGAAACGGCGCTCGCGTGAGGCGAATGCCTGGATCGCCTCGTCGAGGTGCGCCTCGGTGAAGTCGGGCCACAGGGCGTCGGTCACCCAGAGCTCGGCGTAGCTGACCTGCCAGAGCAGGAAGTTGCTGATCCGCATTTCGCCCGCCGTGCGGACGAGGAGATCGGGTTCGGGCATGCCCGCGGTGTCGAGCCGCGCGGCGAAGAGGTCCTCGTCGATCGCGGCGGGGTCGAGCGTGCCAGCCCGCGCCTCCTCGGCGAGCTTCTGCGCGGCGGCCACGATCTCGCCGCGGCCGCCGTAATTGATCGCGAGGCAGAGTCGCATGCCGTCGTTCGCGGCGCACATGCCAACGGTGCGGTCCATCGCAGCGAGCGTGGCCTCGGGCAGGCCGTCGCGGCGGCCGATCATCGCGATCCGGATCCGCTCCCGCATGAGCAGCGCCCGCTCCTCCACCATGTATTGCTCGAGCAGGTGCATGAGGAAGTCGAGCTCGGCCGCGGGCCGACGCCAATTCTCGCTCGAGAGGCAGTAGAGCGTGAGCTGCTCGACGCCCAACCGCGCGCAGTGCTCGGTGATCCGCCGCACACTCGCCACGCCCTGGCGGTGGCCTTCGATCCGCGGCAGGCCGCGGGTTTGCGCCCAGCGGCCGTTGCCGTCCATGATGATGGCGATGTGCCGGGGACGACGATCGGCCGCCGGGGCGGGCGCTGCCGCACCGCTCACGCGTTGGCCCGCACGGGCTGCTGGTGTCGTGGCCATGGTTTCTCGTCGGCAGCCGCGGGGCAGAGGATCGTCTGGGACCGGTCGGGGCCGACCGAAACGATCGACACCGGCCGGCCGAGGAGCGTGCCGATCTTCGCGATGTAGCGGCGGGCCCCTTCGGGCAGATCATCGTAGCGGCGAACGCCCGAGAGTTCCTCCTGCCAGCCGGGCACCGTCTCGTAGACGGGCACGGCCTTCTTGAGGTCGTCCACGTGGCTCGGGAAGTGCTCCACCCGCTTTCCGTCGATCGTGTAGGCGGAACAGATCTTGATCTCGTCGAATCCCGAGAGCACGTCGAGCAGCATGACGGCCAGTTCGTCCACGCCGGACAGTCGCGCGGTGTAGCGGGCGGCGACGGCGTCGAACCAGCCGCAGCGACGCGGCCGCCGGGTGACCGTGCCATATTCGTTGCCGCGATCGCGGAGCCGCTGCCCCGTGGCGTTGTCCTGCTCGGTGGGCATCGGGCCGCCGCCGACTCGCGTGGAATAGGCCTTCACCACGCCGATCACCCGTTCGACCCAGCGGCCGGGCACGCCCGATCCGCTCGCCACGCCGAGGCCGGAGGAATTGCTGCTGGTGACGTAGGGAAACGTGCCGTGGTCGATGTCGAGCAGCGCCCCTTGCGCGCCCTCGAAGAGCAGTTTCTTGCCCGCCTCGATCGCGTCGAGCAGGTAGGCATTCGTGTCGCAGACGAAGGGCTCGAGCCGCTTCGCGTATTGCATGTATTGGTCGTGGATCGCGGCGGCATCGAGATCGGCGCCCGCGTCGGCGCCCCCCGCGGCCTGCTGCCAGCCGGCGAAGAGCCGCTTCTTGTGTTCGACGATGTGCGCGAGCTTCGCGCGGAAGTCGCTGCGGTAGAGGTCGCCGAGCCGGATGGCGAGCGAGCGGCCCACCTTGTCTCGGTAGCAGGGGCCGATGCCGCGTCCCGTCGTGCCGATCGCCTCGCCCCCGGAGACGCTCCCGTCGAGGAGTTTGTCTTCGGCGATGTGCCAGGGGAAGACGACATGCGCCCGGTCGCTGAGCATCAGCTTGCCCGCCACCTTCACGCCCCGCGATTCCAGGCCGTCGATCTCCTTGATCACGCTGGCAGGATCGAGCACGACGCCGCCGGTGACCACGCAGGTGACGCCGTCGCGGAGGATGCCGCTGGGGATGAGGGAGAGCTTCCAGGTCTCGCCGCCGGAGACGACCGTGTGGCCGGCGTTCGCACCGCCGGCGTAGCGGACGACGATCTCGTTTTGCTCGGTGAGAATGTCGACGAGCTTGCCCTTGGCCTCGTCACCCCACTGCAGACCGATGACGCATGTGCCGGGCACGGTTCGAGTTCCTCACGAAAATAGAAACGGACAACCTCTGGAGGCTGCCGAAGTGAGGCCTCCCCACAGAGTCTAAAACTGCGGAAAACCCGGTCAAGGGACGCCATCTTCCCCGCCGCGTGTGTTACCCTCGGAGCATGAAACCGTCCACCGGAACCGTTCATCACGTCACCGCCGCCGAACGCGGCCAAACGCTCGCGGCCTTCCTGCGGGCCAAGCTCGGCGCGAGCTGGGGCCGCGTGCAGAAGATGGTGCGATCGCGGCACGTCATGATCCACGGCAACATCTGCACCGACGCCGCCCGGCGGCTGAAGGATGGCGAGGTGGTGAAGGTTTTGGAGGTGGCGGCGACCGCGCCCCCGAAGGCCGACGACGTGCGGATCGTCTTCGTCGACGATCAGGTGGTCGTGGTCGAGAAGCCCACGGGGATCACCACGACGCGTCACACTGAGGAGCTCTCCTGGCCCACCCGCCGCCGGCAGGTGCAGCCCACGCTCGACGAGATGGTGCCGGAGGCGATTCACCAGCACCTCGCGCGGAAGTTCGGCGGCCGCGGGAAGAAGCCGCGGCGGCTGCCGCCGGTGCGCGCGGTCCACCGCATCGACCGCGAGACGAGCGGCCTCGTCGTCTTCGCGCGGACGGTTCCCGCCGAACGAATCCTCGCCGAGCAGTTTCGGGCCCACACGACGGAGCGCCGCTACCTCGCGCTCTGCGTGGGCCGCGTGGGATCCGGTTCGATCATCACGAATCTCGTCCGCGATCGGGGCGACGGCCGTCGCGGCTCGTCGGGCACCGAGGAAGGCAAGCGGGCCGTCACCCACGTCGAGCCGGTCGAGCACTATGGCGACGCCTACACGCTCGTAGCCTGCCGGCTCGAAACGGGCCGCACCCACCAGATTCGCATCCACATGGCGGAGACGGGGCATCCCGTCTGTGGCGAGCGGGTCTACTCGGCGCCGCGGCATCTCAAGGTGACCGACGACTCGGCCGCGCCACGGGTGATGCTCCACGCCGCCGAGCTCGGCTTCGTGCATCCGGAGACAGGCGAATTGATCCGGTTCGAAAGCCCGCTCCCCGCCGACATGAAAAAAACCCTTTCTCTCCTCCGCAAGTAGGACAGGCTTCAGCCTGTCGGAGTCCGGTGGGGCAGGCTTCCAGCCTGCCGTTTCATCGCACACTGGCTTCCCAGCCCTACGGTGCCGCGACCTCGCCGCCGGCCCGCGTGGCGAGCGCCTTCCACACCGCTGGATCGACACCATCCTCGACGAACTGCGCCGACCCGTCGGCCATGAGCACATTCACCCCGCCGGGATGCCGGCTCCGCGCCGCCCGCCAGCCGTAGGCTGCGTAGAGCCTGTCTGCCTTCCCTGCGGGCGGGCTCATGAGCACACCCATGCAATCCATCGTCGTGTCGTTGGGCATGAGCCGGTGGTTGTACATCGTCGTTCGGTATTCACCGTTTGCCCAGGCGAACCCCCGAGGATCGCTGAAGTTCCAAACCGCCGTGGCCGCGCACGACGCCTCCGACAGCGGGGCCGACATGATAAATTGATAGGCGTTCGCTGGAGTGACGGTCGATCGGTTGGCGCTTGCGGAATCGCCCAGCAGGCTTTCCGAAAAAGCGACTGTCTTCGTCAGGCCGTCCGTGACGTCTTTCATCCTGATCTGCGAGTTGATGAAGAAGAGGCCGTCCGTGTCGTACGGCGTGCCGTCGTTGCCGCTGCCGGTACAGGCCGCGTAGTTCGTCGGCCCGAAGATCGGCGAAACGGCCAAGCCCCTGTCGCTCGGGCAGAGGAACAACGGCACGGTAATCTTGACGATAGGCTTATTCTGCGGCGCGATCGCGTCGGGCCGCAGGTCGATGTAGAGCGGAACTGAACGGTCGAGTCCGTTGAGCAACGCCTGCTCTTCGTAGTAGGGCGAGAGGTGCGCGAGCGCGGACCAGCGGCAATGCTGGGGGGTCACGCGTGGAAACGCAGGGAAAGATCGCGATTCGGAACCAACCGGGTATCTACGACTGGCCGACTCGTAGTTGGCGAGCCCAAGCCCGAGCTGTCGCATGTTGTTGACGCACGCCGTCCGTCGGCCCGACTCTCGAGCTTGCTGCACGGCCGGAAGCAGAAGCCCCACGAGCGCCCCGATGATCGCGACGACCACGAGGAGTTCGACGAGCGTGACGCCTGTTCGTCGCACGTGCCTCACGCCTTCCGCCGCCGACTCCGCCACAGTCCCGCGCACGACACGCCTGCGAGTGCAAGCAACGCCGCTGATGGCTCCGGCACAGCGACGATGCCGCCGATCTGGCCGTATTGAGACGCTCCGAAAGCGGAGACCAAATCCGCGTCGGCATCGAACTGGTAGATAAGCCCGGCCGGGCCGGAGACGCTGCCGACAAGCAGGCCCCCGTTCGAGAGCGCTGCCAGCGGGCCGATGTAATCTCCACTAGCGTACGCATAAGGCACGGTGTTGCTGGATGTATTGGGGTTCGAGAGATCGGTCTTGTAAACCCATCCGTCCATCGCGCTGGCGACAAAGAGGGAGTTGCCAACGATCGCGAGACCAGCGGGGCCAAACAAACCACCGGTCGCTGATCCATCCGCAGTGACCTGCGTTTGAAACGTTCCGGAAGAATCAAATTCCAAAACGTTGCCCGTCATCGCAAACGTCGCGATGTTGTAGAGGGAATTGCTGACGTAGAGCGTGCCGTCCGCGGCAACGGCCAGTCCCGGGCTGTAATCGACCGAAGTGCCGGTCGTGTAGGCCTGCACCGACGGCGTTTGTCCTGCGTTCCACCCTGAGACCTCGAGCACGGGCCCCGTCGGGTAGCTAAAGAACGCCGTTTCAGGGTTGCGACCCACCAGCATTTGGCCGCCCTGCGCACTCGTGCGGAAGGCAATCGCACCTGGGCTCGCGGGACCACTGCCCGCTAGCGATACGACAGTCGCCACCGAGCCGGTTGTCATCACGTAGCGTGCAACTCTTCCTCCCCCCGCGCCGTCGCCAATATAAAGGTTACCGTCAGGCCCCAAGGCGAGCGCAGTAGGCGACGTGAACGTGTTGTTCGCGGCGATCTGCGTGATTGCAGTACCAGAGGTGTCGAAGCTGTAGAGACCACCCGTAGTCTTGCTGGTGAAGTACACCGTGTCCGCGTTGGCCCGAACCGCTGGCGCAATGACGGCGACGACGACGAAGAGAGGGAGTAATCGGCGAATCATGATGTTCTCCATGCAGCCAAAACAGGCAGGGGGCGGGCATGACCGCGCAGCAACGATCTCGAAGGGGATCAGCCATCTGAACCGGTGACAAAAGCCCATCACGCACATCCGCGTGGCGGGGGAACGGTCACCGAAAAAGAAGAGCCAGCGTCCGAAACGAGACGGCGGCTACGCGTTCACGAGCGTTTTCCGGGGGGTCTGTATCCAGTCGCCTCCGCGGCGATGGAACAACAATTTTATACCGCAGCGAAAACCGGCTGCAAGCAGCCGGAAAGTGGGTAATTGCCCGACTAGGATTCGAACCTAGACAAAGGGAACCAAAATCCCTTGTGCTACCGTTACACCATCGGGCAGTGAAGCGGAATTCGCCCCATCATAACATTTGCCCGCCGGGCTACCGACGGCATCCTGGAGGCCGCTTCGTCCAAAGTAGACCGCTTGCTCCGCAAGCGGATCTGCTTGGCAGGCTGAAGCCTACCCTACTCGGGCTCGCCGATCTGGCGGAGCAGTTCGGCCATGCGGGCCTGCAGGTCGAGCATCGCCTGCCAGTTCGGGAATTCGAGTTCCACCTTCTCGTTGCCCGGCCGCATCACGGCGCCCTCCGTCGCCTCGCGGAGCACGCCCTGCACGTAGTCGAGCAGCTCGGCGAGCTCAGCCGACTGTGCCGGGCTCAACCGTCCGGGCAACGGCGGTGGCCCACCGGGCAGGAGCGGCGCACGCACCTCGGAGAGATCCTCGATCACGTCCGATTGATGCGCCGCGAGCCGCTTCATCTGGTCGTCCATCTGGCGACGAACCGACTCCGCCTCGGGATGCTTCGCCGCGATCTCGGCGATCCGCCGGTCGATGTCGCTATGGGAGCCGACGAGCAGGAGTGAACGGCCGACCGAGATCAGGTCGCCATCGCGGACGATCCGCACCTGGATGTCTTCGCCGTTGACCTTCGTGCCGTTGGTGCTCTCGAGGTCGGTGAGGACGATCTTCTCGTTGTCTTCCTGCAGCTTGAGGTGGTAGCGGCTGATCCGCTCGTCGTTGAGCTGGATCGAGTTCCCCTCTTCGCGGCCGATCGTGACGGGCGTGGGCAGATCGTCGAAGATCCGCCCGCGATCGGCACCGTGCAGCACTCTGAGCGTGACGTGTCCCATGCTTCTTCGATGATCCCCCATAAACCCCATATGGTCAATTCGCATGGCGCGGCCGTCGACGTCACAACCGTCGCGACCCGTACAACCGTGCTTTCGGACGGGCGAAGTGAACGTCCACGGCGTCGCGGCCCCTGCCGCAAAGATGCATTGTTCACCGATTCATTGCGGACTCCTCACCCACCGGGCTATCCTCCTCCAAGCGAGCGTTGCAGCGACAACTGCGAGTGCCGTTCGCTAGCCATCCGTCCAGGTCTGGCTTTGCCCACCCTTTTGGATTGTTTGGAAAAATATGCTTTGGCAGCTTGTGTCGACGCTCCGCGGAACCTCATCCACCCGATCCAAGCGGGCGCGCGTCCGACGACACCGCCCATCCCTTCGCACTGGCATCGAATGCCTCGAATCGCGAGTAGCGTTTGCCGTCACCGGCGATGCTGGAGTGGGCTCGGGGGTGGGCGTGGCCATCCCCTTGGCGGCCGATGCAAGTGACATCTTCGTCACGACCGCCATCGCGCCTGTCCCAGGCCCCGGGGCCGACTTGCGCAACGCCGATCTTCGCAACGCCGATCTCCGCGGGGTGAACCTCACAGGAGCCCTGATGAGCGGCGCCCAACTCGCCGGCGCCCGACTGGCAGGTGCGAACCTCACGGGTGTCGTTTCGGGCGGCATCGTGGGCAAGCCGGCGAGTTTGCCCCAGCAATGGCAGTTTCGCCGCGGCTATCTGCTCGGGCCGGGCGCCAATCTGTCGGGCGCCAACCTCAGGGGCATCAATCTGACGGGAATGAATCTGTCGTATGCCAACCTCGCTCAGGCAAACCTGGCACAAGCGACGCTGAACGTCACCGCTTTGCGTGGCGTGCGGTCGGGCGGCATTACGGGAGTGCCGGCGTCCCTTCCCGGGGGCTGGACTCTCGCCAACGGGTTTCTCATCGGTCGGACCGCTGATCTTTCGGGGGCCGATCTTTCGGGATCCAACCTGCGGCGAGCCAATCTGGGTGCTGCCAACCTGACTAATGCAAATCTGGCAAACGCGAAGGTCGGTGGCGCGAACCTGGTCCGCGCCCAATTGAACGGAATCCAGTCCGGCGGACTGCAGGCTGGAGTCCCCGTCGCCCTGCCGCCGGGTTGGCGGCTGGCGCGCGGGTATCTTGTGGGCAGCGGTGCCAATCTGGCGAATGCGAGTCTGCAGAGTGCCAATCTGAGGAATCTCAACCTTGGCACGGCCAACCTGGCCGGCGCCGATCTCTCCGGCGCCGATCTCCGTTCGGCCTCGTTTTCCGGAAGCCTCGCCGGAGCAATCCTGTCGGGCGCCAGGATTCAAGGGACGAATTTTGCCGCCGCCAATCTGACCGACATTCGCTCCGGCGGATTGGCGTCCGGCGCGCCGGCCGCCCTGCCGCCAGGGTGGGCTTCAGACTCGGGCTTCCTCGTCGGGCGGACGATGGCTTTGGAAGATGCCCGCCGCTTCGTCACCCGCGTGAGCGGCGAGATCGGCCGGACCGTCAAGGCGATCAACGCCGCTGCGGAGGATCAAAAGCCTTCACTCCGCGCCGCGCTGGCCGGACAGGAAACACGTCGCTATCCGGCCTTGGTGCGGGTGGTCTTGGCGGAGAATCCCCAGGCCCGGGAAATCGATCCAGTCGACAGGATCTTTTCGGTTCCCGTGCCGGGCGCCGCCACGGGAACGGTCAACGGCTCGGCATCGGCCATCGTCGCTTGGAATGCGCACAATCTGTCGCCCATCAACGGGCAATTCATGGGCATGAGCCGCGGACTTGGACCCGATCCTGCGCGGATCGCGTCCAACCAGTCACTGGCAGGGAGTTCGAACTGGAGCGGGTTTTATCCAGCGCCGGGTGACTACGACTGTTCAGAACAGTGGGACATCACCACCGCCCCAGACAAAGCCACCGCCGCCGGCTGGGCCGCCGACGAGTTGATCAAGTTCGCCACCTATCAGCAGGATTCCAGCGGAGCGCCGCGTTTCGCGAATTTCGAATTTTATCGCCTCGGGATCGCGTACACAGGCGGACGGGCTACGTTCACGCGCGCTGAGTTGGTGGACGCCGGCAAGTCAGACTCCGAATCGGGCCGGGCGGTGCGCGCGGAGATGATCAGTGCCATCGAACGGCTCGATAAGGGCCGGATCAGCCTGAACTTCTTTGCCCTGCTCAACGATGGCCGCCTCACGCACATGCAGAAAGTCATCGGCCTGTCCGCGACCGACCCGGCCACGGGAGCCGGCTTTTTCGAATCCATCATCGACACCCCCGAGTTGCTCGACGCCGGAGCGCACAACGATCCCAGCCCCGACTTCTTTTTCCGCTCACAGGTCATCAGTTCGGCTTTCCAGGAGATCTATGTCGTGGGCCGGCCCTCTGGGCTCGACCCCGAAGGACTGGAGGAATATGCCATCAGCATGCGGCGCCTGGCTCTCAAGGAAATCGGCCTGAAGCCAGATGGCACACCCGACCCCACTGTGACACCGGACAAGATCCGCATCTTGAAGTCCGCCAACCGGGCGTTTTCCTACCTGCGGACGATCGGTGATATCGAGGGAATGGAAAAACTGGAGCCCATCTACCAATCGCCGTATCTCTTGATGAACCAGCGGATGCAGATGCTCGACGTGCTCCAAGACGCTTTGGGCAGGTTTGGCACCACCATCATCACCGCTGCCAAGGCACGGGAACAGGTACTCGGCGCCGCGAATGAAGTGCGTCCACTCGATGCATCCGTTGCCGATGAATTGGTGCGGATCGCATCGCTCTTCAAGGGCACGGGAGTCGATCCGGCCGACCTCTCGAAGCCTTTGCTGCAAGACTCCGTGCTCGAGGATGACCTGGGCAACGCGGAGGACGCGCTGTCCAACGCCATCGATGCCGCCGTGGAACGCGATTTCGGCTTGACGAGCATCGTGAAGACGTACGTCGTGCCGTGGACCAGGGCCGACAATCCCTCGTCGACGTGGCACGGCTCGGGGAGCGGCGGATGACCTACGTCATGGTCGACGTGGAGGCCGATGGGCCGATCCCCGGCGACTATTCGATGATCTGTGTCGGGGCAATCGTGGTCGAGCCCACTTTGGACCGGACGTTCTACGGAAGGCTGAAGCCGATTTCCGAACAGTGGCTCCCTGGCGCCCTGCAGGTCAGCGGGTTCACGCGGCAGGAGACGTTGGCGTTCGACGAGCCCAGGGCGGTCATGCAGCGGTTCGCCGACTGGATTGGCTCCGTGGCCCACGGGCGGCCCATCTTCGTGTCCGACAACAACGGGTTCGACTGGCAATTCATCAACTGGTATTTCCACCACTTTGTGGGCACGAATCCGTTCGGCCACAGTTCCACGAACCTGGGTTCGCTCTACAAGGGGGTCGTCAAGGACACCCGCGCCAGCTTCAAGCATCTGCGAAAAACGCCGCATACTCACAACCCAGTGGACGATGCCCGCGGCAACGCCGAGGCGCTCCTGCGGATCGAGCAAGAGCATGGACTCAGGATTTCCGCCCGCTCCGCCGGTGCAGGGTCTTCTTCGAGAGGGTCTTCTTGATCCACGGGCGCCGTATGCCTGAATGCCCGGCCCCGGCGAAGGCTCGGCCGTCTCCTGACTCATGGATGCTTTTTTCGTGAACAGCGAAGCCGCCTGCGGAAGAACGGCTTCATCGAACCGATTCTTTGCAGCCCGCGTGTTTGCAACTTAGATTTCATAGATCTCCGTTTGACTTGCCCCATTCTGACCCCTCCAGCGATTGGGGCCTCGTCCATCATGAAGTCCAGGTCTTGGAGAATGTTTCGTCGCGCCGATTCCCCGCCGACGGGTAGCCAGCGACCGCGACGTCGCGGGCAGCGGTCGACGCTGCGGCTCGAGTTGCTCGAGGCCCGCCAACTGCTTGCAGCCGATGTCGACGTGGCGGGGCTTCTCTTTCGCGGCGACCTCGTGCAAGACGGCCAGCGCTGGGTGGCCGCGAGCGGCGCCGTCGACGTGGGCTTCAAGCCGGCGGCGAACGAGGCCTTCCGCCCGCTCTTCACGGTGTCGGGCGGCACCACGGTCGACGTGGTCGACACGAGCGTGTCGTTCACCGGGCAGGGCAGCGTTTCTGGCAGGCCGTTCTTTTCGGCGTCGCCATTGCAACCGATCGCGCTCGACCTGGAGAGCCTCATCGGCGCCGGGGTATTCGTCGCCGGGAGCCCATTCGCCTGGGGCGGTGCCCTCCAGGCCTCGACGCTGAAACTGGTCAATCCCGGCGGCGGCGACACGAGCGACAGCCGGATCGAGTTTGCAGGCGCCGGCACGTTCTCCTTTGGTGACGCTGCCAACGGCTCGAGAAGCCCGCTCGCGCTCAGCGACCTGCAGGCCACCCTGGCGCCCACCGGCGACGGCTCCGCCACCGCGAAGGCTGCCGGCGAGTTTTACGCCGCCGGCACCTCCTGGATGATTGCCGGCAATGACTTCAGCGCAACGCTGGTGTCGGGCGTCTCCAGTGCGAGCATCGCGGGCGCCGCTTCGGTGACGATCGACGGCGACGCCTTCGCGGCCACGTTCAGTGGCCAGGGGCTGCAGGTCGGCCAATCGGCGATCAGCGGGCTCACCGCCACGCTGGATGGATCGTTCACTCCGGGCGGAGCGAAGCTGGCCGGCAGTTCCTGGAACGCGACCTGGTCGTCCGGCACGCTGGACGTCACCGGCTCCGGCACGCTCGAGTTCGGCACGGCCAACACGGGCACGACCGCCAACGCGCTCCCCGCGATCACGGGAGCTGCGCTCGCGATCGCCGACGGCAGGATCGCCTCCGCCGCGGCGACGCTCGTCGGCACGATCCAGATGGCCGGCTCGAAATGGGAGTTTGGCTCGGCCCCGCTCTCCTATGCCGCCGATGCCGACGAACTTCGGATCAGGGGCACCGCGACGGCCACGCTCAATCCCGCGGGCGGCGTGCCAGCGCAGGCAACTTTGGAGGGCACGGGCCTGGCGATCACGGCCGGCGGCGTGAAGAGCCTCGCCAGTCGAATCGCCTCGGGCGACCTGAAGGTGGCGGGCACGACGGTGGCCATTTCCGATCTCGTCTTGACCTACGCGGCCAACGAAGACGCGATCGACTTCAGCGGCAAGGCGAAGATCACTCTCGACCTCGGGATCACCAACGGCCCCTGGACGATCAACGCCTTCACGGGCCGGGTCTCCGCCGGCGCATTCGCGAAGTTCGGGGGAACGGTGGACGTGGTCCAGGAGACCGACTACTTCCCCGACCGGAGCGAAGATGCCGTACTCAAGTTTCTCCTTGGGACCATCCTCCAGGCGAAACTGAACCTTGGCTTGTTCATCGACCCGACGACGGGCCTCGATTTCCTCCAGCTCACCGGCGGCTTCAATCTCGACTTCGCCGTCGTCAAGCTGAAGCTCGACACGACGAATAATGGCATCCTGGTGCGGAATGGCACGCTGGAGCAGTTCGAGGCGGTTCACCGCGGCGAACTGTCGGTTGCCACCAGCAAGTTTCGGGCGTTGGACTCGCTCGTCAAATGGGTCAGGGAGACCGGCGAGCTACAGGTTTCCGGCAGTTTCGAGTTCTACCTCGGCAAGAAATTCTGGCCGAAGGACAACACGGGCAAGCCTGTGCCCCCCTACCAGGGCACGCCCAACGAGGAATCGCTTCGGGCTGAGGCGGAAAACATCATCGTCGTCGACCTTGGCACCTCCGCGGAGCCGGGGCTCGTGATCAAGAACGGCGTGCTCGAGAAGCTCGACGCCAACGTCAGCGCGAAGACGATCAACCTCGGTCTCTTCGAGATGAAGCTCAACAAGGCCGGCTTCGTCTACAAGAAAGACTACGTCACCGACGCCGGCACCACGGTGCCCTCCTACCTCGGCTTCTACGGCGAGGTCGCCCTCTCGAACCAGATTCAAAAAACGCTGCAGGGCACGACGCTGGCGGCGAGCCTCGGAACCCGAGAGAGACCGGGCATCGAGATCGTCGATAACAACTACAACATCAACAATCTCAAGCTCTTCTTCGGCGCGGCCTGGTCCGGGCCGTTCCAGATCAACGAGCTGTTCTTCGAGTGGAAGAAGACGTCGACGAGCGAATACACAATCAACGGCGGGGGGATGATCACGCTCGGGCCGATTCGTGTCGGCTGCGAGATCGGGCTCTACCAGGGCACGACCGTGACCGACACGGGCCTGACGCAGCCTACGGCCTGGCTCTTCGATCGGATCAAGATCAAGTGGGAGGCGGCTGAGGAAAACGGCTACCGCGGCATCCCGATCAAAGGGGTCTTCATCCGCAAGTTGGCCGGCGAACTCAAGAACCTGCAATCGCCCGGCGATGTGACCTTCGTCGGCACCGTCGGCATCTCGGCCGGGCCGCTCATCAAGCTGCCGGGCGTTCAAAACAACATCCCCGGCCAGAACGGGCTGGTCAACATCCACCCACTCATGGCCGAGGGCCGCGTCACGATCAGCAAGAGCATGCTCGTCGTCGACGCCTCGTTCTACAAGTTCGCCTACTACGACGTTTCCTATGCGGGCACCTCGCTCGACCCGTGGCGCTACCTGCTTGGCAAGGGCACCGGCACGCTGACGATCGACTGGACCCGTGACATCTACGAGCTCAAGGGCAACTTCACGGCGCTCGATCTGATCCGCGGCGAGCTCCTGCTGCGGTTTTTCTCCACCGACACGGGCAGTGTGGGCTTCGTCGGCTTCGGGTCGGTCGACATCAAGCCGGAGCCGAACAGTAAGTTCGATTTCAAGCCGGTCAGCTGGTTCAACGCCCGAGGGTCGGTGTTCTACGTCGTCGATGACTCGAGAAACGAGTTCGGCGCGTGGGGAACCATCAAGATCGCGATCTTCTCGGCCACGGGTGGCCTGCTCTACGACATTCGCAACGACACGTTCGATTTCCTCGACGCTTCGGAGGTGAAAGACTACGAGAAGAAGGCCCGGGCGATCATGAACGGCACCGACCAGACGTTTCCCTGGTCACGTGAATACGACGTGGGAATCGCGACGGGCTCGACAAACCTCTACGCCAACAAGCTCACGGCCGCGATCCCCTTCTCCACTCGCAAGATCACCTCCACGCAATACCAGGGACGCACCGGCAACGAATACACGGTCGCCGAGATGCTCACCGAGGCGGACATCGAGGTCGCGGTGTCGGGGCTGCCGAGCGGCACGAGCTACCGGACCAGCGTCAGCCTCCAGCCGGCGAAGGATGGCGTGGCGTCGGGGCAGATCCTCCTCGAGATCTTTCCGGCCGGCGCACCGAGCCTCGATTCATCCCGCACCTTCGCCGGGCTCGGTCTCGCGCAACTCGCCGGCAAGGTGCAGGTGAAGCTCAAGAAAAACTCCTTCCTTTCCGCCGACGCCGCGGTCGTCGAGGCGGTCGCCGCCAAGCCCAACGATTACCTCACCGGGGTGGTCTTCGTGGACGGCAAGCCCGATCTCGCGAAGGCCGATTGGGACGAATCCAAGCAGGTCGGCGGCGCAGGCATCCTGCCGTCGCTCGTGACCACGCCGACGATGCCGCAGCCCACGATCAGCCTCGGCGGCCCGGCTGGCGACGTGGCCGTGCACCGCGAGATCAACTCGTTCACCAACGAGACGCTCTTCCGCTTCACGACGAACGCCTCGCCGCATACCCGCGACAAGGGCGTGGTGTCGCTGCATGTGATCGACCAGCGAGAAGTGCTCGCCAAACGGTGGCTGATCCAGGCAACCAGCGGGACGGTCACGGGCGATGTGGACGGCACGGCTGCGGGCGTTGCCGACGCGCGCGTGGTCGAGATGGCCGCTTTCTCCCAGCAGGAGATCGTGGGCAACGCCGCCGACGACGAGATCGTCTGGACGCCCGCCGTGGGCATGGAGGTGCTCTACTTCGACTCGGACCGCGCGGTCCGCCGCGGCCGGATCGAGGAGCTTGGCACGGCCCTCGACGAGCAGGGCCGTCCGCGCGAGCTCACGCTGCGTGTGGCTGATGGCTCCACAGCCACCGTGGCCCGCGAGAAGATGAAGCCGCTCTGGCTCGATCGCGGCGTCGCGAAGATCCGGGCCGGCGCGGGCGTGACGCTCGAGGTCGGCGCGGTCTACCTGGCCTCTGCCTCTGGCAAGGCGGCTTCCCTGCCCAACGCCACCGGCGGCCGCGACTACTTCGAACTCTTCGATGCCAAGGAGGCCATTCGCTTCGGTGCCGTGCCCACGGCGGCCCCGGCCGTGCTCTCCAACCGCGATGTGCGCTTCGCGTCGCTGCCCGACGCGGTCGGCGCGATCTTCGACGCGAAGGCCGACAAGCGGCGCGACACGTTCCAGCGTTCGGGCGACTGGACCGTGACCACGCTCGGCGGCGGCGTGGCCGTCCCCGTGACGAGCGTGAACGGCACGAACAGCCAGACCTCGTCGGCCAGCCTGCCGCTCTCGCTCTTCGCGGACGGCGCGCGGTTTACCTGGCGGGAGGACGCGCTCGCCCCCACGCCCCGCTACGTCTTCATGACGATCGACGACAAGCTCCACGCGGCGACGAGCAGCGACTTCGTCTCCTTTACGTCGTCGCCCGAGGTCACCGGCAAGGTGATTCTCCGCGACGCCGCCGGCACCGAGGAGCCGCTCGCCGGCGTGCGGGCCTACTTCGACGCCAACGGCAACGGGGCGTTCGACGCCGGCGAGCGGCACGCGTATACGGGCCCCACCGGGGAGTATTACTTCTACGACGTCTCCACGGCAGGCAATGACGTCCGCTTCGAACTGACGGCCAATCGCCGGACGACCGACGGCGGCCCGGCAACGGTGAGCTTCGTGCGCGGAGCCAATCCCGTCACCGTCGCCCCGACGCTCGTCGTTTCGACGATCTACCCGCTCATCAAGGGCCGTGTCGGCGTCGATGCCAACGCCAACGGCAAGATTGATGAGGGCGAGCAGGGTTTCCCGCTGGCGAAGGTCGTCGTCACGGGCGCCGCGGGCGTCACCGTCACGGGGCTCACCAACGAATCGGGCTGGTTCGAGATCCAGGTGACCGAGGAGTTCGGCCCCACCGTGACGGCAGCCGTCGGCGGCGCCGAGGATGAAAACACGTCGCTCGACGTCACGGATCCGTCCTCCGCCACCGTGACGATCGCGGGCATCGACTACCTGCAGCCGAAGATCTTCACGGCCGACTTCGCGGTGCAGGCGGGCATAGAGTTTCGCTTCGATCCCAACCAGAGCTTCTGGGCCAACCTCGGAACCTACTTGGGGCTCTTCTCGTCGGGCCGCTACACGAAGATCAGTCTCCTGACGACGGGCTTCGAGTTCCATGTCGACAAGTTCCAGTTCCTCTCCGGCAAGGCCGACGAGACGGGGCTCAAGACCGCCCGCGGTCGCGCCATCTTCCAGGGGGAGACGCTGAAGTTCGAGTTCCCCGGCCCGCGGGGCCTCGTGGTGAAGGGCAAGGAGCTGGCGGAGGTCAACGCGAAGTTCTCGGGCACGATCCCGATCTTCGGGGCGAAGCTGAATCTCGACACGCTGGCCGTGCGCTACGTCGCGGCTGATCCGGTGGCCGGCACCGCCGCCGCCTTCCGGCTCACCGGCTCCACCGAGCTCGACATCGCCGGCCAGCGGCTCCGCATTTCGCTCCCCGGCAGCGGCCTCGTGATCACCGATCAGGGCATCCAGTCGCTCGAGGCCAAGCTCACCGGCACGCTGAAGATCGGCGGGCAGGATCTGGAGCTGGGCTCGCTGGCCGCCTCGTACAACCGGGCCACCGACACGCTGCGGCTGACCGGCCAGAGCCAGCTGCTGAGCCTCGGTTCCCGCGCGAGCGGCCGCTTCTTCGGGCTCGACGACGTGGTGCTCGAGATGACCCAAGGCAAGATCACGAGCCTCGCGGCGCGCATCAGCGGCATGTACGAGGTCGAGGGGGCGTCGTTCGCACTCAACAACCTCGCCTTCCGCTACGCGCCGCAGGACGACGCCTTCTCGCTCACCGGCCAGACGTCGCTGCAGGTGGGCGCGAGCACGCTCGCCGTCTCGCTGCCCGCGCCGGGCATCGTCTTCTCCCCGGCCGGCGTGGCGATCAACGGCAAGGTGACCGGCAGCGTGGTGGTCGGCGGTTCGACGCTCGCGCTCGAACAGCTCGCCCTCACGTATGGCGAAGGCGCACTCCGAATCCTGGGCAACGTGGACCTCACGGTCGAGAGCCGGAAACTGGCCCTCGCCTCGATGGACCTGCGCTGGAAGAACGGCGCGTTCCGCAGCCTCTCGGCCGGCATCGGGGGCGAGATCGAGATCAGCCAGGCCATCGTGAAGCTCAACACGATGCAGGCTGGATACGACGCCGACACGGACACGTTCTCGCTCTCGGGAGGGGCGACACTGCTCCTCCGGCAGACCGGGCAGGCCAAGGGCGAAGACAAGCTCGACAAGCTCTTGGGCATCAGCGGCTCGATCGGCGTGAAGGCGGGCGCGGTGCAGTCGCTCGTCGCCACCGTCCAGACCGGCAGCCTGGCGATGGCCGGCGGCGCGCTCGAGCTCAAGTCGCTCACGGTCACCTATGACCGCCAGCAGGAAAGCTTCGGCATCGCCGGCTCCAGCAAACTGGCGATCGCCGGTGGCGAACTTACCGCCACGCTCGTGGCCCCGGGCCTCGTGTGGAAGCAGGGCGCGTTCGGCGGGTTCTCCGCGCAACTCGGCGGCCTGCTGCCGCTGCAGAAGGATTCCAAAGGCAAGGTCACCGCCGCCGTCGAGGTTCGCAACTTCTCCGCCAGCTACACGGCAGCCACCGCGACGCTCGTTCTCAAGGGCGCCGGCGAGGTCCGCGTGGGGGCCAACCGCGGCGTCCTCGAGACCGACGCGACCGGCATCGTGATCGTGAACGGCTCGCTCCGGGCCTTCAGCGGCTTCCTCACGCTCGCGATCGATTTCGGCTCCGAGGCGTTCACCGACGCCAATAAAAACGGGCTCTGGGACGAGTCCGAACAGTTCACCGACGCCAACGGCAACAAGAAGTTCGACGGCGGCTTCGCCATCGCCGTGAGCCGTGCCGGGCTCGCCTATGCGGCCGCGGCGGGTGAGGCGCCCTCGCGGGTGAAGCTTTCCGGCAAGGGCCGGCTCGACTTCGACGGCACCGGCCCCGGCAACGAAGGAGTCGAGATCGACCTCTCGACGACCGGCATCGAGCTCGTCGGCGGCGAGATCGAAAACTTCACGCTCTCGGTCGCAGCGCGGTTCAAGCTCGGCTCCGTGGACTTCACGCCGGGCCCCGGCACGACCGTCGGCTTTCGCTACCAGCGGGCCCTGTCGCAGATCGACGTCTTCGGCTCGGTCGGCATCAAGGTCGCCGACACGTCGTTCGCCTTCGTCATGGGCACGAGCTTCGACAACCCGGGCATCCGGCTCCAGCACGGGGCGATCACCTACGCGACGGCCGACATCACGACGGGTTTCGGCATCGGCGATCTGCGGCTCGAAGTGAAGGAGGCGGGCTTCACCTACGACGCCGCCGCGTCCGCCTGGGCGATCTACGGATCGGCCAGCCTCACGAACGTCTTCTCAGTCGGCATCGACCTCGGCAAGCGGGCCTCCCCCGGCCTGCTCGTCCGCGACAACGACTGGGAAATCCGCAACGGCACGTTCCGGGCGGCGGGGTTCGATCTCGGGGCGATCAAGCTCGACGAGGTCACGATCAGCCTGCAGAAGACCGCCGCCTCGTGGAAGGTGTCGGGCGCCGCGGGCCTGACGCTGCCGATGGGCATCGGGGCCGCCGGATCGTTCGAGCTCGTGAACGGTGCCATCTCTTCGATCAGCGTCGGACTTTTCTCCGAAACGGGCATCCCGATCCCTCAGACGCCGCTGTTCGTCACGAGCATCGAAGGCAGCATCCGCAATCTCGACAACCTCGCGGCTGTGAGCGTCACCGGCCGGATCGGACTGATGGCCGGGCCGAGCGTCTCGCTGCTCGGCAAGTCGGCGCGGGTCGCGCAGTTCTTCGGCTCGTTCACGCTCGACGCGAGCAGCCTGAGGCTGCAGGCCGACGCCTACTTGGGCGCAATCAACACGGGCACGACGACGAGCCAGGTCTGGACCGGCCTGATCGGCGAGGGGACGGCGGTGATCCTCGTCGACTGGTCGCGCAACGTTTATTACGGCGACATCTCGGCGAAATTCCTCGGCGGCACGTTCCTGGCGACGGGACGCATGGGCTTCAGCGAGGCCGACGGCCTCTTGATGCGTGGCACGGCGCGGATGCGGATCCCCGACAAGATTCCGATCATTGGCGGCGAGGAGATCGCCGGCGCGGGTTTCCAGTTCCAGCACAAGGCGGGCTTCGAGACCTACGTCATGGGCTGGGGGCAATTCTGGGGCGGCACCCGGGGACTGAAGTACGACCTGGTGAACGACAAATTCACGTCGATCGGAACGAAGGATCTCGAGGCCGTCCAAAACGGGCCGGTCTTGCGTTCGGCCGCTTTCGTCGAACCGCTCTCCTTCTCGGCGGTCGATGAGGAACTCGTGCTGACCGCCGCGGCGCCTGCCGAGGAGGCGATGGCCGAGCCGGTCGACGACCGTGCGTTTGCAGCCGCTCCGCTCTCCGCCGCGGTCGGCCCTTCCTCGATCGATGCTCCGGCACTCCCGGGCCGGCCTGGTGCCCCCGGGCGAATCGACACGGGCCGGCAGACCACGCGGCTCACGGGCCGTGTGAACGATCCCACGATGACGACCGTCCGTGTGTCGCTCTTCTACTCGCTCGACGAGGCCGGCGAGATGGAGTTTGTGATGCCTTTGGCGGGCACGCTCTCCCCAGCCGCGGGCATCGAGGTGCCGGTGAACCCGGACGGATCCTGGTCCGTTGACGTCGCCTGGGATGCGTCGGCCCTCCCCTCGGGCGACCTCTGGATCTACGGCCAGGTGGATGACGACGGCGTGTGGGTTCCCGTCTACGGCGCGTCGGCAGGGCCGTTCCAGGTCGTGCGCGATGTTGAAGGCCGCATCACCGAGCCGTCTGGAAAGACGCAGAACGGCATCGCGATCATGCGGGGCCGCGCGGGCGTGCCGGTCTTCGCCGACCTCGATGACGACGGCATCTGGGACGCCGGCATCGAGCCGCGGGCGATCTCCGACAGCCAGGGTTCCTGGTTCCTCGACGTCCCGGGCAGCGATGTGCTCGGCGGCGGCGGGGTGGTACCGATCGTCTATTCATTGCCCGACTACGTCTCTCCGGCGGCCGGCAGTTCGGCGCGGCAGGCCGTGACGCTCACGGAGGCCGGGGCGAAGCTCGACCTGCGGGTGGACTTCACAAGGCCGGTCATCAGCGGCGAAGTCTTCGTGGATGGGGGTGGGTCGCGCAGCTTCTTTGACAGGCTGTCGCAGCCGGTCTCGGGGCTGGCCGTGGTGGCGACGAGCCCGGACGGCCGCGTCTATCGCGTCTCGACCGACAACTTCGGCCGGTACGAGATCCCGGTGGCGGCGACCGGCCGCTATTCCGTGGCGATCGATTTCGCGGGCGCGACGTTCCTCGGCCACACGATCCGGGCTGCTCACGGCGAGGCAGCCGTCCGCCGCGTGAACGTGGCCGGAGCGGGCGTGGCGGTCGTGGATCGGTTTGAAGTCGATTCCGTCGGCATCGTCCGCGATCTCGACTCCGACCGCTCGGAGAGCCTGCCGGCGCTCGTGCGGCACTCGAACGACGGATTCGTCTCTACGATCGAGTTCGACGGCAGCCTCCGCGGCCAGATGGTCGAGCTCGAGCCGCCCGACCTGCCCGCACCGTCGTCGTATTACGTCTACGACGAGCAGGACGATCGCTGGGAACTCGTGATGCCTCCGGCCGACGACGTCGCGCTCGCCGGCCCATCGGCCTTCGTCATCCGTGACGACCTCCGCATCCTCGGCGGCGATCTCGGCATCACGCTCAAGCCCGGCGCCGCAGCCGCCCACGACGCTTTCCGTGCCTTCCACGTGGTTCCGGGTGTTTCGTTCGAGCTTGCGGGGCTGCGGCTCGAGGGATTCGCGAGCCAGGGCCCTGATGGCGCGGCCGGTCGCGGCGGGGCGATCTTCAACCAGGGCCGCACGACCGTTCGCGACGTCACGTTCGTGAGCAACACGGCCCGTTTTGCGCAGACTTCGACCGACTCGGGCCGCGGGGGCGCAATCTTCAATGCCGCCGGGGCCGAGCTCACGCTCGCCGGGCGGCTCGGCTTCCACGGCAATGCCGCGGAGGATGGTTCGGCGATCTGGACCGAGGGGAGCATCTCGTTCGACGCCGACGTGGCCGAGACGAACAAGGCGTCGCGACGCACGAAACTCCTCGACATCGACATCACCGACGCGGCCGGCCTCTCCGTGCCGGTGGCCTTCAACATCCGCGGCGCCGATGCCGGCCGGTTCATGGTCGCCGACGGCGCTCTCTGGCTGCGACCGGGCACCCGCTTGAATAGCGAGGGACGCAATCAGTACACGGGGCGGGTCACGGTCGATAGCATCGCCATCGAGGGATCGGGGCCGCGCACCGGCGTGTTCACGCTCGACGTGACCGACGTCAACGAGGCGCCGCTGGCGGTGCGGCTGTCCGGCAGCATCATCGCCGAGAACATGCCCGCAGGCACCGTGGTCGGCAGTTTCTCGTCGGTCGATCGCGACCAAGACGAGCTCTTTACCTACAGCATGGTGCCTGGCCGAGGCGGACGTGACAACGCCGCCTTCGAGATTCGTGGTGGGCAGTTGGTCGCAACCGAGTCGTTCAACTTCGAGATGCGGAGGACCTATTCGATCCGCGTCCGCTCGACCGACCGGGGTGGGCTCTTCGCCGAACGGGTCTTCGTGATCCGCGTGCGCAACATGCCCGAGCGGCAGTCTGCCGTCGGCATGACGCTCCCCGCGGCCTTCGAGGCCATCGCCGGCAACCGCAGCAAGCTTGTCTTTGCACAATCGCCGCTAAGCGATACCAATCCGTCGGCCACGCGGCAGATCGTCGTGACGCTGCGGGTTGCGAGCGGAGCGATCTATGCCAAAGCCGCTGCGGGCGTGACGGTCGGCGGAACCGCTGCCGCCCGGACGTTCACGGGAACGCTCGACGACCTGAACCTGTATTTCACAGATCCCCGCGGGTTCGTCACGTATCGGGCGCCAAGGGGCAGCGCAGCCGCGCAGACGCTCACCGCGGTGGCGAGCAAGCCGAATGGACCGCGAAGCCGACCGTCGACCGCCACGATCAGTGTCACCCCGCGGAGCGAAGCACTCTTCCGGGTATTCGGCCAGGCGGAGTGACCGCCCGCGAGTTGGCTGGCTGCAAAGTCTGCTAGAATGCCGTCCACGCGTCCGTAGCTCAATTGGATAGAGCATCGGTCTTCGGAACCGAGGGTTGCAGGTTCAAGTCCTGCCGGGCGTATTCAAAGCTGTCCAGTGGCGAAGCGAGGCCCGAAGGGATCGCGACGCCGGAAAGCAGCCTGCAGGTTCAAGTCCTGCCGGGCGTATTGTTGGCGATCGGGTCTCACTCCGTGGTCGGCACGTGCGGCTCCACCGCAGTCACCGTCTTGCGGGCGATATCACGGGCAGCGACAGCGTCTTGCCGCGTGTAAAAACCGGATGGCGTGAGATCCTCGGCACCGTAAAAGGCGAGTTCCCGGTCACGCCGCAGAGTCCGCGAGCCAGCCGCGAGGGCCTCGACGTGTGGCTGAACCGCCCGGGGAAGCCGCGATTTCTCTGCCGTGAGCACCTCCGACACATCGTGGATTCGCGGTGGCTCGATGCCGGAGCCCCGCAGCAGGCCCTTGAGCGCCAGCTCCACGACTTCCTGCGACTCCCGCACCACGTCCGCCCAGCTGTGGGCGGCAAAGAGTGCGTCCAGGGCCGCCAGCCGCGCCTTCGCCCGGCGAACGTAGTCTGCTGCGAGTTCAGGACTGCGCATCGAAACCCTCGTCGATCCAGTAGGGCTGGCCCTGAGCCATGCGCCGCACCAGCCCGCCCGCCGCAATGCGTTCACGGATGCTGATCAGCCGCCGTGACAACGCCAGATTGCGATCGTAGAGAACGATCCCGCAGACTGCGGCTTCCGCCCAACTGCCAGACACGCGATCGTCTGCCGCGGGCAGATGCACGAAATGGAGGTCGACTTCGCGGCCATCCCAGGCCAGCGCCCTCTCCTCCCACTCGCGATACAGCGCCCGAGTGATCGGCCTGCCTGAGCGGACCACGGCGAGCAGATCGACGTCCGACGTGGTGGAGAGATCATCGCGGGCGAACGACCCGTGCAGCACGATCCCCTCGAGATCGTCGCCGAGCCACGATCGGATCGACAGTACGACCTCCGCGGCGGCGACCCCGCCGGCGCCAGGGGCCGCCAGCATGCGACCGCACCATTCGTTGAGTGAAACGCCTGCCGTCAGGGCATCCTGCCGAAGCAGGTCGTGGAGCCGGGCGTCGAGACGCAAAACGAATGTGCCGGATGCGGGAGATCGGCGTGCAGCCCGAGCCCCGGGCGGACGGCCCGCGGAGCGCGGCTTGATACTGTTACCCATACCATCATGATATCATCGAAGTGACCGCTCCGGAAAGTGCGGCCGCTTGCGGATCCGCCTTGCGCCGAAGCCACCCGGCCGGCGGTGTCCACATCGCGATTCCGCCTTGATAGCCGGGAAAACGCGTCCAGCTGGCGGCCGGCCCTTGCCTCACCGTGGGCGGCGGGCGAAGGGTTGTCGCCGAGGCAGCCGGGAGAGCGTTTCGCTCGCCCGAAGGCCCCTGGCGATTTTTCTCGGAAGACGAGTTGCTGGCAGCTCCGCCTCTTTGCGGAGCCCCGGCGCAGCGTAGGCCGAGTGGGTGAACGCTTTCGGGCGTCTCCCCCACCGGCTTTTTTGTTGCGCCGAAACGCACTTTGGCGCGCCTTTGGGCGCAGCGGACGCCGTCGAACGTCCCTCCCACAAGGGAGCAAGCTCCATGCGTTTCCTCGCGTTTCTATCTCGCAGTCTGCTTCTGTCTACGATCGCGGCGGCCTTGGCCGTGGCGGCGGTCGCGTGTGCACCCCGCCCGGCGGCCGGCGACGTGATCTTCATGGCATCGGGCACTTCCAGCCTCGGCACACCGGTGGCGTTTCAGGCCCAGTTCTCCATCGACGGAGACAACCTGAAGATCGTGCTCGACAACCTGTCTCCCAAAGACACGACCGACGCGGCCGAAGTGCTCACCAGTTTCTACTTCGACATCTGGAACGGCACGACCCGGCCGACGCTCAAATACGAGAGCGCAAGCGGCTTCGTCTTTCAGGTGAAGAGGGGGCGGGACAACGACGTGCCGGTCTACTACACGCCGCAGAGATACGAGAAAGCGGAAGACAAGCCGAGCAACCTGCTGGCAAAGGAGAAAGGCGATGCCTCCTGGCAGTTTTTGGAGATGGATCCCGCGCATGCCCCAAATCTCGGCGTTGGGATCGGCACGGTCGCCAACAATGGCCTCAAGCCGAACGATTTCACGGCGGCGGTCGTGGGGCCCGCGGGCAACGACTTCATCAACTTCGGGATCTACCGGGGGGGCGATATCAACCCCAGCGGTGTCCTCAACAACAAATACGTGGTGAAGAACACCGCCACGTTCAACTTCACCGGGGTGGGCAACTACAAGGAGACCGACATCCGGCCCAAGGCGGTGTTTGGCCTTGGCACGACGCCGGACTCGATCGTGGTGGTGCCGGAGCCGAGCACAATCGTGATCGCCGCGAGCGGCGTCCTGCTCACAGCGTGGCGCGCAGGGCGGCGTCGAAAGGCAGGCTGGAAGCCTGCCCCACCGACGACAGGCTGAAGCCTGTCCTACTTTCGGCAGGGAAGCCGCCGTGGTCGGCGGAAGCTCGGCTAAAAAAGCGACGGCCCGGGTCTTGCGACCCGGGCCGTGCTCGTTCCCAATCGTTTCGGCTCAGAGCCGACAGATCACACGCTGCGAGGGCGTTACTCGCAGCAAGGCACCTCGCGGTACACCGTCGTCGGCACGCACTTGGTCACCGTGTAGGCGACCTTCTTCGGCACCATGCGGACGACTTCCACCGTCTTGGTGTAGTGGACAGGCCGGGTGGTGAAGACGGGCACCTGCTTGGTGTGCGTCTCCTTCACCATGGTGCAGACCTTGTAGCACTCCTCACGGGAGCACTCTTCGCGCACCATCTTGCACACCTTCTGAGTGCAGGTCTTCACGCGTTGCTCGGCAACCATCGTGCAGACCTTGTACTCACAGGTGCGGACCTGTTCTTCCTTCACCATCTTGCAGACCTTGTAGCAGCAGGTGCGAACCCGCTGCTCCGGAACCATCTTGCAGACCTTGTAGGTCCGCACGCGCTGTTCCGGAACCATCTTGCAGACCTGGTAGGTGCAGTGGCGGACCTGCACTTCCGGAACCATGCGGCAGACCTGGTAGCTGCAGGTGCGAACACGGTGCTCGGGCACCATCTTGCACACCTGGTAGGTCCGAACACGCTGCTCGGGCACCATGCGGCACACCTGGTACGAGCAGGTGCGAACACGCTGCTCGGGAACCATGCGGCACACCTGATACGTCCGAACACGCTGTTCCGGCACCATGCGGCACACCTGGTACGAGCAGGTGCGAACACGCTGCTCGGGGACCATGCGGCACACCTGATACGTCCGAACACGCTGTTCCGGCACCATGCGGCACACCTGGTACGAGCAGGTGCGAACACGCTGCTCAGGAACCATGCGGCACACCTGATACGTCCGAACACGCTGTTCCGGCACCATGCGGCACACCTGGTACGAGCAGGTGCGAACCCGCTGCTCGGGGACCATGCGGCACACCTGATACGTGCGAACCCGCTGCTCCGGCACCATGCGGCACACCTGGTACGAGCAGGTGCGGACACGCTGCTCGGGGACCATGCGGCACACCTGGTAGGTGCGCACCCGCTGCTCCGGCACCATCTTGCAGACGGTGTAGGTGCAGGTGCGGACCCGCTGCTCGGGCACCATCTTGCAGACCTTGTAGCACCGGACGCGCTGTTCCGGCACCATCCGGCAGACCGTGTAGGAGCAGGTCTTCACCCGCTGCTCGGCGACCATCTTGCAGACCTTGTAGCACTGCTTCTCGACGATCGTCTCACGCTCGTACCGGACGCAATTGACTTCCTTCTCGCAGACCGTCGGCACCCACTTCTTCTTCGTGATGGTGCGCGGCGGGCACTGCTCCTCGACGCGGCAGACCTTGCCGGGGATGTAGCGGCGACGGCCGGAGCAGTCGCACTCCCAGCAACCGGGCTCACGCACGCAGCGGGTGATCACCGGGCCGGGGACCTCGCAGGTCTCCGTTTCCCAGTGGCCGCCGCAGACCTTGACGGTCTTCGTGTAGTGAACCGGCTTGCAAACCGTCTTGCAGACGTCCCGCTCGCGGGTCTCCCACACCGGCTTGCACACGGTGTAGGGCACTTCCTTCGTCCGGGTCTCCGACACCGGCTTGCAGACCGTGTAGGTCTCCTGCCGCTCTTCATACACGGGCTTGCAGACCGTGTAGGGGATCTCCTTGGTGAAGGTCTCCTGGACCGGCTTGCAGACGGTGTAGGTCTGCTCGCGGGTCTCATACACCGGCTTGCAGACGGTGTAGGGGATTTCCTTGACGCGGGTCTCGTAGACCGGCTTGCAGACCGTGTAGGTCTGTTCGCGAGTCTCATAGACCGGCTTGCACACCGTGTAGGGGATCTCCTTCGTCATCGTCTCGTAGACCGGCTTGCAGACCGTGTAGGTCTGTTCGCGGGTCTCGTAGACCGGCTTGCACACCGTGTAAGGGATCTCCTTCGTCCGCGTCTCGTAGACCGGCTTGCAGACCGTGTAGGTCTGTTCGCGGGTCTCATAGACCGGCTTGCACACCGTGTAGGGGATCTCCTTCGTCATCGTCTCGTACACCGGCTTGCAGACCGTGTAGGTCTGTTCGCGGGTCTCGTAGACCGGCTTGCACACCGTGTAGGGGATCTCCTTGGTCATCGTCTCGTAGACCGGCTTGCAGACGGTGCTACGGATCTCGCGGGTCCGCGTCTCGTAGACCGGCTTGCAGACCGTGTAGGTCTCCTGCCGCTCTTCGTAGACGGGGGTGCAGACCGTGTAAGGAATCTCCTTGGTCACGGTCTCCCACACCGGCTTGCAGACGGTGCTGCGGATCTCGCGGGTCCGGGTCTCCCACACCGGCTTGCAGACCGTGTAGGGGATCTCCTTCGTGAACGTCTCCCACACCGGCTTGCACACGGTGTAGTTGACGGTCCGCGAACGGTTCTCCCACACCGGCTTGCAGACGGTGTATTCGACGTCCTTGAACGACTTCTCGGTCTCGTAGCGGACGCAGTTCACCTCTCGCTGCTCGACGACCTTTTCGCAGACCGTCTTGTAGCAGGTGTACTGCTTCTGCTCGTACACGACGTCCTTCACCATGCGGGTGCCGCAGCACGACGCCTTGGCGGCGCAACTGGGTTCGCTGGCGGAGGACTCACAACTTGAACAACCACCACGGGCATGGGCGAAACCGACCGTCGTCAGTTTCGCGGCGCCGTGTTTGTAGCTGGCAAGCCCGCAGTAGGCGGCGTCGGCGCGATTCACCAACGACGCGATGCAGGCGATTGCCAGCAGACAACAGAGCCACGTACTTCTCATGTCTGCTGCCTCTTCCGAGGCAGGCTCCTGAGCTGGGATTGGAAACGGGGAACGAAACGCTGGGGATGCGGAGGCGGTTGCCCACTTCCACACCTTCTTAAAGATCGACCACAAACTCGCCGCAGGTTGATCACTCCCCGCAACCGATCCTGCTTTTCCAGACCCCCAGTGACCCTACAACCGATCCAGATTGACTCGGGGTGGTGGTTTCGTTTCGATTTGTCCGGATAAGCGGGTAGAGTCTCCCGCTTAACGGGGCAGTTCCTCGAGGCCGTTCGCATGACCGACCCACGACCCCAGCCCAGCGAGATTCCCTCCGACGCCTCGGTGCCGAAGGTCGTCGTCAGCCGTCTCTCCCTCTACCTGAGGGAGCTGCAGCGCCTGCAGGCCGCGGGGCAGCAGACGATCTCCTCGGGGCAGCTCGGCACGCTCCTGGGCTTCAGCGACGCCCAGGTGCGTAAGGACCTCGGCTTCTTCGGGCAGTTTGGCTATCCCGGCGTGGGTTATCGCTGCGACGAGCTCATCCGCGCGATGCGCGACATTCTCGGCACCAATCATTCCTGGCCCGTGGTGATGATCGGCGTGGGCAACCTCGGCCAGGCGCTGCTCGGCTACCGCGGCTTCGGCCGGCAAAACTTTTCGATCCAGGCCGCCTTCGACGCCGACCCCGCGAAGGTCGGCCAGACGGTGCAAGGCATCCGCATCCAACACATCGACGAGCTGCCCGAGGTGGTGAAGTCGAAGGGCATCCGTCTCGGCATGATCGTGGTGCCGGCGGAGCGGGCGCAGGAGGCGGCCGACCGGCTCGTCGCGGCGGGCATCGAGGGCATCGTGAACTTCGCCCCCGTCACGCTCACGCTCCCGCCCCACGTGCAGATCGTGTCGGTGGATCTCGCGATCGAGCTCGAGCAGCTCTCGTTCGCCGTCACGAGCAAGCTCGCCAAAGCCCTCGAGTAGGACAAAAAGGTGTCAGGACTCTTTTTCGTTCCACCTTTTTGCTGTCGCGGCTTGCCCCTTCAGGTTCAGGCCGAAAAAGAGTCCTGACACCTTTTTGTCCACCGCGTCAATTACACTCTCCTGCATGCCTCCCGAACGCGCCGTCGTCTTCCTCCCCTGCTATTCGCTCGACGACTTTCCCACCTGGCTCGACGACCGCGAGGCCGACGAGCTTCTTGCCCATTGGACGGCCGCCTGGGATCCGCGGCTCATCGCTGCCACCGGCAAGATCCCCGACTGGGCGAGCGTCGACGTTTCCCCGCAGGATGGCGAAGCGTTCCTCGGGCTCGTGCCTCCCCAGTGCGACGAGCGATTCGAAGTCATGGCCTCGACAACGGGCCTGGCCGGTTCGCAGGTCGTGCGGCAGGTGCAGGGACGCGACGCGATCGTGGCGGAGGCCGTCATGAAGCTCGGCGTCGCGCAGCCCGAAGACCCTCCCTTGCGCGAAGACTTTCATGCCCTCGGCCTCGCCTGGCTCCTCTCTGAATTGCTCGCCCGAAGGATGCGGTCTTCGACGGCGCTGGGGGCCACGAATTTCGCGGAGGCGGCCGTGGCCGCCGCACGGTCGTCCGTCGCTGGCGACGAGCCTGCGACGCGAGAGAAGCTGCAGGAGTGCTTTGGCGCGCTCGCGGCAAACCGCGGCCAGTACTATCCGGTCGATTTCTGGCTGCTCGATCTCGTGCTGCTCGCCGAGTCGACGCTCGGGCCGCGGCTGGCGCGGGAGCTCGACTCGATAACGCCGCTGGCCTTTGTCGCCACCGGCCAGGTGATCGAATCGCTCGCCCACACCGATCCCGCCCTGCTCGCTCGCATGCGGTCGCGGCTGGAGGACGGCAGCATCGAGATCGTGGGGGGGCGTTACGATTCCACGGCGCTCGAGTGCTGCACGCTCGCCACGATCCGCGAGTCGTTTGCCCGCGGGCAGGCCTCGTATCGCGCTCACCTGGGCGCAGTGCCCACCACTCATGGCCAGTGCACGGGTGGCTCGTCCGCATTCCTGCCGGCGATCCTCACCGAACTCGGATATTCCGGCGCGATCTGGACGCTCTTCGACGGAACGCCGCTCCCCGACACGGGCACAAGCCGCATCCGCTGGCAGGGAGAAGGAAAGGCGTGCATCGATGCCGTGGCGCGGCCGCCGCTCGACGCCCGCTCGGCCGCGACGATCCTCTCGCTTGCCGACAAAATCGGCGACGCGCTCGACCATGACCACACGGCCGTGATCCAGTTTGCCCATTACGCCGGCACGGCGAGCCCGTGGTTTGAGGCCCTGCGGCGGATCGGCGGCTGGAGCACTGCGCTCGGCACGTTCGTGACGCCGCAGAAGTTGTTCGCCGCCACGGCCGGCGCCGGCATGCTCGCCGACTTCGCCCCCGACGCCTTCCCGCCCACGCTCCCCGACGCGAAGGACGATGCATCCCCCGACCCGCTCGGTGCCAAAGTCGCTGCCGCCCGCGACGAGGCCCGCCGGCTCGCCTCGATGGAGCCGGCGATCGCTGAGTGGCAGGCGGCAATTGCCACGCCGGCGCCGGTAACGGCCGCGCCGGCCGCGTCACGGGAGCCAGCGATCTGGCAGCGCGTGGCCCGCGGGCTCTTTGGCGGGGCTGACAACGATGACGCGCGGCTCTTGCTCGAGAATGAGTGGCTGCGGCTCAAGGTCAATCCGAAGACGGGTGGCCTGCTCTCGCTGCGCAGCGTGAAAAACGATCGCGGCAACCAGCTCTCGCAGCAGCTCTCGCTGCGCACCACCCGGCCAGCGCCCCCGGTGGGCTCGGCGTGGGAAGACCCGCAGGAGCGCGCCCTTTATTCAAGCATGGTGGCCGACCGCATTCTCCGCGAAGGGCCGGCTTCGATCGTGAGTTCAGGGCGGCTCGTCGATGCCGATGGCCGCGAACTGGGCGGCTTCACGCAGCGTGTCTCGCTCGTGGCAGGCCGGCCGCTCGCCCTCATCGACATCGATCTCACGGTGCCGCGGCACGGGATCGCCGGGCCTGTCTTCGAGGCTTATGCCGCCTGCCGGTTCGCCTGGAACGAGAATGACGACATCGATCTCTGCCGCAGCCTCCATGCCGAGCCGATCGTCACGGAGCGCAGCCGGTTCACGGCGCCCCACTTCCTTGCGCTCAAAAACATCGCCGCCCGGGCTGACGACGTCTTCATCGCCACCGGCGGACTTCCCTGGAGCCTGCGGTCCGCGCCCCACATGGTCGATCTGATCCTGCTCGCCGGCAGCCGGCAGGCGGGCGCCTTCCGTTTGGCCGTGGGGCTTGGCATCGAGAGCCCGCGGGAAGTAGCGTTGGCCCTCGCGGCCGACACTCCGTCGGCCCCACTGGCAGGAGCCGCAGGATGATCATCACGCTCGACGGTCCGGCAGGCGCGGGCAAGAGTTCCGCCGCGCGGGCGCTGGCCCGGCGGCTCGGCTGGTGCTACATCGACACCGGCGCCATGTATCGGGCCGTCACGCTCGTGGCGCTCGACCGCGGCATTCCGCTCGAGGATTCCGCGCGGATCGCGACCCTCACGGAGTCGGTGCGGATCGAGTTTTGCGACGGCCGTGTGGTCGTCGATGGCCGCGACGTCTCCACCGAGATTCGCACCGAGCGGATCACGCTGGCCACGCGGCCGGTCGCCGACGCCCCCCCCGTGCGCGACGCGATGAAGCGGGTGCAGCGTCGGATGGCCGAGGGGATCGACGTGGTCACGGAGGGCCGCGACCAGGGTTCGGTCGTGTTTCCCCATGCCGAATTGAAGGTCTTTCTCACCGCATCGGCCGAGGAGCGGGCCCGGCGACGCCACCGCGAGGAGGTGGGCCGGGGCAATGCCGCATCGATCGAGGCGGTGCTCGCCTCGCAGTCGCAGCGCGACGAGGCCGATCGCACGCGGCCGGTCGGCGCGATGAAGCCCGCCGACGACGCCGTGACGCTCGAGACCGACGGCATGAGCCCGGAGCAGGTGATCGACCGGCTCGTCGCCATGATCGAGGCCGTGCGCAGGTCGGGCCCGCATGGCTCGGGGAAGGCGGCCGGCCAATCATGACCGACCAGCAGGCCGCGACGGGCTCCACTTCGGCAGCCGCACCCGCGGGCCCCGGTGGCCGCCACACCGCGTTTGGCCGCTGTCTCTATGCCGCGCTCTGGGTGATCTGCCGCACGCTCGGCATCTCGGTCTTCGGCGTGCGCACACGCTTCGCCGAGCCTTTGCCGAAGACGGGCGGCCTGCTCGTGCTCTCGAGCCACCAGAGCCATCTCGATCCGCTGCTCTTGGGCCTCGCCTGCGACCGGCGGCTTTCGAGCCTCGCCCGCGCGTCGCTCTACAAGTTCAAGCCGTTCGGCTACGTGATCACGGCGCTCGATGCGGTGCCGATCGACCGTGAGGCCTCCACGGTGGCGGCGATGAAGGCCGTGATCCGGAGGCTGGAAGCGGGCGCGGCGGTAGTCGTCTTTCCGGAGGGCACGCGCACCCCCACGGGCCGGCTCACCGATCTCAAGAGCGGTTTCGCACTGTTGGCAAAGCGGGCGAAGGTGCCGATCGTGCCCGTGGCGATCGTCGGCGCCTGGGAATGCTGGCCGCGCACTCGGCTCTTCCCGCAGCCGGGCCGCGTGCGGCTCGAGTTTGGCAAGCTGCTGATGCCCGAGGAGATCGCCGCCATGGACGAGCGGCAGATCCTCGCCGAATGCACCGCGCGGCTCACGGCCCTCGACGCCGAAGCCCGCCGCATCCGCAATCACGGAAAGTAGGACAGGCTTCAGCCTGTCATGAAGCACGACAGGCTGAAGCCTGTCATGAAGCACGACAGGCTGAAGCCTGTCCTACGGCTGCGGGCGGGCGCGCTTGAAGGGATCGATTCGTCCGCCTCCCGGCCCCGGCGGCGGCGTGTTGGGCGATTGCCCGAAGGGCATCATCTTGGGCCATTCGAGGTTCATGCCCGGCCAGGCTGGTGCCGCCACCGTGTCGGATCGCTTCGGTCTCGTCGGCTGAGCGGGTGGCAGCGGAGTGGGAATCGTGGCCGGCCCGAGGAGTTCGCTCGGCTGTGGAAACGAGCCGACGGCTGGATCCTGCGGCGACGTCGAAACGACCATGCCCGGCACGCCCGCGCCGCGATCCACCACCCGAATCGAAACATCGTCGATCCGCGCGGCGCCGAGGCCCGTCATCGCGAAAGTCACCATCAGCGGCTCGCCCGCCGCGTCGGCCGGCACGATCCGGTAGAGCACGAGCCTCCGCCAGCCGGGCGTCATGCCCACGCGCTCGGCGAGCGCCGGCCCGCCGATCGAATCGAAGACGAGCAGGCCGTCCACGCTCCCCTTCACCGCCTGCGGCACCCACACGCGAGCCTCGATCTGTAGGAGCTTGCCCGTGGGCGCGGCGATCGGGGGCGACGTGATCCAGACCGGCGGGGTCTCCACGACGACGGGCGCCTCGGCGGGGTTCGTCGGCTCGGCGCGGATTTCGAGGCTCGCGGCGCCCGAGGCCGGATCATCCCGCGCGATCTCGACGGCCGTGCGAATCTCGGGCTGATCCACGGCGAAGTGCCGCCAGCCGCTTCCGGAGAGTTCGTCGATCCGCTCCATGCCGCCGCCCGGCAGCAGGTTCGCCCCGGCCTGCACCGAGCCGAGCGCCTCGACGAATCTCCAGTGTTCCGCGAGCGTGGCATCGGAGGTGGCCAGCGGGCCGGCCACCATCGAGCCGGTCGCCACCACGCCGCGTTCCCAGGTGAGCCGTTCGAATTGCCCACCGATCGCCGCGGCGCGTTCGATCTTCGCGATCGCGGCGGCCATGTCGGTGGCGGCGAGCGCCTCCCCTTCGAGCGCGTTGCGCTGCGCTTCGGAGAGCATCGCTGCCGCCGGCAGGTGGCCGAGCGCCGAGGGGGGCAGCCGTGCGAGCAGTTCGGCGCCGTCGGCGAGCACGAGGCCGGCCACCGACCGGGCCGAGGCCAGCGCGATCGGCGTGAGCTCGCGCACCCGCTCCTGCACGTGCGCCGTCACGGCCGGATCGCCGCTGAGGAGCAGGAGTCCCGACGAGCGAAATGAGTCGAGCACGATCGACACTCCCCCCGTCACCCGCTTCTGCCGCACGGGCCGGAGTCCGCCGGGGCTCACCTCCCAGGCCTGATGGGCCTCGGGCACGCCCGGCACGAGGAGCGTGAGCGGCGTGTTCTCCTTCGGCATGTCGCCCGCGTAATGCCGCGCGACCACCTGCGATCCCTGCACGCTCCGCCAGACGAGCACCATCCGCGCGCGGGCGGCCTCGAGCACGAAGGCCTTCACTTCCGGATCGCTCGATTGGGCCGTCGCGGCGAAGCGGCCGGCGGCGCCCCAGGGCTCGAGCAACTTGAGCTTCAGATTCATCGCGCGGGCGGCCGCTGCCCGCGCCCGCGACTCGCGGTCTTCGCCATCGAGCCGGCGCATCGATGTGAAGAGGATGCCGCGGGTGCCGGCGGCCACGGCCGACATCGCGGCGAGCGTGAGGCTTTCGGGATCGACGGAGAGCCCGCGGCCGCCGATGCCGGCCAGGGCATTGGCCTGCCGCGCGGTCTTCGGGTCAAGCTCCGTGGAGAGCGTGGTGAGGATCGGCGTGCCGGGCCGCGTGAGCCGGGGCCGTTCGCGGAGCCAGGTCAGGTAGTCGGTGAGTTCCAGGCTCGTGCCGAGCACGGTTCGCCGGGCCACGAGCAGGTCAACGTGCCGCGAGACATTTCGCAGCGACGAATCGGCCGAAGCGATCAGCGGCCGGCCGGCGTGCATGTCGCAGGCCCGCACCCGCCGCGCACGTTCCGCAAGCGCCTCGACATCCCCCTCGGCCAGGCCGCTGCCCATGTCCCAGAGCAACACGCGATCCCAGTTCGACGAGAAGATCGGCAGCGATTCGGGATCGCGCACGTCCACGTCGGGCAATTGCGGTGGCGGGCAGACCACCCAGAGGCCGGCCTCCCGCGCCTCGGCGAGCAGGTCGCTCGATGCGGGCGCGGGCAGCCGCACGCAGTTGAAGCCCAGTGATGCGAGCCATTCGAGCGGCTCGCCATTGTGGTCGATCGCCCGCGGAAAAAACGGCATGCCCCCCACCTCGAGCACGCCGCGCGAGAGGCCGGTGGGTGGATCCTGCGGCGCGGCCGGCATCGATGGCTGTGGCACTGCGGGTGGCGGCTGCAGCGGTGGCGCCATCGGAGTCGGCGGTGCGAGTGGCTGCGGCGGCGCGAACTGGGCGGGCTGCACGTCGGCATCGCGGATGGTCGTCGTCACTGCCGCCGCGGGCGTCGCCGCGACGATCCCCTCGACAAGCACGTCGTCGATCGCCACGTCGTAGCGGCCTGGCGACGAATAGAGTTCGAGCACGAGATGCGTGACCGACGCGTTCGTGAGGTCGCCCTTCGGCCCGTGTTCGGCCCGCAGCGCCAGGAGTTGCCGCTGCAAGCCCGTCGCGAGTCGGCCGACGTCGAGCCGCTCCCAGCGCTCGGCATCCTTGGAGATGCTGCCGGGCACGAGCACCTCGACGGGCTTGCCGGTCTTGGGGGCGATGAAGTTGGGGAGCACCACGCGGGCGGAGAGCCGGATGTCGGGCCGGTCGGCCCGCACCCAGAGCGATGCCTTCCATTCGTCGATCACCCGCGCCGGCTCGATCGGCATCTGCACGCGCAGCGTCGTGCCGGCGGAGGCGTCGATGACAAACCGCTCGCAGGCCGCGCCGCGATGGGGCGCCTCGCGGGAGCGGGCATGGCCCACCACGCGGTGGCCCACGTCCGATTCCGCCACCTCCCAGGATGGCTCCGGACCCTCGAACGAGTCTTCGAGGGTGGCGGCAGCCGCCCCGACGGATGCCCATGCCACGATCGCCGCACAAGTGGCCAAGAGCCATGGCAGGCAGCGCGCGCGGCGGTGACATCGTTTGGCCATCGGTGGACAGTGCCGGGGGCAATCGGGGCAAGAGCCGTAAACATGGGCTTTTAGCAGCCGCGGCCGCGCCGGCTCCAGCCCAGCCGGCGGCCCCTGCGGGCCTCTCCGGCCGGCCTCCCCCGCCGGCCCTCCGGCCGGCCTCCCCTTGAACTCCGCCCCGAAGCGGCAAAAACTAGGGTTTTCGGCGGGAACCGCGCCCCACCATGAAACCCACCACGGCTGAGGAACTCGCGCACCGCGCCCAGGAACTGCAGCTGGTCGGTGCCGCCCATCTGGGCGAAGCCTGGACCGAGCTCGGCGGCCACAACGTGCCGATCGAGAAGCTCGGCGCCGTTCTCGTCCGCCGCGAATTGCTCACGGGCTATCAGCTCGAGCGGCTGCTCAAGGGGGAGCGGACCGGATTCTTCTTCGGGAAGGCCAAGCTGCTCTATCAGATCGGCGCCGGCTCGTTCGCCCGGGTCTTCCGCGCGATCAACATCGAAGACGGCAGCATCCTGGCCGTGAAGGTGCTCCGCAGCCGATTCAGCGCCGATGCGGAGAAGTGCCGGGCGTTTCGCCGCGAGGGCGAGATGGGGCGGCTGCTGCGGCATCCTCATATCGTCGCGATCGAGGACGTGGGGCAGGAAGGCAACACGACCTACATCACGATGGAGTTTCTCGAGGGGCAGACGCTGCGCGAGCTCGTGCGAATCCGCGGCGCTCTCGATCTGCCCCGCGCGCTCGATCTCATCCTGCAGATGGTGTCGGGGCTCGAGTATGCCCATCGCCGTGGCGTGACACACCGCGATCTCAAGGCTTCCAACGTGCTCGTCTCCTCGACGGGGCAGGCCAAGCTCGTCGATTTCGGGCTCGCCGGCGTCGATGCCGAGGCGGGAGACCGGCACCTCGACCGCACGGAGCAGCCGCGCACGGTGGATTATGCCGCGCTCGAAAAGCTCTCCGGCATGAAGGACGACAGCCTGCGGAGCGACATCTACTTCCTCGGCACGATCGCCTACCTCACGCTCTCCGGCAAGCCGGCGCTGGCCGAATCGAGGGACCGGCTCGTGCGGTCCGATCCGCGGCGATTCACGGGGGTCGCGCCCCTCGCGACGGTCGCCGCCGACCTCCCGCGCGACGTGGCCGACGTCGTCGGGCGGATGATGCAGATCGATCCACTCGAGCGCTGGCAGACGGCCGCCGACGTCCGGCGGGCGCTCGAACCGCTCACCACGAAGTATGCCGCGGGGGGCGCCGGCCCCAGGTTGGCGACCCGCGATTCCAGCGAATTTCCGGCGCCGTCGGCGATGAGCGCCGAGCGGGCCGCCACGAAGGGCACGATCATGGTGGTCGAGACCTCGCAGAAGGCGCAGGAAGCCCTGCGGAGTTTCTTCACGAAGCTTGGCTACCGGGTGCTGGTGACGGAAAACCCCGATCGCGCACTCGTGCGGTTTTCGACCACGCCGCTGCCGGCCGACTGTCTCGTGATGAGCACGCAATCGCTCGGCGACGCGGCGGTGCACGCCTTCAACAGGCTCTCGACCGACGCATTCTTCGCGGCCGTGCCCGCGATCCTGCTCACGAGCCCCAAGCAGAAGTCCCTCTCCAAGCAGGCGAAGCTCGACGGCCTGCGCAAGGTGCTGGAAACGCCGATCCGCACCGCGGAGATGACGAAGCTGCTCGACTCGCTCGTGAAGAAGTAGGACAGGCTTCAGCCTGTCGCAAGTAGGACAGGCTTCAGCCTGTCGCGATTCATGACAGGCTAAAGCCTGTCCTACTCGCGCGAGTGCAGGCCGCACTCCGTCTTTGCCGTGCCGCTCCAACGGCCGGCCCGTTCGTCCTCGCCGGCCAAGATCGAGCGGGTGCAGGGCCAGCAGCCGATGCTCACATAGCCTTGGTCGTGCAGCGGGTTGTAGGGGATGTTTTCCCGGACGATCAGGTCCCAGACCTTCGCCTTCGTCCAGTTGGCCAGCGGGGAGATCTTCGCCACGCCAAACTTTCGATCCCAGCCGACGATCGGCGCCGCGGCGCGATCGGGGCTCTGGTCGCGGCGGATGCCGCTCATCCAGGCGTCGAACCGGGTGAGCACTCGTCGGATCACGGCGATCTTGCGGTCGCCGCAGCAGCGGTTCGAGTCGGTGCGGTAGAGCGGGCCGCCGTGGAGCCGCTCGTATTCCTCGACGGTGGTGTCGGGCGCCTCGAGCGAGACCTCGATGCCATACCGCTTCGCGAGCCGGTCGCGGAGCTCGAGCGTCTCCTTGAATTGGTAGCCCGTCTCGAGATTGAAGACGAAGGTCTTCGGGGCGACGGCGGCCAGCCAATGGATGATGGCGCAGCCTTCCGGTCCAAACGCCGTCGCCATCGTGAGCCGGTCGCCAAACCGCTCGGCCGCCCAGCGGATGATCTCCGGCGGCTCGGCCGATTCGAGCCGCTCGCTGGCGCGGGCCAGTTCTTCGAGCAGGTCCGCCGGGGGCGCCGCCGCAGCTTTGTCGATGGTTTCAGTCGCCATGCCGTCCGACCGGGTCGAATCCTCTCACTGTTGCCCAAACAGATTAACAATAGGTGCCGGCCGATGTTTTATCGACCCCGTTTGTCGCGGCCGGGCAAAGCCCCGCTCCCGCCCCGAAACCCGCCGGCAATTGCCGGCGTTCGCGGCTGCGGTAGGCTTTGACGCCGATTTCCGCCGTTTCCGGGAGGTGCTTGGCATGGCTCGTTCCGTTTCACTCGCAGTCGACCTTGGGGCGTCTGGCGGCCGTGTGGTGTCGGGGGCGTTCGATGGCAGGCTGATCGAGCTGGAGGAGATCCATCGGTTCGAGAATGGACCGGTGGCGCTCGGTGGCGAACTCGTCTGGGATCTCGTCCGACTCTGGCAGGAGGTGGTGAACGGGCTGCGGGCCTCGGCGGCGCGGCATGGCAAGGCGGTGACGACGGTCGGCGTCGACACCTGGGGGGTCGATTACGCCTTTCTCGGTGCCGATGGCGGGCTGCTCGCGAACCCCCTCTGCTACCGCGACCCGCGCAACCGCGGCATGATCGAGGTGGCCGAAAAGACCGTGCCGCGCGACGAGATCTTCGCCGCCACCGGCCTGCAGTTCATGGATCTCAATTCGCTCTATCAGCTGCTGGCGATGCAGCGCCGCCGCTCGTCGGCGCTCGCGGCCGCCGAGCGGATGCTGATGGTTCCCGATATCTTCCACTGGCTGCTCTCGGGCGAGGCCTCCAATGAACACACCAACGCCTCCACGTCGCAGTGCTACGACCCGCAGCGGCATGACTGGGCCTTCGGCCTCATCGAGCGATTCGGGCTGCCGCGGCGGATCTTCGGCCCGCTCGTCGAGCCGGGCACCGTGCTGGGGAGCCTGCGGACCGATGTCGCGGCCGAGACCGGCCTCTCCGGCACCCGCGTCGTCGTCCCCGGCACGCACGACACGGCCAGCGCCGTCGCAGCCGTGCCCGCCACCGACCCGCCGAGCGCGCGGCCCGATTGGTGCTATGTGAGCCTCGGCACCTGGGCCCTCGTGGGGGCGGAGCTCGATCGCCCGCTCGTCACGCCGGCCTGCCTGGCCCGCAACTTCACCAACGAGGGTGGCATCGGCGGCACGACGCGGCTCCTCAAGAATGTCTGCGGCCTCTGGCTCGTGCAGCAGTGCCGCGCCGCCTGGCAGCGGGCGGGCAAGGATTGGACATGGGAGCAGCTGACGTCACTGGCCGCCGAGGCGCCGCCGCTTGCCACGATCATCGATCCCAATCATCCCTCGCTGGTGGCGCCGCCCGACATGCCCGAGGCGATCCGGGCGCTGGCGAAGGCTTCGGGCCAGCCGGTGCCCGAATCGACGGGCGCGGTGGTGCGGACGGCGCTCGAGAGCGTGGCCGCCGCCGTGAGCCGCACGCTCGAGGAACTCGATTCGCTCGTCGGCCGCCGGATCGGCCGGGTGCACGTCGTGGGAGGCGGAGTGAAGAACGCGCTGCTCTGCCAAATGATCGCCGATGCCACCGGCCGCCCGGTGATCGCCGGCCCGGTGGAGGCCACGGCGATCGGCAACCTGCTCGTGCAGATCATGGCCCGCGAGGGCAGCGTCGATCTACGGAGCGTGCGGCAGGTGGTTCGCGATAGTTTCGAGCTCGCGCACTTCGAGCCACGGTAGGGTAGGCTTCAGCCTGCCTGATCGCTGCCGGGTCCGATAGGCGTGACAGGCTGAAGCCTGTCCTACTCGGCAACCGGCTCGGCAACCGGCTCGGCGGGGACTTCTTCAGTCGTCTCGACCGGCGTTTCTTCCACAGGCGCGGCGATCTCCGGCTCCGGTGGCGGCGAAGGCCGGCGGCCCGCCTGCCGGAAGACGGCGTAGAGCACCGTCATGCCGATGAGCGAGGCCCCGATGAAGACGGCCGACCAGATGGCCCGCTTCAGCCACTTCTCGGCGTCCTCCGCCTCCTTCTGCTGCCGCAGCGCTTCCTGCTCGCGCTGGTATTCGCGACTGTCTTCGAGCCGGATTTCGAAGACGGTATTGCACGTCGGGCAGACCGCCTGCTGGCCGATCATGGCCGGGCCCACCTTGAGATTGTGGCCATTGGGGCAGGGGATGCGGTAATACTTCGGCCCGCTCGGCCGAGGTGCGGCTGCGGCTGCGGCCGCTGGCGCGGCCGGTGGTGCCATCGCGACAGGCGGTGGGGCGGCGGGCCGCTGGCGGCCAGTCTCGGCGGGCGTCCGGCAGATGGGGCATACGGGCCGCCCGCCTTCGGGCACGCTCGGGCCCCGGTAGCCGCAGATGCACGTGATGCTGTCGGACATGGCGATTGATCAGGCAGCCTGGAGGGCTGCCGCCGGCCGTTTCGTGACGACGCCGTGCTCCACTTGGATGATCGCATCGGCGAGGGCCAGGGTGCTGGCCCGATGCGTGATCATAATCACCGTCCGGTTTTCCACATATTCGGCCAGCGCCTCGTGGATAAGCCGCTCGCTCTCCACGTCGATTTGGCTCGTCGCCTCGTCGAGGACGAGGATCTCGGCGTTTCGCAGGAAGGCCCGGGCCAGCGAAATCCGCTGCCGCTGGCCGCCGGAGAGCCGGAAGCCCCCGGGGCCGACCATCGTGCGGTAGCCCTCGGGCATCAGCGAGATGAATTCGTGGGCGTGGGCCTTCTTGGCCGCCTCGATGACCTCCTCTTCGGTCGCGTCCCAGCGGCCGTAGCGGATGTTGTAGAAGATCGACTCGTTGAAGAGTTCGGTCTGCTGCGTCACCATCGCGATCCGGCGGCGGAGGTCGTGCAGGGCGATGTCGGTGAGCGGCACACCGTCGATCATCACCTGTCCCGACGTCGGGTCGTAGAACCGGCAGATCAGGTTCACGAGCGTGCTCTTGCCGCCGCCATTCGGGCCGACGATCGCCACCCGTTCGCCGAAGGGGATCTTGAGATTCACGTCCTTCAGCACGGTATCGATGCCGTCGTAGCTGAAAGAAACCCGCTCGAGCCGGATCTCGCGGTGGGGCGAGACGATCGTCTTCGGCTCGGCCGGCTCCTTGAGCTTCGAGGGGGTGTCGATCAGCGGATAGAGCGCCTGTGCGCCGACCACGCCCACGTTGACGCCGGTGAGCACGCCCGAGAGCTTCCGCACCGGATCGCTCGCACCGATGAGCATGCCGAAGAAGACCATGATGCCCGGCACCGTCATCGGCCGCTCGGTCATCGTGAGGCCGAAGATCTCGGTCTGCTGGTTGATCACGAGCCAGGCGCCGACGGCGATCGAGGTGGCCACCATGCCGATGCCGAGGATTTCGGTGATCGGGTTGGCGAGCGCGTGATAGAAGGAATGCATCATGCCGGTCTTGAGCATGTCGCCGGTGCAGTTGCGAAACCGCTGCCGCTCGAAATCCTCCATCGTGTAGGCCTGCACGGTGAGCACGTTGTTGAGCGCCTCGAGCAAGACATGATGAAAGCCCCGCGAGCGGTCGAGAATGCTTTTCGAGATGCCGCGGATCCGCCGGTTGAGCCAGACCATGAGGAAGCCCACGATCGGCGCCATCGTGAGGCAGGCGAGCGTGAGCTGCCAGGAGATGCAGAAGGCGCCCGCGAGGCAGGCGATGATCTTCAGCGGCTCCGTGATCGCCCCGCCGAAGACGCTCGTGATGCCGCTGGCGAGCATGTCGGAGGTGCCCGTCACCTGGGCCATGAATCCTGCCGACCCATTCCGCATGAACTGGGCTCGGTCGAGCTCCAGCGCCTTGTCAAAGACCTTCAGCCGCAGGTCGCGGCTGATGTTCATCGCCACCCAGCTCACGATCAGCGTGTTGGCCAGCAGGAAGGCGTGCTTGAGAAACGTGCTCACGACGACGAAGCCCACCACCCAGAGCACGGTGGTGAAGGGATCCGTGGGCAGGAAGCGGGCGATCCAGGGCTGGAGCTTCTTCGACGAGTAGACGATCGCCTCGTCGCCCCGCATGGAGAGATTGAGTGCATCGATGCGACTGCGGGCGGCGGTGGCCTTGCCCCCGTCGAGCCGGCCGTTGTCGAGGTCGGCCGTGAGGGTCTCGCGTTCCTTTTCGCCGGCGGCGATCCGCGTCTCGGCGGCCTCGATCCGCTCCTCGTTCCATGACTGGAGCGACTTGCCGTTGAGCGTCACTTCGATGATCGGAAAGAGGGCGGCGATATTCGCGCCCCAGAGTCCGGCCACGCCCGCGGAGCAGAGGAAGGCGGCCACGAGGAGCGGCCACCGCTTGGCGGCATCGCGAAGGGCGCGGAGAAAATAATGCATGCTTTTCGTTCGGGTCTTGGCGGATGGTGTCGCCATAACGAATCGGATTCCTCGCGCCTCCGCGCCAGCGGCATCGTCTGGAAGACGCTCCGGGTAGGCTGCGGGCGGGTTGAGAAACTGGGCAAACGGGGTCGACGGGCGGCGCCGTATGGGTGGGGAGGGTAGTGATGCCCCCCGAAACGCTCAAGACCGGAAATCACCGCGTCACGGCAGGCTGAAGCCTGCCCTACTTCAGCAGGCTAAAGCCTACCCTACTTCGTGCGGGTTTCGGCGGCGAGGAGCGTGTTGGAGAGGAGCATCGCCACGGTCAGCGGCCCCACGCCGCCGGGCACCGGCGAGATCCAGCCGGCCACCTCGCGCACTGCGTCGTAGTCGACGTCGCCCACGAGCCTGCTCTTGCCGTCCTTCTCAACACGGTTGATGCCCACGTCCACGACGGCGGCCCCTGGCTTCACCATGTCGGCCGTGATCAGGTGCGGGCGGCCGACGGCCGCCACGAGGATGTCGGCGCGGCGGCAGTGTTCGGCGAGGTCGGCGGAGCGGCTGTGGCAGATCGTCACCGTGGCGTCGCCCCCGTTGCCGAGCGCGCCTGCCGTCGCCGGCGGCTTCGATGCCAAAAGCAGCGCGAGCGGCTTCCCGACGATGTCGCTGCGGCCGACGATCACCGCATGCCGGCCGGCCGTCTCGATTCCGGCGTCGATGAGCATCCGCTGCACGCCGGCGGCGGTGCAGGGGATGAATCGCGGACGGCCCTGCGAGAGCAGGCCGGCGTTTTCGGGATGGAAGCCGTCCACGTCTCGATCCGGGGGCACGGCGTCGAGCACGGCGACGGCATCCACATGGGCCGGCAGCGGCAGTTGCACGAGGATGCCGTCGGCCGGGCCGTGGGCATCGCGGGCGATCGCCTTCACGAGCGCCACGAGCGCGGCCGTGTCGGTCTCGGCCGGCACCCGCACCACCTCCGAGTCGATCCCCACGCGTTCGGCCGCCTGCTGCTTGCTCTTCACATACGACGCGCTCGCCGCCACGTCGCCCACCAGCACGACCACGAGCCGCGGCCGCCGCCGAAACATGTCGGCGAAGACCTGCACTTCCTCGCGGAGCGAATCCTCGATCCTTCCCGCGAGCGCCCGGCCGTCGAGAACCTGCGCCGTCATGCGGTGGCGTCCATATACATCATCCGCAGCTGATGCTGGATCTCCTCCAGCTGGTGCCGCTCCTCGGTCGTGAGGTTGCCGGCCGTCTTCTGCTCCAGCATCGCCAGCGTGTCGATGAAGTGCTTGGCGGTCGGCAGATTCTTGTGGGCCTGCTTGGTGATCGGGTTGGGGATCCGCCCGAGCGCCATCAGGGCCTGCGTGAAGAGAGTGTGCGCCAGGAATTCAAAAGAAGCCGGTGGCACCTGCGGCTGATCGCGCTGATCGGTCATTTCGTCGCTCATCGTCTCAGGCCTCCGCCACCCAGGCGCTGCCGGCATGCCGCTCGACGGCGGCGGCCACGAGGCCCGCGAAGAGCGGATGGGCGGCGGTGGGCTTGCTCTTGAATTCGGGATGAAACTGGACGGCCACGAACCAGGGATGGTCGGCCACTTCGACGATCTCCACGAGCGAGCCGTCGGGGCTGGTGCCGGCGATCACGAGCCCCGCCCGTTCGAGCGCCTCGCGATACTTCGGGTTGAACTCGTAGCGATGGCGGTGGCGTTCGGAGATCGTGGTCGCGCCGTAGGCCGCCGCCGACTTCGTGCCGTCGGCAAGCACGCAGGGCTGGGCGCCGAGCCGCATCGTGCCCCCCTTGTCGACCACTCCCTTCTGCTCGTCCATCAGGCAGATGACGGGGTGCGGCGTGTTCTTCGCGAATTCCGTCGAGTGGGCCCCCTCGAGGCCGGCGCAGTTCCGCGCCACGTCGATCACGGCGCACTGCATGCCGAGGCAGATGCCGAGGAAGGGGAGCCGCCGCTCGCGGGCGAACGTGATCGCCTCCACCTTCCCCTCGACGCCGCGTTCGCCGAAGCCGCCGGGCACGATCAGGCCATCGAAGCCGGCCAGGAGCCGCTCGGCCCCCTCGCGCTCGATGTCTTCGCTCTTGATCGGCTGCACCCGCACCTGCGTCTTGTTGGCGATGCCGCCATGGTCGAGCGCCTCGTAGATGCTCTTGTAGGCATCGCGATGCTCGGCGTATTTGCCGACGAGCGCGATCGAGACCTCGTGCTCGGGGTTCCGCAGACGGTGCAGGAGGTCGTGCCAGTCGTCGAGGTCGGCGGGGCCGGCCTGCAGGGAGAATCGCTTGAGCACGAGATCGTCGATCTTGTTGGATTGCAGCGAGAGCGGCACCTCGTAGATCGAGAAATCCTTGTCGCGCTCCTCGATCACGCAGTCGAGCGGCACGTTGCAGAAGAGGGCGATCTTCTCGCGGTCGGAGACGTCGAGCGCCCGCTCGGTGCGGCAGACGAGGATGTCGGGCTGGATGCCGATCTGCCGCAGGATGCCCACGGAGTGCTGCGTCGGCTTCGTCTTCAGTTCGCCGGCCGCCTTGAGGTAGGGCACGAGCGTGAGGTGGATGAACATGCAGTTCTCCCTCCCCACCTCCAGCGGAATCTGCCGGATCGCCTCGAGGAAGGGGAGACTCTCGATGTCGCCCACGGTGCCGCCGATCTCGGTGATGGCGATGTCGGTCTCGCCGTCGGCGAGGTTCATCACCATCTCCTTGATCTCGTTGGTGATGTGGGGGATCACCTGCACGGTCTTGCCGAGGAATTCGCCGCGCCGCTCCTTGTTGATCACGGAGAGGTAGATCTGGCCGGTCGTGTAGTTGCTCTCGCGGGTGAGCTTCGTGGAGGTGAACCGCTCGTAGTGGCCGAGATCGAGATCGGTCTCGCTGCCGTCGTCCAGCACGTAGACCTCCCCGTGCTGGTAGGGGCTCATCGTGCCGGGATCGACGTTGATGTAGGGGTCGAGCTTCTGCATCTTCACCCGCAGGCCGCGGGATTCGAGCAGCATGCCGATCGAGGCGCTGGTGAGGCCCTTGCCCAGCGAGCTGACCACGCCGCCGGTCACGAAGATGTGCTTGGTCACGAGTGCGAGCTCCTTCCCGTCCGCCGGTCTGCCATCCTCGGCCCCGCAGGGCCGTTCCGGACTCGGCTTTTCAAACTCGGATTGAACCAGCCATTTCAGCGGCGGTCAAATGCCACAGCCGCACCGCCGCCGGAACGGCAAAAGTCTCGTCGCGTGGAAACTTTCTCCTTTCACGACCTGCGGAGCTGCCTTCCCTGACAGGTCGAAAGTTCCCAATGCTCCTCGAGCTTTCGCCGATTCCGTCGGCTCCCGCGCTATGTGGCCTGCGCGCGGCGGATTTGTCGGGTAAAGTTGTGTCATGCCCGCCACATCCAATCTCCGCATCAAGAGCCTCGAGCCGCTCATCCCGCCGTCGCGGCTCATGAACCTGCTGCCGCTCACCGATGCGGCCACCCACACGATCGTCGCCGGCCGCCGCGACGTCGAGCACGTCCTCGCCGGCCAAGACCAGCGGCTGATGGCGGTCGTCGGCCCCTGCTCGATCCACGATCCTGGCGCCGCCCGCGACTATGCCGCGCGGCTCAAGGCGCTCGCCGACCGGGTCGCCGACCGGCTGCTCGTGGTGATGCGGGTCTATTTCGAGAAGCCGCGGACCACGGTCGGCTGGAAGGGGCTCATCAACGACCCCCACCTCGACGACTCGTTCGACGTGGCCACGGGGCTGCGGCTCGCCCGCGGGCTGCTCATCGAGATCGCGGGCATGGGCCTGCCGACGGCCACGGAGTTTCTCGAGCCGATCACGCCGCAATACATCGCCGACACGATCGTGCTGGGCGCCATCGGCGCCCGCACGACGGAGAGCCCCACCCACCGCCAGATGGCCAGCGGCCTCTCGATGCCGGTGGGCTTCAAGAATTCCACCGACGGCTCGCTGCAGGCGGCGCTCGATGCGATGCAGTCGGCTCGCACGCCCCACTCGTTCCTCGGCATCGACAACGACGGCGGCACGTGCGTCGTCTCCACCGCGGGCAATCCCTGGGGCGTGCTCATGCTCCGCGGCGGCCGCAGCGGCTCCAACTATTCGGCCGACGTGGTGGAGGATGCCCGGAAGCGGCTCGAGGCCGCCGGCCTGCCGGCCCGCGTGATCGTGGACTGTAGCCATGCGAATTCGGGCAAGGACCACCGCCGGCAGTCGGTCGTCTGGCGCGACGTGATCGAGCAGCGGGTGGCCGGCGACCGCGTGATCGCCGGGCTGATGCTCGAGAGCAACATCATGCCCGGCAGCCAGCCGGTGCAGAGCGACCGGTCGAAGCTGCAGTATGGGGTGTCGATCACCGACGGCTGCATCGGCTGGGAGGAGACGGAAGAGCTCCTGCTCGAAGCCCACTCCCGACTGTAGGGTAGGCTTCAGCCTGCCAAAGTAGGGTAGGCTTCAGCCTGCCACGAATTCGGCTTCAGCCTGCCACACGGAACTGCCGTTCGCGCCCACCCCAGCCACGGGATAAACTTTCGCCACTCCCCCAGCGAAAGGATTCGCCCCCATGCGCACCGCGCTTCTGTCTCTCCTCGCGGCCCTCTTTTTCGCCCTGCCCGCGTCGGCCCAGCAGATGACCTACGGCGACGCCGAGGTGCAGACCGTCGTCGGCGCCAACAACGCGCTCAACCAGTTCTTCCAGCTCGAGATCGAGTCGATGCCGCCGGCGATGCTGCAGAAGGCCGAGGGGCTCGCGATCTTCCCCAACATGATCAAGGGCGGATTCATCCTCGGCGTCAATTACGGCAAGGGCGTGCTCTGCGTCCGCAATCCTGACCGCACATGGTCGGCGCCCGTGCTCGTGACGATGGGGGGCGGCAGCGTGGGCTTCCAGGCCGGCGTGCAGGCGGCCGACATCGTGCTCGTCTTCGCGACGCCGCGCAGCCTGCAGGGGCTGCTCAATGGCCAGAAGGTGACGCTCGGCGCGGATGCGTCGATCGCGGTCGGTCCGGTGGGCCGCCAGGCGAATGCCGGCACCGACGCCCAACTCGGCGCGGAGATCTATTCCTATGCCCGCAGCCGCGGCCTCTTCCTCGGCGTCTCGCTCGGCGGCTCCGATCTCTCGGTCGACAACAACGCCAATTCGATGCTCTACGGCCGCTTCGGCGTGACACCGGCCGACGTCTTTCAAAACCGCGGCATCGGCATCCGGCCCGAGGTGCGGCAGCTCGTGGACAATCTCAACGCGAAGTCGCGGCCGGTAGCGCAGCCCGTCGCGCAACCGGTGGCAGTGCAGCCGGTTCAGCAGATCCTCCCCGGACAGCAGGTGGTCGGCCCGCCGCCGTTCATCCAGCAGGCGGCACCGCAGCCGGTGGCTCAGCCAGTTGCTCAGCCGGTGCAGCCCGCGCCGGTGGCGGCCCCGCAGCCGCAATCGCCACCACTCGTGCCGATCAAGTAGGACAGGCTTCAGCCTGCCAAAGTAGGGTAGGCTTCAGCCTGCCAAAGTAGGGTAGGCTTCAGCCTGCCTTCCCTCGTAGGACAGGCCTCCGTGCCTGTCCAGACAGGCGGAGAAGCCTGTCCTACGTAAGACACCGACAGGCTGAAGCCTGTCCTACTTGCGGACAAGCTTGCGCCACTTGCGGGTGAGGCGGCGGCGGATGCTGGCGGCTTCGGCGGGCAGGCGGCTCAGCGTGTGCCGCAGGCCCGTGCGGCGGGCGACCGGCTCGATCGGCGTCTCGAAGATCCGCGTGAATTGATCGAGGATCGCATCGGCATCCACGCACCGCGGCACGCGATTGCCGCGATACCAGGGCCGCGCGTGCATTGCGATGTGTAGGTCCGGATTGCGATCCACCTCCACCACCCGGTCCACGAGGTCGTCGAGCCAGCCTCGCGAGAGCGGGCCCTGGTCGTGCGCCGAAATGAAGCTCCGCGTGTCGAAGTCGCGGCCCACGAGCGGGTCGCCCCAGTAGATCGGCGTCGAGCCCACGAGCATCGATTCGAGCACCTTCTCGGTGGTGTAGCCTGGGTGGGATTCGTTCTCGAAGGAGATCGTGAACTTGTAGTCGGAGAGAAATGCCCGCTTGTCGGCCACGCGGTGGCCCAGCGTGTTGAGCACCTTGCCGCCGGAGTCCACCGGCTTGTATGTGGAGAGCTTCCGGAAAAACTCGTTCCGCACGCGGCAGAGCGGGTTCGAAACGAGAAACGCGCAAAATTTCTTTTTGCCGTCGAGCACGGCGGCCGGATCGTGGTCGGCTGGCTTCACGAGTTCGCGCGGGTCGGCGTAGGTGCCCCAGAGCGGCAGCCGGAAGTGCCGCGGATGGGAGGTGTCTTCAAACGTGAAGGCCCAGTCGCAGTCGCTCCAATCGGGCGGCCGGTTCTCTCCGGTGAAGAAGATCCGCACGCAGTCGTAGGCCCGCTGCAGCTTTCGGCCGCTGCCGATGCAGGAATAGATGAGGTAGTCGGGGTCGTCGCAGACCTCCACGCGGTAGCGGCGGGCGAGCAGCTGCGTGAAGAAGTTGTCGCGGTGGTCGAAGCCCTCCCAGAAGGCGACGAAGCCGAGGCGGATGATGGCAGGCTGGAAGCCTGCCCCACCGGCCATGCCTGAACTTCCCATCGTGCGAGGTCCCTATCCGGCCTGCCAGCCGTAGGGGATGTATTGCCGCTCGACGGTGCCGTCGTCGAAGAGATCGACGAGCGCGTAGCCGAAGGGCGTCTCGCGGTGGAGGCCGCGCCACCAGCCGGAGCAGACGGCGCCGTTGCAGAGATACCTGACACCGCCGAAGTCCACCTGCTCGACGAGGTGCATGTGGCCGCTCGCGCAGAGCTTCACGTTGCGCCGCGCAGCGAAGAGCTTCTGGAAGCGGTCGGCATCGACGTGCAGCCGTGCGCCCGGCACGTTCATCCCCGGCGTGCCGACCGGCACCGGACCGTTCACCGCGATCGGCAGTGCGGAAAGGATCGGGATGTGGGAGAAGATCGCCACGGGCGTCTCCGCCGGCGCCGCGGCGAGCTCAGCCTCGAGCCAGGCCCACTGCTCCTCGTCGATTCGCCCGATGTAACCCTGTTCGAATGGAAACGTGCTGTCGAGCAGGATGATCTTCCAGCCGCCCCGGTCGAAGGCTTTGTAGGGCTTGTCGCGGCCGAATTCGTCGCAGGCCCAGCGCTTGCCGTAGAGCGGCTCTTCGCCGGTCGTCTTCGCGTGGGCCTTCGACCAGCCCCACACATCGTGATTGCCGATCACACTCTGCACCTCGAGGCTGCAGTGGTCGGCCTTGAGCTTCCGCCAGAGCTCCCATTGCAGCTTCGTGCGGGCGATGTCGGCGGCCATGGCGTCCATGATGGTGTCGCCGCCGGTGATGATCATGTCGGGGGCGTCGGTGCCGAGCCGCTCACGGATCGACTGCACATGCTCGAGGCAGGCAGCCACGCCGCGGGCGGCGTCGAGCTCCGGCTGCACGTGGAGATCGGTGAGGTGGGCGATCCGCAGGCGGCGGGTGCGGGTCGGCGCTGCCGCGGCGGCCGGAAGCGCTGCGAGTGCGGCACCGGCGGCGAGAGAGGTCGTGAGAAGGTCGCGACGCGTGAAGGGCATGCCGGCAGTATATCGCCGAACGTAGGGTAGGCTTCAGCCTGCCTGAGTAGGGTAGCCTTCAGGCTGCCTGAGTAGGGTAGCCTTCAGGCTGCCAGAGTATTGAGGCTGCCGCAGTTGACAGGCTGAAGCCTGTCCTACTTAGTTGGCAGACTGAAGCCTACCCTACTTACGGGCAGTGGAGCCGTCGGATGTCCGGAAAGCCGCAGCTCTCCGGGCCGAGCGATGCGTCGGCGGCGCGGAGGTCGCTTTCGGCGCGCCAATATTCCTGCCGCGCGCCGATCTCGTAGATTTCCGCCTCGAATTTCGCCTGCTCGCGAAGCGTCACGCGGAGCACGTCGCTGCGGCCGAGCCGCAATTGCTCGCGTTCGGCGCGGGCTACGACCTGGGCAAGATCGAGCCGCTGCGCCGCCTGCTTTTGGAATTCATACGCCCGCTCGAGGGCCGAGTAGGTGTCTTGCACCTCCGCCCGGATCTGGTCCTCGGCGAATTGCAGCTGCCGCTGGATCTGCATGAGTTGCGATTGCGTGGCGGCCACCCGGCCGCGGGCATCGCGCCGCTGGGCCGGCATCTGGAAGATGAGCGAGGCCTCGAGCACCTGCCGGTCGAGGCCCAAGGGACCGGAGAGCGAGCTCTTGCCGAAGCCCGCGTCCTGGTTGCCGGCCAGCTGGGCGTCGAGCCCGGGCAGGATCTGGTTCTCCGCGAGCCGCCGTTCCACGAGCAGCTTCTCGCGCTGCAGCGAGAGGCGTTGAAACTCAGGCCGTGCTGCCAGCGCCCGCGCGAGCGATTGCTCGAAGATCACCGGCGTCGGTGCGATGGGCTCGGGCAAGGGCTGCATCCGCCGGCGGCCAGCCAGGAGCGGCCGGCCAGACGGATCGCGGTAATACATCGAAAGGTCGATCGTGGCCTGCTGCACCGACCGGTCGGTCTGCACGACCACCGCCTGCCGCAGGGCGATGTTTTGCTGGTTGTCGAGCCGCTCGATGTTGGCGATGGCTCCGGTCTTCACGCGGAGCGCCAGTTCCACGTCGCGTTCGGCGGCGAGGTCCACGAGATAGTCGGCCGCACGCCGCCGCTCGCCGGTTCCAGACCAGTTCCAATAGCTGCGGGCGGCAGCCCGCATGTAGTCGAGGCGGCTGCGCAGGATCACCGGTTCAGCCATCGAGACATCGAGTTCGGCCTGGGCCCGCGTGGCCCGCGCCCGGTCGATGTCGCGATTCTTGGCGAGCGGCATCGCGATGCCGCCGCGGAATTCGCCCGCGTCGGCGGTGAGCCGCTGCAGGTTGTAGGTGGGGAAGTCGCCGTAGCCGGTGCGAAAACCGCCGAAGAGGTTCACGCCGCCGTAAGGCAGCATCTGCTGGATGCCGAAATCGGAGCGGTAGTTCTCGTAGGTTCCCGGCGCCAGCGCGTTGCCCGAGCCCGTCATGTTCGTGTCGAAGGCGCCCATGGCGCTCGTGAGCCGGCCGGCCGCGATGTTGCGCTCGCGCTCCACGGCCTGTAGCAGCGGGTAGTGGAGCATCACGCTCTGCAGCACCTCGCAGAGCGTGAGCGGCGCGTCACGGTCGTCGGTGGCGGCGCCGGGGATGGCGGTTTCGGCCGGCGGCAGGAGTTTTGCCCCGCCCGGCACCTTGGGCAGTTCCTCGAGGGGCCTGGGGGCATCGTCTTCGGGAATGTCGGGGAGCTTCTCGAGCAGTTCCTCGGTCGTGACCGTCGATGTTGGATCGGGCTCGGGCGCCGGCAGCGTCTCGGCGTCTGAGACGTCTTGGAAGGCCTGCAAGGCGATGCTCGGCGGTGTCGCTGGGAGCGCCGCCCTGGCCTCGAGCGCGGTCAGACTGCGGGCGGGGGTGAAGAGCGTGGGCTCGGCGCCGCGGGCCTGCGTGGCGAGGCAGGCGAGGGTGAGCCAGAGGCTCGCGATCGGGGAGAGGGGGATCCGCTTGCGGAGCAAGCGGTCTACTTGACCTTGATCTTGGGCGCCTTGGGGGCGTCTTTGTCCTTCGTGACCGGCGAGAGCACCGGCGGGAAGCCGTTGAGCCGCCGCCAGATCTCGTAGCCCAATGGCACGCGGTTCAAAAACACCCAGCCGATCGCCTGGTTGCCCTGCCGCAAAAACTCGGCATCGGGCCAGGAGTCGCCCTCGCGCATCATGTCGGGCTGGATCAAGATGCGAAATTTCCCGGAGCCGCCGCTCGCGGCGTCGATCTGCCGCACCTTGCCGCCAAACGTGCCGATGCCCAGTTCCGGAAACGCCGAGAATTGCACGGCCGGCCAGCCCTCGAATTGCAGCCGTACGTGCGGCATCGCGCCGGATCGCTCCGCGAACCCACGCACCAGTGGTGCGTCGAGTCCGTCGAGGAAGAGTTCCACGACGCGGTCGTTGGTGTCGGGCACGATGGTGCAAAGCTCGTCGCCTTCCTTCACATACTGGCCGCCCTGACCCACGTTCGCCTCGACGCGAAACACCGTTCCGTCGCAGGGCGCCACCACGAGCCGGGCTTTGAAGCGTTCGATGCGGTTGTCGATCTCCTGAATCTCTCGCTCGATCGAGAAGAGGTTCTGCTCGCTCTTGCGGAGGTTGGAGCGGGCGATGGCGATCGCCGAGAGTCCGGCGGCATCGGCCTGCAGAAGCAGGGCTTCCTGGGTGAGCAGGGCCGCCTGAGCGCGTTGGATTTCGGCATTGGCTTTTTCGGTGTCGGTCGAGGCGCGGTCAGACCGCATGCGGGCCTCGTCGCGGTTGATCTTGCTCTCGAGGCCGCCGAAGGTCGGGTTCGTGAAGAGCTCCTCAAACATCTCATAGCGAGTCTTCTCGAAGCCCTGCGCAAACTGGGCGTTGGCGCCCACCTGCTTCGCAACTTCGATTGCCTTCTTGGCCGCTTCACGATTCGCCTCCGCCGCCTGCACCGCCGCATCGCGTGCCGATTCCTGGGCTTTGGCGGCGGCAGCCTGCTCGGCCACCTCCAGCTTTGCCGCGTCGAGCCGCCCGGCGAGAAACTCGCGCTGAGCCGCAAGCCTTGCGGAAAGCTCAGGATCGTTATCTTCGATATCGACAAGGGGATCGTTCATCTTCACGCGACTGCCCTCGACGACGTGCCATTTTCGAATCTGGCCCGGCACGCGCGCGGTAACGACCTGCATTCGGTCGACTGGGGAATATGCGACGACCGTGCCCCGGCCCTGCACGGTCTGCTGCCAAGGCACGAAGGCCAGCAAAAATGGGCTGGCCAGGAAAAGCAGGACGACGAAGCGACCGAGCCACCGCACGATCCGCGGCGTCGCGGAACCGTCGAGCACCTCGTCGTGGGTCAACACGTTGTCGCTCATGACCAGGTCACCGTCTTGTCGCAGCGTTTCACGATCTCGTCGCGGGCCGTCACGATGACGAGCGTCCAGGGCGCGGAGCGGTCGAAGAGCGAATCGACGAGCTCTGGGCAGTCGCGCATGTCGAGGCCGTCGAGCAGGCCGTCGATCAGGAGCAGCCGCGGCCGGCCTGCGATCGCCCGCGCGATCGAGAGCCGGAGCAATTCATTGGTCGAAAGCGGCAGGCCGTCGGAGCCGAGCGGCGTCGCCACGCCGTGCGGCAGCCGCGCCACGGTCTCCGCCAGCCCCACCATCTCGAGGGCGCGGCGCACGTCAGCGGCCGAGAGCTCGGCCCGGCCGACGCGGATGTTTTCGGCCACGGTGCCGGCGAATGTCTCCGCCTGACCCACGAGGGCGATGTTGAGCCGCGTGGCGGAACGGTCGAGCGAGCGGGCGTCGATCGAGTCGAATTCGAGAAGGCCCTCCTGCGGCACACGCAGAAGCGCGAGCGTCTCGAGCAGAAAGGTCTTGCCGTAGCCCGAGGGGCCGACCACGGCCACCCGCTCGCCAGCCTCTGCCTCCAGCCGCTGCACCTTCTCGCCGCGGCGAATCTCCGCCACCACGCGCAGCGGCCGGTCGCTCTCGGGGAGCCGCTCGCCGCCGGCGGGCTCGAGCGTGAGCGTGGCCACCACGCCGAGTTTGTCGAGCGAGGCCTGGAGGTCGTAGAAGATCTCGATGTATTTGCCGATCTTCGAGAGCGCCGTGAGCACGAGCGTCACGAGCAGCTCGCCGGCCACCAGCTGGCCGAGGTTGAGCTGGCGGTTGATCACCAGCCAGCCGCCGAGGCCTAAAAGCACGGTGCTGGCGATCGCCTCGAGCAGGAGCGCGAAGAGCGTCTGCCGCCAGACCACGCGGAAGTGTTTCTTGCGGGCATCGATGTAGGCGCCGGCGAGTTCGTTGGCCCGATCGATGGCAAGGTTCCCCCCCTTCCCGAAGCGGAAAGTGTGGGGGCACTTGGCGATCTCCTCGAGCCAGGCCGCCATGTCGTATTTCGCGTAGCTCTCCTTGATGCTCGTCCGCACGCCGCCGATGCCGAGCACGGTGACCAGGAAAATGACGAGCACCACGAGCACGATCGCGAAGGTGAGCAGGTAGGGGTGGTAGAAGGCGAGCACCGCGAGGCCCACCACCGTGATCATCACGATCCCCACGCCCTCGACGAGCAACGACGTGATCGCCTTCTGCACCGACGCGATTTCGAAGAAGCGGTTGACGATGTCGGTGGGATTGCGGCCGTCAAACGAGCCGATCTCGGCCTTCGCGAATCGCACCGTGAATTCGTGGGCATTGCGGGCGAAGATCCGCCGCTGGATGTATTCCGCCACGACCACCTGCATCCCCCGCAGCATCGCCGAGAAGACGAGGAAGGCGAGCATCACGAGCGCCAGCACGACGACCGGCCAGAGCAGCACACCGAAGGCCACGGTGTTGACGAGGGCCTCGATGGCGGCGGGCGTGACGATCGAGAGCAGGCCCACGCCGAGCGCGAAGGCGAGGATCGTCCAGACATCGCGCCGCTCGAGGCGCAGCAGGTCCATCAGCCGTGCCCACGGCCGGATCGCTGGGGCGCCCGAGTGATGTCCTGAGGTGTCTGCCATGCCGGTGTTTGAGCCTCAATAATGAAGGCCGCGGACGGCAGGCACAACAGCAAAACTCGCGAGCCCGACGGGCTTTCGCCTGAGTAGGACAGGCTTCAGCCTGTCTCCCGCACTACGGGCTTTAGCCTGTCAGAGTAGGACAGGCTTTAGCCTGTCTCCCGCACTACGGGCTTTCGCCTACCAGTGACAGGCTGAAGCCTGTCCTACGGTTTGGTGACAGGCTGAAGCCTGTCCTACTTCGTCGGGAGCTGCTCGAGCCAGCGGGCGAATTGCGGATAGAGCTTCTCGCGGTCGAATTCGGCTTCCGCGAGCCGACGGGCGTTGGTGCGGCAGTTCGCGAGCCGGCTGCGGTCGCGGGCGAGCGTGGTGATCGCTTCCGCCAGCGATGCCGCGTCGCCGGCTGCATAGGTCGCGCCGGCGTCATAGCGATCCACGAGGTTCGCCAGTTCGCCCGGCAGCGAATTCACGATCGCGAGCCCCGCGGCCGCGTATTCGCAAGCCTTATATGGAATAGCCACGAGCGACTCCGGCTTCACGAGCACGAGCCCCACATCGGCCGTCGAAAGCAGCCGGGAGTGCTCCGTCCGATCGAGCAGGCCGTGCACGACCAGGCGGCACGATCCGCGCTGCCCCGCCGCGGCGGCCTTCAGTCTGTCTTCGAGGCTGCCGCCGCCGGCGATGTGGATCTCGGCGTCGATGCCGGCGGACGAGAGTTGCCTTGCCGCGCCGATCGCCGTCTCCACGTCCTGCCCCGCTTCGAGTGCGCCCGAATAGACGCAGACGAGCGGCTTGGCGGCTGCCTGCTCGTCGGTGCCCGCTGCGCGGGCGGCATCGGCCTCGAGCGGCGAGAGCCGCGGCGGCTCGGGGTATTCCTGCAGGTAGGCGCCGAGCGGGCAGACATGCGTGGGCTTGTCGGTGCCCGCGCCGACGACCGAGTCGAGATAGTTGCGCGAAGCCGCCGAGATCGCGTCAGCCGCCGCGATGATCTCGTTGCGGCGGCGCTCCATGCCGCCGAGGAAGATCGGCGCAATGATTTTCCGGAGCCACTGCGGACCGGGCACGAGCCGGGCGAATGTCTCGGGCCAGACGTCCATCACGTCCACCACGAAGAGTGCGTCGAGCCGCCCAGCGAGCCGGGCCGCGGCCTCGGGGCCCTCCAGCGGCGGCAGGCTGGCGATGATCAGGTCGGGCCGCTCGAGCTGCCCCGATGCGACCGACTCGGTGGCCAGCCGCTCAAACGTGCGGCCGAAATCGCGGTGGCTGTTCAGCCGCGCCAGCGAGACATTTTTCTCGTAGGGCCTCACGGCCACGAGCCTGACGGCGAAGCCCTCCTCCTCGCGAATGCCCAGCGGCACGTTGCGGCGGGCCTTGCGGCGGTGGCTCCAGTTGGCGCTCCACCAGATCACGTCGTGGCCGCGGCTGGCCAGCACGCGTGCCAAAGACCAATAGCGCAGCGGCGGAATTCCCTCGCCGGGGATGTCGTCGAACGGATTGACGATCCAGATCGAAAGGGGCTGGGGCAGGGGCTCGGCACGACTCATGATGCCGCGAGCCTAGCAGAAGCGACGCGGCGGGCAGAGTGGGCTGCCGTTACGGGCGGGCCAGAGGCTCGGCGAGGCCACGGAGTCGGAAAGTCACGATCTGCGCGGGCGTGCCGAGGCCGCCGTTGTCGGCGATCGCCGCGACCAGGCGACGGCCGTCTGGGAGCGCCGGCCCCAGCGCGAGGCCTTCGAGGTTGAGCCCGAGGCTGTCGCGCCAGAGCAATCGCTTGGCAAGAAACATCTCCTTGTGCCGCGCGAGGTCGCGATCGATGCCGCTCACGTCTTTCGCGCCGGCCGTCTCCACCAGGTAGATCCGGTTTTCGAGCGGGGGGATGCCGCGGCCGGCGGAGCGTTCGAGCGCGAGCAAGCGGCCGTCTCCAAGCGCCACGAGGGCCACGAGCCCGGAAAACGTCGACTGTCTTCCAAACGCCACGAGTTCGTGCGGCGGATCGACCGGATAGGCAAACTGCCGCACGGTTGCGTAGGCCGCCGCGGCGCCCGGCACGGGGATCGCGCAGAGCCGCACGACGGTGCCGCGCCCCGGACCGGGCTCGGGGCCGTCGCTGGCGGTGGCCTCTTCGTTGGCCGTCCAGATGCAGGTTGCGTCGGGCTCCACCGCAAGCGATTCGAGCCCCCGGTTTGGCCGCGGGCTCCGGAGCGGCTCGGGCAGCGGCACCCTCCCCACGAGCGTGCCGGTGGCAATAGCCGCGCCGCGGATCGCGGGGGTGTCTTCCTCGCAGAGCAGCAGGCAGGGGCCGGGGTCGGGCCGCCCGCGCGCGATGAATCGCCTGGCGATCCGATTCGCGAGGCCTGGCGGGCAGATGGCGATGTCTTCGTAATCGTGCTTCGCCTCGAGCTCGAGGATCTTCACGTCAGCGATCGCGGTGGGCTCGCCCTGCCGGGAGACCTGCAGCGTGAAGGTAACGACGAGATCGCTGTTGTCCATCACGGCGGCCCAGGAATCGCCGGCGAGGAGCACGAGGCCGCTCAGGCCGGTGATCTTCTTGGGCTCGCCGTCGGTGGAGGCGGCGTCGTCCGGGAAGGGGAGCGAGCCGGCCATGTCGAGCGAAAGGTCGGCGGCGGCGGCGGCGGTGAATGCGAGACCGAGAAAAGCCGGCCCGAGGACCGCGAGCCCCGGCGTCTGAGACCAACGCATCGCGCTCACTCCCATTCGCCGAGGGATTCAACGTGTGCGGCCGAGCCGTCGCGGAGCCAGCCGTCGAGCTGGGCGATGTCTTTGAGCTGCTGGCCGCGGTGCCGTGGCACCACCACGAATCGCGAGTCGATGTCGGCCAGCGCCGTCATGTCGCCCCAGAGCTTTTCGAACTGCGCCACCGGGAAGACATCCTCCTGACCGTGACCCCACCGCTTCTTCACGTCCTTGAGCGTCACGTAGGTCGGCATTCGTGCGGCCACCGCGCGAATCCCCTCGGCTACCTTCGCTTCGTCGGCGAGATCGCCGCGGGCCAGACCGAAGGCGGCGAGCAGCCGGTCGAGGTCGATCCAGGTGGAGAGCGAGTTGTAAAACCGCAGCTTGAATTCGTCTTCCTCGCGGGGCATCGCGAGGCCCTCCACGATCCGCGGGCGGCCGTTCACCCGCGCGAGCCCGCCGCCGCGATCCTCGATCCGCCGTGGGATCATCTCGAAGGTGAGGCAGGCGCCGCTATCGATGTGCCGGCCGAGGAGCGCGGGATCGAGGTCGGCGCCCACGGTGTCGATGTTGTGGAGGAAGAGCCAGCGGAGTTGCGGCCGCCGCGCGAGGAGCCCCGCGAGCACGCCATTGCGGAGCATGTTGGCGAATTCAAACCAGTGGCCCACCGGATGGAGGCACTGCTGCGGCAGGTTGTCAGTGTAGTCGCTTCCCTCGCCCGCTTCCTCGGCCCAGTGGATCAGCGCGGCATGGAGGCTCTCGCGCACCTTCTGCTTCTGCTCGTCGAGCACCTGGTGCGAGAGCTCCTCCCAGGCAAACCGCAGGTCGCGAGCCATCGGGATCAGCCGCAGGCCCACCGACTTGCCCGGCGAGAGCACCACCTCCACGCCCGCGCGGCCGAGCGGCGCCTGCTCGATCTGCCGGTGTGTCAGGTAGCTCGTCGTGATCACGTGGGGCACGGGCTTCCCGGCGAGGCGGCCCGTCTTCCGCGACTTCGCCAGGTGCACGTCGAGAAACGTGCGATGGCTCCCCGCGAGCCGGCAGAATGGATGGAGCGCCTTCACCACGCCCGCCCCCTGCGTCCAGCGGCTGCCCACGCCCGCGGCCATCGTCATCACGGCCACCTCGCCGCGGCGGAGCGCCTCGAGGCCGCGTTCGCGGAGCCGCGCGTCGCCGGCATCCTCGTCGGCGAAGGCGAGGTCGTCGTCGCTGGCGTCTTCGATCGTGGTGGCGGCGGGGAGCCGGTTTTGCGCGAGTCCGATCCGGCCGGCCTGCAGGTCGCTGCGGATCTGTTCGTGCTGCACCGCGTCGAAGCCGAGGTCGTCGAGCCGCCGGCGGAGTTCGGCGGCGGTCGCGCGGCCGCCGTCGGCGCGGGGGAAGAGCCGGTCGAAGAGCGTGTTGACCATGCCGGCGAGCGCGGGCTCGGTGCGGCAGGCGGCGCCGAAGGCATCGAGTTCGGCGCGGCGCGAGAGGGAGAGCGCAAGCCGGTCGGCCTTGAGCAGCTCGGGCACGGTGAGCGAGTAATATCCGGCCGGCATGAGCGCCTTGTCGCCAGCGAGCAGGTCGCACCAGGTGCCGCGATCGTTCACCGCGAAGTCGTAGACAACCGGCTCCATCGCGAAGGGCAGCGCGTGCTGCAGCTCCCGCTTGGCGTCGGCCATGATGCCGCCGAGCGCCTCCTGTGCGGCCGCCTTCACGCGCGGCGCGAAGATGAAGCCCATGCCGCCGCCCGACATGCCACCGAGCATCCAGAAGCCCCAGAAGTCGTCGCCGAACCGCGCCTTTACGCGGTCGATGATCGTCTCGGTGTAGAGGTTCGTGGCCCAGGGGATGATCGTCTGGATCGGGCCGAAGAAGTTACGGGTGGTGGCGGCGGCGATGCGGCGGATGTCGCCCGCCTCCACGGCCGCGATGATCTCGTCGAGCACCTGCCCGGCCTCCTTGCGGGCCCGCCATTCGGAGTCGCTCCGCAGCAGGTATTTTTCCGTCACCATCTCGAGGATCGGGCCTACGTTTTGCGCCATGCCGCCATGCACGAGCACAAGCGAATCCTGGATTGCGGCGCCGAGCTTCACCGGCTCGTGCTTCGGCAAAAGCCGGCCGCGGCTCGTGCCAAACTCCGGGTCTTCTTCGGTGGCGGCCACGCCGCGGATGAGCTTCGCCGCCGGCCACACGCCGCCCGAATCCTGCCAGCCGCCGCCGGAGCCGCCGAGCCATTCGCCGAGGATGGCCCGCGCGGCCACGAGCCGCCGCTCGGGCTCGGTGAGCGCTCCCGTGAGCGACGTCGCCTGCCCCGTCGCCCGCATGCAGGCGGCGATGAGCGCCGCGAGCAGGTTCGTGGAGACGGCGAGCCGGGAGCCCTTCGGGATGTTGTTGACGCTGCTCACGAGTTCGAGGCCGAGGCCGGGGCCCACGAGCCGCTCGAGCAGGTCGGCGAGGCTCTGGCCGGAGCCTTCGATGCCGGGGGGCACGATGCCCGCCGCGATCACGGCGGCCTTGAGGAGACCGAGGTAGTCGCGCGCGAAATCAAACACCTCGGCGAGGTCGGTGATCTCGGCGGTGGAGCCCAAGTCCACGCTCGTCAGCCGCAGCACGGGGCTGTCGATCACCCGCAGGTAGGCCTCCACCGGCGGCTTCGGCGCCGCGTCGCGGCCGTGCACGCCGAGGTCGATCGACACATTGAGCACCCGCGCGCCTTCGGGGAAGTCCATCCCGAGAAAGAAGATGTCGCTCCAGCCGGAGTGCGAGAGATCCATTCGCACGGGCGTCGATTCACGGAGCACCGGAAACATGCCGCGCTCGTCGCGTTCGAGGAGTTCGCGACGGATGCGGAGGGCGTGGTCGGCCGGGTGGCCCACGCGAAACATCCACTGGTTGCCGCGGAGCGACCGCACGCTCTTCCGCACCTGGTTGGCGAGCGTCTGCAGGCCGAGGTCGCGGTAGGCGGCGGCCAGGGCGCTCGAGATCGCGTCGGAGGGGCCGTGGTCGCGCTGGCTGTCGAGAAACGTCTCGATCGCCTCTTCGAACCGTCTATTGAGGAGGTGCTCGTAGCCTTCGTGGGGCACGAGCGCCGCCGCGCGGCCCGCGGCGGGGAGCCGCGCCGGCAGGAAGTAGCGATGGATGCTCGAAAGAAAGAAGAGCGCCCGAACCCGCTCGTAGAGATTCTTGCTCTCGTGGCGAAAGGCCTCGAGCGCCTCGGCCTCGGCGAGCAGTTCCTCGCGCGTCGCCGCGCCGCAAACGCTCTCGATCGACCGATCCCGGTCCCGCGGCTCGTGGGCGGTGATGATCTCGACAAGCCTGCTCATGTGGCACGCGGCTGGCGGGCGAGGAGTTCGACGAGTTGGGTGAGGATCTCGTCGCGGTCTTTGCCGGAGAGGGCGAGGGCGAGTTGGGCCACCAGCAGGCCGTAGGTCACGCCGAGGTTGTAGCGGCTGCCTTGCACCTCGTAGGCGAGGTAGCGCTCGCGGCCCGCGAGGGCGGCCAGGGCGGCGGAGAGCTGGCGGTCGCCGATCGCGCCGAGGCCGTCGAGGAGCGAGAAGATGCCGGGCGTGAGCACGTGCATGCCGAAGAAGCAGAGATAGTGGCCGGCGCGGAGGCCCGGCACGATCAGCTCCTGCTCGGCCTGCGTGGGCGTGGGCTTCTCGACCACGGCGTCGATCTCATAGAGATGCTTGCTCTGGGCCACGCGGCGGCCGCCGATCGTGCCGAAGTAGGGCAGCATGTTTTCCCGGGTGGGCTGCACGGCCGAGACGGCGCACGACTCGGCTTCCGCCACGGCCACGAGCTGCGCGGCGCACCGCGTGCCCGATTCGCTCACATAAAGATGGTCGCCCACGAGATGCAGGAATGGCTCGTCAGCGACGAAGCCGCGGGCCGTCTTCAGGGCGTGGCCGTAGCCTCGCGGCTCCGCCTGCGGGATGAGCTCGAGCCGAGAGGCGGCGTTGCCGGCGGCGGCGCGGAAGGCGGCCTCGTCACCGGGCCGCACGACGATTCCCACCTCATGCGCCCCGGCGGCCACGGCCTCTTCGACGATGATCTCGAGCGCGGTCTTGCCCTTGCCGTCGCGATCGACGAGGCGTTGCAGGGGAAGGCTTTGCTCGTCGCGTCCGGCGGCCGTGATGACGGCGCGTTTGATTTTCATGGTGGCGCTCCCGTGCCCAAGAGTGTAACCAGTAGGGCAGGCTTTAGCCTTTCGCAGCTCGCGATTTGACAGGCTGAAGCCTGTCCTACTTTCCTGAGTAGGGTAGGCTTTAGCCTGCCTCTTAGACCGCTTCATCCCGAAGCGGTCTACTTTGGAGGCGATCTACGGGGCAGGCTGAAGCCTGTCCTACTTTCGCCGGGTGGCTTTGACGGTGATGCCACCGTCCACGGGCACTTCCTGCTGCTCGGCCACGAGCTTGGCCGTGAGGCGGAGGGTGACCGCGTCGCCCTCGTTGGCCAGGCGGCCCTCGGCGAGCTGGGCGTCGAGGTAGGGCTTCACGGCGCCGCGGAGCGTCTTGTCGGTCGCCGGCCGCGAGGTGTCGCCGATGAAGTTGCGAAGTTCCGTGCCGCCGAGGCGGTAGCCGCCGCGTCTGGCGTCGAAGGGGAGCGCCGTCGTGCCGAGCGTGCCTGCGATCGCGCCGGTCGCCTCGTCCACGAGCGTGCAGGCGAGCTCGGCCTTCGGCGGCGGTATGAAATACTCCGGCACGCGGATCACGATCGTGTCGGTCTCCGACGAATAAAATTCGTCCACCTTCGCCGTCTCCGTCTTCGTCTCGGGAGACTTCGTCGTCGTGAACGTGAGCCCGAGCCGGTAGGCCTCCGCGAAGGTGAGCGCCGTCGTCGCGAAGTCGCCGCCGCCGCTACCGCGCACCACCGGCACGAAGAGCCGGCTGCTCACGCCATAGGGCGTGGCGAGATGAATCTCCACCACCTCGCGGTCGTTGCAGTCGAGACCGCAGGGATCGCCGCATGGATCGCAGCCGTCATCGGCCGCGCCGGGCTCGAGCAGGATCTCTTCCGACACTCCCTCCGGGGGCGCCGGCAGCTGTTCCGCCTGAAACGCCGCCGCCTGCACGGTCTTCGACCGCGCGATCGCTCCTCTGACCATGCCGTGGCAGGCCTGGGGAATCGTGCGCACGCCCGGAGGGATGTCGGCCACGAGCACCTCACGACTGACGAGTCGGATCGGCACCTTCTTCCCGCCGGCGATCACGCTCGTGTCGTGCACGCTCAGGCCCTTGCCGATGAGGTAGAGCGCGGTCGTGCCGCCGGGGTCGATGCCGGGGGCGCCATACCAGCCGATCAATTCCGGCGCGAGGTCGGTGATGCCGGTGTTGAAGAGCTCGAACCCGCCGGCGGTGTTTTCGTGGGGGATCTGCGCCTCGATCGATTGCGTGGGCAGCTCGCGGTCGATCCGCGTCAGCTTGTGCATCAGGTGGTTGAATTCGCCGTTGCGGTAGAGGTGCGCCTTCTGCCGGCAGTGGCAGACGCCCGCTTCGATCGACTTCACCGCGCGGGAGAAGAGCATCGCCTCGCGGGTGCTCGGCTTCACGTCAGCCGGATGCGCGAGCGAAAACCATTCGCTCTCCACGTCGAGCGCCACGAAGGGCACGAACGACGGCATCACGATGATCGCGGTGCATTCCCGCAGCCCCGGCTCGAGCTTCTGATGCATGAGCGCGGCCTCGTCGGAGGGGCCGCAGACGGTCTCGGCGAAGGCGGCGAGCGTGGAGCGGTCGGGTGGCGTCTGCACCCGCGGCTGTAAGATCCAGCCGAATGTGTCGGCCCCGTGCACGAATCCCACGGCCGTCTTGTTGAGGGCCACGGTGGCCATCTCCATCTCGAGCCGCCGTGTGAATCGCGTGAGCCCCTGCGCCCCCATGCGTCCGCTCGCAAACGCCATCGCCGCGGCGATCTGCAGTTCGCGCCGCCGCGCGAAGGCGTCTTCCACGTTCTGCTCCTGCGCCACCGGGTCGAGCGCGAAGACGCGGATCGGCCAGCGGCGGCAGACGTATTCATGGAAGGCCTCGCGGGCTTCGGGCGAGGGATCGGGGCCGTAGAAGGGGCCGCGGCAGCCGGCGACCTCGTAGCCGCCGCGGGCCGAGGCCGAATCGCGAAGATCGTCGGCGAGCCGCTCGTTTAAGAGCGCGCTTTCAAGCAGGATCGCCCAGCCGAGCACGGCGGTGGAGGTCTGCCAGGCGTTGCCGGCCTGGGCGAAGTAGCCGTCGCGAAGCCGCGCGATCTCCCCAACCCGTCGGCTTCTCACGGCCTCGGCGAGATTCCACTGCGGCAGTTCGGCCCAGATCGGCCGCTGCGGCTCCTGCGTGAGGAAGTCATAGGCAGCGTCGAGCTCTTCGGCGAGATAGTTGCGTACCTCGCCGTAGCCGATGCAGGGCCGCGAGGCGGGATGGTTTTCGAGCGCGGCGTGGGCGTCGTGAATGAGGATCGCGATCTGGCGTGTGCCCGCGGCGTCGGCTAGTTGCGAGAAGGGGATCGGCATCCGCGCGCGGCGCGACTTCACAGACGGCGCCGTGCCGGGCGTGATCGTCGGCAGCCGGGCGGCGAGTGACCGCACCGCCGCCTCCACGCGGCCGTCGGCCAGTTCCATCGGCCCCTCGGCCAGCCGCGTGGGCTCGGCGATAAGCGCCGCCCAGCGGACGCAATCGGGGTCGTTCACACACCACGTCAGTGCCGGGGCGATCATGTCGACGAGGTCGTTGATCACGAGGCTGCGGAAAGTCACCGGCAGGAGTTCGCCGCCGAGGATCAGTCGTGCCGTCATCGTCACCTTCGCGCCGTGCCCCTTCTGCGTGAGTTTGCCGGGGGTCACGGAGATCGGTATCCGCACGAGGTTGAGAGAGTAGCCGGGGGAGTCGGCGATGTCGTCGCCTTCGTTGATCCGCCGCAGTTCGTGCAGGTGATTGAGGTAGCGAGAGAGCTGGTCGAGCTGGATCGTGGGCTCGAGCGAGATCGGGTCGGGCTCAAACTGCATGCCGGGGGCAGCCGCGGGCATCTGGAACGGCGCCGTCCGCGCGATCACGCCCTCGCCGGGCCGCTCCACCTGTTCGTTGGTGGTGGGGAGCATCGCGTCGATCTGATTGAAGACGGTGCTCGTGTTCGTCGCGCCCGGCACCTGCACAAACTCCGGCCCGCGGCGGCGGCCGCTGGCGGCCTGCAGGGCCATCGCCATCCCCAAAAACGCCTGATCGCTTCGCCGCAGCGCCGCGTTCGACCGCACCTCGAAGGTCTCGAGCTGGCGGCGGAGCTGCTCTTCGTATTCGTAGCGGTGGCGGGTGAGGCGGTTTTGACCCCACACATCCGGCTGCTTGGCCACGATCGAGCCGTAGCGGTCGAGATAGCGGATGAGCCAGTCGATCTCCCCGCTCACGCGCTCGGTGCAGGGATCGCAGGCCATCGCCGGGGGCGTGCGGTGCTTGGCCTTGGCCGCGCCGGAGAGCCCGTTGAAGAACCGGGGGAAGTCGCCGGCGGCGGCGGTCGCCGCGTGGAGCAGGGCAAGGCCGGCCAACAGCAGCCGGCCGGAGATCCAATGGTGTGACATCTAGTGATGATCCTCGTTCGAGGGGACGATACCCTCCTGCAAGCCACTGTCTGAATCGGCCGTGGCGAACTGGTCGTTGACGAGAACCCGGGATTTTTTCCGGGGCGTTCGTCGGGCCGCGTTGCCATCCTTCGCCGTTTTCCCACCTTCCGAGCCTTCCGATGCAAACTCTCCCCAGTCTTCGTCCCTTGGCGGCGAGCGATCGCCAGCCGCTGCAGTGCATCATTCCGCCCTACATGATCGAGGCGATGGCGCGGTCGGGCGATCCGGCCATGCGCGGCCGCGCCGTCTGCTCGCTGGCCTGTGCCGCGGCGGTGCATGCCGTCCGCGATCTCTCGCAGAAGATGCCGGGGATGATGGCCGTGCCTTCCCCCACGGGCCGCCGCCACCGGCTGATTTATGACGCGAAAAAGCGCGACGTGCTCCCCGGCAAGCTCGTGCGAAGCGAGGGGCAGAAGCCGCGGAAGGATGTGGCCGTCAACGAGGCCTACGATCATTCCGGCGCCACGTTCGATTTTTTCCACGAGCTCTTCGGCCGCAATTCGCTCGACGATGCGGGGATGTCGCTGATCTCGAGCGTGCATGTGGGCGAGGTGGACGACCGCGGCCGCTATGTGCCGATGGACAACGCCTATTGGGATGGCTCGCAGATGGCGTATGGCGATGGCGACGGCGTGGTCTTTACGCGGTTCACGAAGTCGCTCGACGTGGTGGGCCACGAGCTCGCGCACGGCGTGCAGGCGTTCACGAGCAACCTGCTCTATCGCGGCCAGTCGGGCGCGCTCAACGAGCATTTCGCCGACGTCTTCGGCGTGCTCGTGCGGCAGTGGAAGGAGGGCGTGGATGCCGAGTCGGCAAGCTGGCTCGTGGGGGCCGACGTGCTCATGCCCGCCCCCACCCGCCGCGGCATTCGCGACATGGAGCATCCGGGCACGGCCTTCGTCGATGATCCGGTGCTCGGCACCGACCCGCAGCCGGCCCACATGGATGCGATCTACACCGGCCCGGCCGACCGTGGCGGCGTGCACATCAATTCGGGCATTCCGAATCGCGCATTCGTGCTCGCGGCGAAGTCACTCGGCGGCAAGGCGTGGGAGAAGGCCGGCCGGATCTGGTACGACGCGATGCTGCAGCTCTCGCGCACGAGCGATTTCAAAGACTGTGCCCGCATCACGGCCCAGATCGCCGCCGACCGCTTCGGCCCCGCCGAGAAAAAATCGATTACCGCCGCCTGGAAGCAAGTCGGCATCAAGTAGGACAGGCTTCAGGACCCACACCCATGCCCCGCTGGGGATCATTCGAAGGACGCGTAGTCGCCGAGTGGCATGACGACGGCCGCGAGATGACGCTCGTCGCGCCGTTCGCCTATCTCGATCCGGCCGCGGTCCGCTGGCTCGCGCCGGCCGGCTCGGTCGTGAATGGGGCGAGCATTCCGCGGGCGTTTTGGAGCGTGATCGGCGGGCCGTTCGAGGGCCGCTTTCGCAATGCGTCGGTCGTGCACGACGTCGCCTGCGTGGAGCGGAGCCGCCCCTGGCGGCAGGTGCACCGCATGTTCTACGAGGCCTGCCGCTGCGGCCGCACGAACGTCTTGCAGGCGAAGATCATGTACTACGCCGTCTATCACTTTGGCCCGCGGTGGCGACTGGTGGGCCGATCGCTCCGCGACGAGACTCCCCCGCCGCCGAAGCCCGCCGACGTCCGTCGCATCGTGCGGTATTTCGAGACCCACGACATCGACGCCGACGAGATCCCCGCTCTCAAGTAGACCGCTTGCTCCGCAAGCGGCTCCAGCAACGATCGAGCCGCGATCAATCGTCCGGTAATTCGGCGATCACCTGATCGAGAGGCTTGCTGCGTTCCGAGGCTGCCAGGTTCTTCTCCTGCCGCAATCGAAGCAGATCGTGGTAATCCTCCAGTTCCTCTTGAAGCTGAAGGAATTCCTCATAGGGAAGAACCACGAATTCCTTACGGCCGTCCTTTTCGATGATTTGCGGATGAATTGTCATGGGCTGTCACCGATAGGCTTCGCTGCGATGCAGTATACGGCGCCCGAAGCCGCTCGATAACTCTCTCCCGATCCGGCCGGCCGATTGATCGCAGATCCTTTTCGGCCCGTGGCTTCAATTCAATCGTGTATCGCATACGTCCGACAAAGCCAGGCAGCCCTGCAATAAGTGGACGTATGTATACTATTTTTTGGTATTCATTGCAAGCGGCTACAGACAGCTGCCGCCGCCGGGCAGGCGTTTGCGCAGAAAGTTCATGCGCTGCTCGATCGGCATTGCGAGCCGTCGGCGGATGAGTTCTTCGAGTTGCCGGTCGCTCTCTTTGCGCATGGCGTCGAGCGTCTTTCGGCGGGCGGATGATCGTGGCTTTTTCGCGGGCATGTCAGGAACCGCGCCGTCGCGATGAGGATTGGGTGGCTTTCAGCGTCTGCTCGAGCACGGGCAATACGGCGAGATCCCGATCCCGGCCTGCGGCCTTCTTGCTGGCGATGATATCGGGCAGCGAGGCCACCTTCACCTTGATCTTGCCGACCGCATGTTCGGTCGCCCGTGAACGCAGCCCTTCGAACGACCGCACGCCATGGATCACTGGCATGAAGTCGGCCTGCAGCCCCGAGGCGTCGTCAACCACGCGATAGAGCTTTGAGACCGGATAAAAGGGCCGTAAGATCATGGCATCGAGCGACGCCGCCACGGCCTTCAGCTTGCGCAGGTTGGTCGGCGTGTCGCGAAACATGAAATCGAAGTCGAGCGTCGTGACGGGAGCGCCCTGCATGGCGGCGGCTGCATTGCCGATGAGCACGGCCTCGAGCTTTTGGCTATCGAGGGCGGCGACCACGCGTGCAAGCAGGGGACTGGCGTTCATGCCCCCATCGTATCCCAAAGTAAGACAGGCTTCAGCCTGTCCTACCTTCGGCGGCGGGCGAGGCAGGCGGCGGCGATGCCGAGGGCGGCGAGCGCGAGGGCCGAGGGCTCGGGCACGACGGCGAGGATCTGCGGCCGGTAATACGAAAGATCGGCGGCGTATGTGACATTCCCAAAAACGGCCGTATTGCCCGGCTGGCCGCTAAACCCCGCCACCGCGACCATGATCCCGGCCAGTTCCCAATTCGATCCGTTCTTATAAAAGACGCCGCCGCCGGAATCGCC
>JBIIQM010000085.1:0-13501 GCA_044342075.1 Pirellulales bacterium
GTCGAGGCCGCGGGTGGAGTGGGCGTCGGTCGAGATCACGATCTTCACGCCGGCCTTCTTCGCGGCCGCGGCGTGGCGATCGTCGAGGTCGAGCCGCCAGGGGTTGGCGTTGATCTCGAGAAAGGTGCCGGTGCGGGCTGCGGCGCCGATGACGGCCTCGATGTCGACGTCGTAGGCCGGACGGCGGTTGATGAGGCGACCGGTGGGATGGCCGATCACCGACACATGCGGGTTTTCGATCGCTTCGATGATCCGCGCGGTGATCCGGTCGCGGGGCTGGTTTTGGCCGTAATGCAGGCTGGCCACGACCCAGTCGGCCTTTTCGAGCACGTCGTCGGGCAGATCGAGGCCGCCCTTCTCGAGCATGTCGACCTCGATACCCTTGAGCACCACCAGCGGCGGCTTGCCCTCCTCGGCGAGCGACTCGTTGAGGCGATCGATCTCCCCCCATTGCTTGAGGAGCCGCTTCCGGTCGAGGCCGTGGGCCATCGTCACCCGCTGGCCGTGGTCGGTGATGGCGATGTATTCGAGCCCCCGTGCAATCGCCGCCCGTGCCATTTCGGCAAGCGTGTCTTCGCCGTCGGTCGCGGTCGTGTGCATGTGGAGATCGCCGCGGATGTCGTCGAGCGTGACGAGCGTGGGCAGGTCGCCCTGCTCGGCGAGCACGATCTCATCGCCCCCCTCGCGGATTTCGGGCGGGATCCAGGGCAGCCCCACTGCGTCGTAGACCTCCTCCTCGGTCCGCCCCCCGAGGCTCTTTCCTTTCGCCTCACCGCCGACGAGCTTGTAGACGCCATATTCGTTGATCGTGAGCCCGCGGTCGCGGGCCCGCGACCGCAGCCGCACATTGTGCTCCTTCGACCCGGTGAAATATTGGAGCGCCGCGCCGAACGAATCGCGCTCCACCACTCGCAGGTCGATCTGCACGCCGCGGGGCCCGCGGACGCTCGTCTTCGTGCCGCCCGCGAGCAGCACTTCCGACGTCTCCGGCCAGGCGTGCAGATGATCCATCACCTTCCGCGCATCGTCGCTCTCGACGACGACGTCGATGTCGCCGATCGTTTCGCGGCCGCGCCGCCAACTGCCTGCGCCTTCGATCCGCTTCACGGCCGGGCAGTCGCGCATCCAGGCGAGCACCGCCTGCACGATGCCGTCGGCTTCCTGCCAGAGCAGCCGCGCATGCTCGGGGCTCTTCGCGAAGGCGATGTTTTCGAGGATCGCTGCCTGGGTCTTTTCGCCAAAGCCTTTGAGCTCGGCGACCCGGCCGTCCTTGCACGCCGCCTCGAGTTGGTCGAGCGACGTGAGCCGGAGCTGTTCGGTGAGCGCCTTGGCCTTCTTCGGCCCGAGGCCTGGCACCCGCATCAGCTCGAAGGCGACCGGCGGCACCTTCTTCTGAAGGTCATCGAGGAAACCGAGCCGCCCCGTGTCGAGCAGCTCACCGATCTTCGCGGCGAGGTCGCTGCCGATCCCCTCGAGGTCGGTGAGCGACCGCCCGGGGGCGCTGCGGACCGCCGACAGCGATTCCACCATGCCGCCGATCGTGCGGGCGGCATTGCGATAGGCCCGCACGCGGAAGACGTTTTCCCCCTGATACTCGAGCAGGTCGGCGATGTGCTCGAAGACGGAAGAGATGTCGGCGTTCGTCACGAAACCATCCCTGGCCGAGGCAGCCGATTATTGCAGCCGGCCCGGCAGAGCGGCCGTCGGCGAGCCCATCGGCGCCACGCTCACCGGCCGCCAGGAAGTGGTGTGGCTCGTGGGCTCGAGCAGCCGCGGAAAGGCGCCCGTCGAGGCGCCCGGGCCGCTGCCCGGCACCACGGGCATCGTCGTCGGGCCGACGGCGCCGTTCGTGCCGCTCGCTGGAGCGGTGCCGCTGCTCGGGGCGGTGAAGGGGGAGATCGCGGGGGCGGTGCCCGACATGGCGGGCACGGAGCCCGACACGGCCGGCGGCGACAGGGGCTTGAACGACGGGGGAGCGAATGTCTGCGGGGCCGTGCCCGACTGCACGCCAGCCTGCGGCACCGGCGGCCGCGGCATCTCCGGAATCGGCTTGAGGGCCGGCGTGGGGGTGAGGGCAGGGGGCTGCGTGGGCTGCAGCTGGCCATTCGGAGCGGGGGCGGCGTAGGTCGCGCCGCTCTGGGGCACAATCTGTTGCTGGAACGTGGGCTGGCCGAAGGCGGGCTGCTGCACCATGCCGGGCGCGGGAACCGTGTTGGGCACGGTCATCGTCTGCGGGGCCGGCGGCGGCACGAAGCCCTGCGGCAAGGTCGGCGCCGCGATGCTCGTCTGCCCCGGAAGAACCTGCTGCGGGATGTCGGCGCCGGCGGCGCCCCAGGCCTGCGGAGTCGTCTGCACCGGCGCCGCAAAGGGGCTGGTGCCGACGCCGGCCGCCGGCATGGCCGGGGCCGCGACGGCGCCCGGATAGACGGGCGCGGCAGCGGGCGCCGAGTAAGCCGGCGCCCCCTGCTGCATCTGGACATACTTGGTCGAATAGACGGCGCGATACTGCGTGACCGGCACGTTCACCGCCTGCTGCACGTAATTGGTGACCTGCTGCATGCACTCGCGCGGGCAACCGGTGCAGGGATCGATTTCGGTCGATGGCTTGTACGAGGTCACCGGCACGTTTTGATACTGCGTGCGGTAGGTCGTCTCGGGAACGTAGCTCACCTGCTGGACAGGCACGACGACGGGCGGCGGAGGCGCGGGGATCGGAGCCGGCACGGGCGCCATGACGGGCGCGACGGCGTAGGCCTGCGGCTTGCGGAAGCATGTGGCACAGCCTGCGAAAAAGGCGTCGAGGCAGCATTGCGCCTCGGTCACCTGCGGCCAGGTGGATGCACCGCTGCCAGCCAGCAGCAAAACGAACATCCAACGTCGCGTCTTCATCTCACTCTCCTCAACTCGGGTTGGTCGAGAAAGCCGGGAATGCCCGGTCTTTTTCAACTGCTTCCAAGCGTAGGTCGTGCTTCGGGGGGGATGCGTGAAAAAAATGCCGCGCGGTTCATAAATTTTCCGCCCCGCCCCGTCACGATCGGCACGCCGCGCACCACCCGCACAACCGGCCCGCGAGGCTCAACCCGAAGCAGACCGCCGTTGCTCCTCGAACCGATCGTAAAGCTCGTAGAGCGACTCGCGGATATTGCCGCCGTGGCGCGAAAAGGAAGTTTCGAGATCGGCATCCCGGATCAGCGAACCGCCCCACGACGCATGGCCGTGAAGGCGGCGGACGATGGCCGCGAGCAGCACGGGGCTTGTGTCGCACGCGACGAGCAGCGGCAGGCGGGTGCTGCGGTGCGTCGTCACGACGAGGCCGCAGCCCCGCAGCCACGCAAGCGCGCCGGCGACCGCCGCGGCGGGGCCCATCTGCTCCCAGCCGTCGATGCAGACCGTGCCGCCGGCGGCGCACCGCAGGATCGCGCGGAATGCCGCGGCCACATCGGCGACCGCGGCCGCCGTGCCATCCCGCCAAGCCCGCAGCCGCACACGCTCGACCGCGATACCGCGGTCTTTAAGCCCTTGGGCCAGGTGTTCGAGCAGCGTCGTCTTGCCGCTGCCATGGGGTCCGCGGATCGCGGCACGGCCGCCGAGCGCAGCGAGCTTTTCCAGAACCGCCTTCAGGTCGCGTGGCTGGCCCCGCTCGTCGAGCGGCTCGATGCGTCCCGGCCGCGTGTGACGCGTGGCGAATGGATTGCCGATCGAATCGCCGGAGAACCCGGCCGGCACGGCATCCACCATTCACCCCCGCTCCACGGCGCCGAGCGGCTCGCGCGGCCGACGGGCGGGCGGAATGCGGCCGACGTCGAAGACGTGCTCCGAGACGAAATCGCGGCCGCCGGCGAAGAAGAGCCTCACCCGCACGCACCAGCGCACCTTGACGATCACCCCTTCGTAGGAAAGCGGGCTTGTCGGCAGGCGCACCGCGAACGAGGCTTCCGGCAGCGCGGCGGCGAGCCCTTGGGGATCATCGAGCCGCTCGAACAGATGGATGCCGAGATCCTCCTCTCCCTTGCCCTCGGTATACCAGAGCACCGATCGCTCGATTGCCGTGACCACGGTGTCGTCGATACCATCGACCTGATACCGAATCGAAAGATGTTGGAGTGGCTCGTAATCGCGGCCCACGCGGTCGAATTGCGCGGTCACCTTGGGCGAAGGCGGTGCTGGCGGGCCATTGGCGGCGGAGACTTTCACGAAACCTCCTGCCAGGCGGCAACACGCCTGGCGCGCGGCACCGGGGCGGCGGGCGCCGGGAAGACCACGAGCGGAAAGACCCGCAGGAACGCGGGCCGCCGTTCCGGCCGGCCGCGCACGACGAGCCGCCACTTGACGGCGTTGTGGTCGGAGGCGAACGAATGCATCGCATCGGACGGGATCACGACCGTGACATGCGTTTCGAACCGCGCCCCGGGGGCCAGCTGCACGTTCTTCCATTCCTTCATGAGTTCCCGCCAGACGACCGATCGCTCCGTGCGGATGTCGGTGCCCTGCCGAAACGTGGCCAGCTCCTCGAGCTCCAGATGGAGCTCGAGCGAGCGAAAGTTTCCCACCCCACCCTGGCCGAGCAGGACGTCATAGCCGCCGCCGGGCAGGAGCGGATGGTCGGAGATCTCGATCTGCGTCGGACCGACGGCCGTCGCCTGAAAGAAAGCCCGGCCAAAGAGCACGAAGCCCCCGATGCCAACGGCCACGAACGGCACGAGCAGCGCGAGCAGGAGCCAGTCGGTGCGGCCGCTCATGAGGTCGAGACCGGCCCCCACGGCCAGCACGAGCACGATGGCGTTCCAGAGCAGCGCAAAGAGGCCGAAGCCCAGCAGCGTCCAGTTCTCCGGGCTCTCGATCGGCAGCCGATAGCGGAGGATCGTGCCGGGCGAGTTGACCAGGTCGTCGCAGGTGGGCACGCCGGGATGCCCGGGGGCCTCGTCGGCCGCATGCCCCATCGTGTCGAGGAGCGACGGGATCTCGACGGCGGCCGCCCGGCGCTCGTCCGACTTGCCCCACGCGCGGATCACGCGCACGAGCCCCGAGCCGCCGAAGGCGAGCAGCGCGCCGGGAATGAGGAACGTGAGCAGCCAGAGCCACCAGGCCTGCCCGCGGCCAAGCGCCGCTCCGGCTCCGCCCGCCGGCGCCTCGCCCATGGCGCCGGAAAGCAGCAGGCCTCCAAAGAGCAACCCGGCCGCGACGAGCGCGGCGTAGAACAGTCCTTCGCCCACGGAGCCCCAGACCGCCAAGCCGGTGCGCCGGTGGCCGCGCTTCTTGCCGAAAAACCGCGGCAGTTTCACGATCGGCCTCCTCGGTCAGCCCGGAGTATACCCGCGCGGGCCGGTGGCCGACCGTCAGGCAACCGTCGTTTCCTGCCGTTTGGCGTCGGCGGAGGCTGCGGCACGGAAAAAGCCGATCTTCTCGAGCGACCGATAGACCTCTTCGAGCGTCTTCTCTCCGAAGTTGGAGATCGAGAGCAGGTCGGCCCGCGTGCAGTTGAGCAGGTCGTGCACCGTGAAGATGCCCCGTTCTTCGAGGCAGTTGGTCGTGCGCACCGAGAGGCCGATCTCGGCGGTGCTCATCTCGAGCTTTTCAGCGAGTTCGTCCGACTGGGCGAGGTTTTTGTAGGGGATGCGCGGCATTGGGGGGTCCCTCCCGTTCGTTCCTGATCCGTGTTTATGGGTCGTATGCGGCCGGCGGGCAACCGTGCCCGACTCTGACCGCGCGGGAATATACTCCAAGCGACGGATATTCGACTACCTCGCCTCTGCTTGCTTGCTAGCACTCCCCCCGTGCCACGCCTTTCCATCGACTCCCTCAATGAATCGCAGCGGCAGGCCGCCACACACATGGAAGGCCCGCTCCTCGTGCTGGCCGGCCCCGGCAGCGGCAAGACCCGCGTCGTCACCCACCGCATCGCCCACCTGATTTCAGAGGGCGTGCCGGCCTCAGAGATCGTCGCCCTCTCGTTCACCAACAAGGCCGCCGACGAGATGCGCCGCCGCGTCGCGGAGCTCGTCGGCCCCCAGCCGGTCGAGATGGGCACCTTCCACCGCTTCGCCGCCCGCCTCCTGAGGCGGCACGCCGGCTTCGTCGGCCTCACCAGCGACTACTCGATCCTCGATCCCGACGACGCCGGCGCGGTGCTCAAGCGGGCCGCGAAGAAGCTCGGCCTCTCGCTCTCGCACACGCCGATCGACCGCCTCGCGGGCACCATCAGCCGGGCGAAGAACGACCTGCTCACCCCGGAAACCTTCGAGCCTCGCTGGGGACGCCCGGCCGATGAAGTGGCCCGGCGGCTCTGGCCCGTCTACCAGCAGATGCTGCTCGACGCCAACTCGGTGGACTTCGACGACCTGCTCGTGCATGTCGCCCGGCTGCTCACCGACAACCCCGACCTGCGGGCGATCCTCGATGCGCGGCACCGCTGGATCCTCGTCGATGAATACCAAGACACCAACGCCGCGCAGTATTGCATCGTCCGCGGCCTCTCGATCGACCATCCCAACCTCGCCGTGACGGGCGACCCCGACCAGGCGATCTACGGCTGGCGCGGCGCGAGCATCCGCAACATCCTGGAATTCGAGCGCGACTATCCTTCGGCCGCCGTCGTCAAGCTCGAGCACAACTACCGCAGCACCGCCAACATCCTCGGCACGGCCGACCGCCTCATCGCCAACAACGCCCGCCGCAAGCCAAAGCGGCTCGTCACCAACGCCAGCCCGGGCGATCCGGTACGGATCGTGCTCGACACGACGAGCCACGACGAGGCCGATCGGATCGCCGACGAGATCGCCCATGCCGTCTCGTCGGGCAAGCGCTCGCCGCGCGACTTTGCGATCCTCTTCCGCACCAACGCCCTCTCGCGGTCGCTCGAAGTGGCGCTCCGCAGCCGCGGCGTGCCCTATCAGCTCGTCCGCGGCCTCGAGTTCTTCAAGCGGCGCGAGATCCGCGATGTCGTGGCCTGGCTGCGGCTGCTGAAGAATCCACGCGACGACGAGGCCCTGCTGCGGGTCGTCAACGTGCCCCCGCGGGGCATCGGCCGGCAATCGCTCGAATTGCTCGCCGCCTGGGCCGAGGATCACCGCCTGAACCGGCTGGAGGCGGCCGCGCGGGCCGCCAACATCCCCGGCCTTTCGAAGCGGGCGACGAACGCCCTCCAGCAATTCGCCCGGCTCCACGCCGAGCTTTCCGCGCTCGCCGCCGCCCCAGACCTGCGGGTCGCCAGCCTGCTCGAGGCTGTCCTCGACCGGGCGGGCTACCGGCAGTGGCTCGCGGATGACGGCGTGGACGAAGAGGGGAACGACCGTCTGGCGAACGTGGAGGAATTGATCACCGCCGCGCAGCAGCTCGACGACGACATCGCCGTCGGCCGGGCCGAAGGGGGCAACGCCGACGGAGACGACGACCCGCTCGGCGCCTTCCTCGAGACGACGGCGCTCGTGGCCGACACCGACGTCTGGGACCCGACCGTGGAGCGCGTGGCGCTGATGACATTCCACGCCGCCAAGGGACTCGAGTTTCCGGTCGTCTATCTCGTGGCGATGGAAGACGGCATCCTGCCACACGAGCGGAGCCTCGACAGCCCCGACCAGCTCGAGGAGGAGCGCCGGCTCGTCTTCGTGGGGATCACCCGCGGCATGCAGGAAGTGCACGCCAGCTGCGCGCGGATGCGCGACTACCGCGGCACGCGACGCATCTCCGCGCCGAGCGTCTTCCTCACGGAGATGACCGGCAGCGAGACGGTGCTCGCCGGCCCGGAGGCGCCCGCCTCGGGCAGTCTGTCAGTCGAGTCATTCTTCGATGATTCGTCGGCAGACGACGGCGGCTTCGCTGACGCCCATGGAGACGAAATGGCTCACGACGAGCCCGTCGCGGGCAGCGGCATCGCGCGACAAGACGGCCTCACGCTCGAACTCGACGAAGCCCCGGCCACCTCCTCGCGCCGCCAGCCCCGCCGCCAGACCGCGGCCTTTTCAACCGCCGCCGATCTGGCCGCAAAGCTCGCCGGCATGTCGAAGCCCAAACACAACTACGAAGCCGGGCAACGAGTCCGCCACGCCGAATACGGCGAGGGCGTGCTCTCCGGCATCAGCGGCACCGGCCCGCGATCGGTCGGCACGGTGATCTTCGACGGCCCCGCCGGCACGCGAAAGTTCATCCTCGGCCACGGCGCGCTCGAGCCGCTGGACTGAGCACGCTCTACGTCGACGCGCCCAACCCGGCTTCGGGTGCCCCGTACCCCGTCGCCGGACGCTCGCTACGGGCATCCTGCCCTTCGCTCGCTCGGATGCTGACCGCGCTTCGCCATCCTGGCTGCGCTTGTCAGCATACGCCGGCTCCCGGGGCATGTGCAGCCCCGTGCCTCCCCGCATTTCAAGTAGGACAGGCTTCAGCCTGTCATCAATCCAGACAGGCTGAAGCCTGTCCTACTACAAAGCGGGCGATGTGGCCTGTTCGCGCCACCAGCGGACCGTCGTGGCCAGGCCAGCGTCGAAGGGCTGCTTCGGCTCCCAGCCGAGCAATTCGCGGGCCCGCGAGATGTCGAGCGCCCGGCGCGGCTGGCCGTCGGGCTTCGTGGTGTCCCAGGTGATTTTCCCGGAATAGCCGCAGGCCCTGGCGATCTGGCCCACGAGGTCGCGGATCGGGATCTCGATGCCGCCGCCGAGGTTGATCGGCAGCGGATCCTCCATCTTCTCGGCGGCCCGCACGATGCCTTCGGCCGCGTCGTCGACGTAGAGAAATTCGCGGGTGGCGGAGCCGGTGCCCCAGCAGACCACCTCCGGCGCGCCGGCGAGCCGCGCCTCCTCGCACTTGCGGATGAGCGCGGGGATCACGTGGCTCGAGCGCGGGTCGAAGTTGTCGCCCGGGCCGTAGAGGTTCACCGGCACCACGACCGCGCTCTTGAGGCCGTATTGCCGCCGGTAGCCGTCGAGCATCACGAAGATCGCCTTCTTCGCGACGCCGTAGGGGGCGTTGGTCTCCTCCGGATAGCCGTTCCAGAGATCGTCTTCGCGAAACGGGATCGGGCAGTGCTTGGGATAGGCGCAGACGGTGCCGGTGTGGACGAATTTTTCGAGGCCGTGCCGGCGGGCATGCTCGACGAGGTGCAGGCCCATCGCCATGTTGGCGAAGAAGAATCGCCCCGGCTGCTCCATGTTGGCGCCGATGCCACCGACCTCGGCCGCGAGGTGGATCACCACGTCGGGGCGGGCGGTCTCGTAGAGCCGCTTCACATCGGCCTCGAAGGTGAGGTCGAAGTCGCGCCGGCGCGGCACGAAGAGCCGATCATCGCTCACGCCGCGGTCGCGCAGCACGCGGCAGACCGCGCGGCCGAGAAAGCCGGCGCCCCCCGTCACCACGATCCGCTTGCCTGCAAGGTCGATCATGGCGATTGGCTTAGCGATTGGGCATCATCGCATCGTGGCCGGCCGCGAGCAGCACCTGCTCCTTGCGGGCGAGCTCCAGGTCGGCATCGACCATCAGCGACACCAGTTCGTCAAACGAGACCCGCGGCTTCCAGCCGAGCTGCCTGCGGGCTTTCTCCGAGCTGCCGAGCAGCAGGTCGACTTCTGCCGGACGGAAGTAGCGCGGGTCGATCTCGACGAAATCGCGGTAGTCCATGTCGAGCCGACCGAAGACCTTTTCGCAAAATTCGCGGACGGAGTGCGTCTCGTCGGTGGAGATCACGTAGTCGTCGGGCTCGTCCTGCTGGAGCATGAGCCACATCGCTTCCACGTAATCGCCGGCGAAGCCCCAGTCGCGCTGGGCGTCGAGATTGCCGAGGTAGAGTTTCTTCTGCAGGCCGAGCTTGATCCGCGTGGCGGCCCGCGTGATCTTGCGGGTCACGAACGTCTCGCCGCGGCGAGGGCTTTCGTGATTGAAGAGGATGCCGCAGGAGCCGTGGAGCCCGTAGCTCTCGCGGTAGTTCACCGTGATCCAGTGGGCGTAGAGCTTCGCGACGCCGTAGGGGCTCCGCGGGTAGAAGGGCGTGGTCTCCCGCTGCGGGGTCTCGACGACCTTGCCATACATCTCCGAGCTCGACGCCTGATAGAAGCGGATCTGGTAGCCCACGGAGTCTTGCAGATCGCGGATCGCCTCGAGGAGCCGCAGCGTGCCGACGGCGGTGACGTCGGCGGTGTAGGTGGGCTGGTCGAAGCTCACCCGCACGTGGCTCTGCGCGGCGAGGTTGTAGACCTCCGTCGGCCGAATCTCGCGGATCAGCCGGTTGAGGCCGTTGCCGTCGGCCATGTCGCCATGGTGCAGCGTGAGTGGGCGGTCGACATCGTGGATGTCGCGGTAGAGGTGCTCGATCCGCTGCGTGCCGAACGTGCTCGACCGACGGACGAGGCCGTGCACTTCGTAGCCCTTGTCGAGCAGCAGTTCGGCCAGATAGGAGCCGTCTTGGCCGGTGATGCCCGTGATCAAAGCCCGCTTGGATGAGACTGCCACGAATGTTCTCCCGAGAGATGGATGACCTCGGGTACGATACCGCGCCGAAGCGGCCGGGTCAGCGCCGCTTGCCCAAGTCTCCGGCAGCGGTTTTTTCCGGCTCCGGCACGGGTTTCACGCCGAACATCGCCTCGTCGAACGCCGGAAGGAGCGCGGAGAGAAAGTCGGCGCATACGACCGAGGCCTGCCCGCCCGGCAGGCGCGTCTCGTCGATGATGGCGTAGAGCTTGTAGACCGCCGACTTCCCGGCGAGCTCGATCCGGGCGATCTGCGGCGCAATCCAGCGGCCGTCCACACCGTAGGTCCAGAAGACCCGCAGCGTCTGGCCGGTCTTGCGGAAGGTGCCCGTGAAGGTCTCGGCGGTGCGGCCGTCGGCGAGCGGGATGCTCTGGCGGTGCTCTTGCTCGGCGATCTCGAAACCGGCGCCGGGGTAGCAACGGTCGGGCGTGTGGCCCGAGGCGTCGTGCGGCGTGGCGCAGACGATGAACGCCGACACCTTCGCGCCCGTTTCCTTGTTGGTGAAGAGCCGGGAGATGTGCCCCACGGCCCCGGCCCGTTCGAGCTGCTTGGGATCCGAAGCGAGTTCCTGCACGAACTGCCACTCGCCAAACGCAGCGGGAAACTTTGACTCGAGCTTCTCCGCCGCCTGCTGCAGATCCGCGGCCACGTTGCGGCCCGTCCAGCGGTCGGTCCAGAGCCCCTGCACCGCCGTCACGCCGGCGACGAGCACGACTCCTGCGAGCACCGGCAGTAGGCCCGACCAAAAACCGGCTTTTCTCATCGCTCACCCCTGAGCGCCACGGCTAGCGCGGCAGCGGCGACGCATAGAGCCGACGCGGGCCGGCATCGACGACGCCATTCATCACCACGCCCAACACTCGCACGCCCACCGCCCGCAGCCGCTCGATCGCCGAATTCACCAGCGGAGTCCGGCTCGTGTCGCGCATGGTCGCCACGATGGCGATGTCGCTCTGCTGCCCGAGGAGGAGCGCGTCGGCGAAGGCCAGCACGGGGCCGGCGTCGATCACGATGTGCTCAAACGATTCGCGGTAGCCCTTGATCACCTTGGCAAGCTCCGGACGGGAAAGCGCCGTGACGGCCGCATAGTCGCACTGGCCGCCGGTGACGGCGAACAGGCCGTCGATGCTCGTCGGCTGCACCGCCTCATCGCTCACGATCTCGCCACGCAGCAATTCCGAGAGGCCGACGCCCTGCTCCAATTCCAGGGCGACGTGGGCGTTGGGATTGCGAAGGTCGCCGTCGAGCAGGAGCGTGCGCTTGTCGGACCGGGCGAGACTCGCGGCGAGCTGCGAGGCGAATGTCGTCTTGCCTTCGTGCTCGACGGCGCTCGTCACGAGGATCACCTTCGGCGCCTCGCGGCCCGACTGCATCACGAGGGCGCGGATGCCATCGACGCACTCGGCAAGGAGCCCGTCGCGGGAGCCGCGGCGCGAACGCCCAACCTTCGGCAACGAGCCGAGCATCCGCACGCCGATCCGGCGCGGCACCTCGTCGGTCGTGCTGAGCCGATCGCGCAGGTAATCGAACGCCACGATCACGCCGCCGCCGAGCACGAGGCCGGCGAGGCCCGCGAGCGACGAGAGCATCAGCCGAAACAGGCGGTCATTACCCTCGGGCACTCCCGCCTCCTCGATGAGCGTCACGCGGCTGGGCATCGAGAGGTCGAGCGAGGAGGTCTCGAGCTGGATGCCGATCTGGTCGGTCACCCGTTGCAATTGCTCGATCTCGTTCCGCCGGGCCTCGAGATCGGCGTTGGCCTTGCCGAGCTCCGTCGCCTCCTTGGCGACTTTGTCGAATTCCTTCGAGATCTCAGCGACGCTCAAGGCGAGCATCTCCCGGCGCATCTTGAGCACGACCGGGCTTTCCATGACCTGGCCGGAACGGCGGCCGACCCCTTCGAGCGAGAGCTGGGCGACGATCTGAGGCCGGAGCTCGTTCCGCCGCTCGCCGATCCGCCGCGCCACCTGATCCCGCTGGGCCCGCAGCCGTTTCACGGCCGGCTCGTTGCCGCCGCGGGCGCTGCGTTGCTCCTGGAAGAGGATCGATTCCTCGATGGCTGCGAGCCGCTCGCCGAGCTCGATGATCTGCGGATCGCGGATGATCGCCGACTCCACCACCTCGTCCGGCAGGGCGTCTTCGCTGGCGATCTCGCCCCGTGCCTTGGCGTCGATGATCGAGAGCTCCGCGTCGATCGCCGTGAGGTCGCGCTGGGTCTGCGAGAGCTGCGATCGCAACGTGCCGAGATGGTCGAGCAGGAGGCTGCGCTGCGTCGCCACCTCGGAACTATCGCGGGTGCCGAGCGTGCGGGCGAGCGTATTGAACGTCTCCCGCATCTCCCGCATCTCGGCCATGTTTTCCTTGTATTTCTTCTCGAGTGCATCGCGGCGGCCGAGGTTTTCGGCCCGCTCCTTATTGACGATGTCTTCGAGATAGGACGAAGTGACGGCGTTGACGATCTTTGCGATGTCGGCGGCATGCTCACCGCGCAGCCGCACCTGCACCACTTCCGACTCCATCGGGGCGGAGACCTGGATCGACCGCGTGAGCCAGCCCACCGGGTCTTCCTTCTGCTCCCGCAGCGTGGGGAGGTCGGCGATGCCGGGCCGGCGCATCGCCGAGGTGAGCACAAAGGGCGACTTGATGAGCGTAACCTGGGTCTTGCGGTAGGCCTCATACTCACCGCTATCGCGGCCGCCGCCGCCGAGCATGCCCGCCTTGGCGCTCACTCGCAGCCAGGCCACGGCCTCGAAGCCGCGCGGCATGAAAAACCAGACGGAGGTGGCCGCCACGGCCGCCAGCAGCGTGCCGAGCGCCACGGCCGGCAGCCACCGTCGGCGAAACGAGTGCCAGACGCGGCGAAAGTCGACGCCACCTGCCAGCGGGTCTTCGCCGCCATACGCCGGGGGATAGGCCTGGGGGAATTGAGGCGCGAGCACCTGGTCGCGCACGACGAGCGCACCCAACGACGGGTTAGCCGTCGCGGAGGAGGCGTTGACGCCAGCAGTCGCATCCATTGCCGTGCTCGATTCGCTCATTGATTCTGATA
>JBIIQM010000086.1:0-13476 GCA_044342075.1 Pirellulales bacterium
CCACGCCGGCGGGCCGCTTCCACGCGCTCGCCCGCAGCAACGCCGTCTCCACGCCCGCCGGATCACAGTGCGACACGCTCGACGCCCACTGGGGCGACATCGCCGCCAACTGTGAAAAGATCTACTCGATGAGCGGCGGCTTCTCGCCGGAGAACAACAGCACCGAACTGCAGGAGCTCTTCGAAGAGCGGCTGCGCCGGCCGATGGGCCCGCCGGCCACGCGCCGGGCTTCGTCGGAATCCGAGTCCGACCAGGAGCGGACGAGCGACTTCCAATTGGAGGTCGATGCCGAGATGATCGTCTACGGCGTCACCCAGCCGGGCTCCTATGTGACGCTGCAAGGCGAGCCGGTGAAGGTGCAGCCCGACGGCACGTTCCGCGTGCGGGTCGATCTGCCCAACAAGAGGCAGGTTTTGCCGATCATCGCCAGCACCGCCGACGGCGTGGAGCGGCAGACGGTGGTGCTCGCCGTCGAGCGCAACACCAAGTCGATGGAACCGCTCGGCCGCGACGCCTTCGACGGTTGATATGATTGATCCGCGAAAGGAGCGTGCGGCGATAAGTTTTCTGCCATGTTCGTGTTGCGTCGAACCATGCCGGTGAGCTCTTAACGAGGCTCGTTGGGGGCCGATGGTTCTGGCCGCGTGTATAGCCGGAGACGGCGGTTCGCCCGTCGTCGCTCGGATCACATGCCCCGGAATCCAAGGCACCCCCGTCTTTTTATCGACGAGCTCTCCGCATTCCCCGGCGCCACGGCATTGCGGTGGAAAACTTATCGCCGCCCGCTCCCCACCGGCTTCCGGGCCTCCTTCTTGGCCCATGCGGCGAAGAGCGTCTCCGGGGACTCCTTGAAGACATCGGCAAACGCCTTGCCGAAGGGAGCCCCGGCGTCGAGCGCTTGGATAACCGCCCGCAGCCGCGATTCCGACTTCGCAATGGACGGGATGAAGCCGCCGCCGATCCCCGCGATCGCCACCGGCCCGGCGCGACCGCCAAAATAATCGTCGGCCGATTCGAGCCGCTGCAGGTGCTCGAATGGCTCGCGGCGCCAGGCTTTCACGACCGGCGATCTGGGGCTCACCTTCATGGCCACCATTCTCCCGGCGCCGCTGGCGAACCAGGCCGGCGCGCCCCGCGCCAGGAAGGCCGCGGCGGCGATCTGCTCAGCCGCGAGCGACTCGACATCGGCCGGCGGCAAGACGAACGCTCCATAGGCGACATCGCCGATCATGCCCGCGTTGGCCACGAGCTCCTTGGGTCGCTCGTCGAGGAGGAGCACCTCCCAAAACTCGGAATAATCGACCGGCTTGGCAAGCACGTAGACGACCACGCCCCCTTTCACGAGCGGCGCATCCTCGCTTACGAGCAACCGCTGCACCGCCGCTGCAGCCTTCTCGCCGGCAGTGGCGGCCGCCGCCATGTCCGCCGCCTTCGCATTGCCGATGACAATCAGGCCGTCGCGCGGCTCGACGATCGGCTGCTCATCGGGCAACGCCCGTCGCCAGAGTTTTTCGGCCGCCTCAAAGCGATGCTTCAAAAGCTGATCGTGCGGCATGGCCCGTACCCTGCCGGCCGACACGACTGCCGCGAGCGTGGCTTGGTCCGAGAGCATGTCGAGCTTGGCCCCCTGGTCGATCCATCGCTCCACGCGTGTGATGACGTCGGCCGCGAGCGGCGGCCTTCCGATCGGCATCCGTTGTCCTTCGATGTCCATGCCCTTGATCTTCTTCACGAGCAGGCTCTCCGCCCCCTTGCCGGCGAGGATCGCGGGGCCGCTCTGGCCACCGCGCATGAGCCGCGCGAAGGACGTCACCGAAAAGCCCGCCCTGGGGCGATCGTCGCCATGGCAGCCGCTGCAGCTCTCCAGCAGCGCCGGTGCGACCTCGGAGGCGAACGAGACGTCGGCGGCCGATCCACGCCGGGCCGTCAGCAGCGAGACGGCGACGAGCAGGGGGATCGTCGCTGGCAGCCCGGCACGGAGTCGCATGCTGATCTCCCGAATGGCGACAGCGGTGACGCGTTACCGCCGAAACAGTCCGACCCAGGGCCCGCCGAACATCGCGCCGAGCACGAACGCCACGATGCCGACCACGGGCACGAGGATCGCGAGAGCATAAACCGCCCAGCGCGGCAGCGTCACGCCCACGGGAACGGCGATCGCCGGCCCCACCGCTTCTGAAGCGTCGTTCACGCCGGCAGCCGGCAGTCGAAATCCCGGATCGGCGAAGACGCCCCCCGGCGCCTCGAGCGCGGCGATCGACGCTTCGACCTCGCGGGTCTCGAATGTCGTCTTGGCAGTGGCCGCACCGCGGTCCATGCCGGGCACCACGACGCGGGTCTGGCACTTGGGGCAGGGGACCGTCGTTCCGCCCCAGCGGGTGGGCACGTGCAGTTTCGCCCGGCACCCCGTGCAACGGAATTCAATCGGCATCGCCGGGCCCCCGCCCGGGCTCTTCCGGGAGCCGCCGCGGCCGCTGGTCTCGCGGCGGGCGGGCGGGAGGCTGGTCGAGCGCGGAAACGCCGCTGGCCACCGCAGTGGCGATCACGGCCGTGAGCCAAAGCGCGGCCAGCCCGAGCGCCACGCGGCCGCACACGGCGCCGCCGGTTTCGTCGCCGAGCGAATCGAGCAGCGCGCCCAGGCCGAAGACGACCGACATCGCCACGGGCAGGAGCAGGGAGGAGGCCACGCCGACCAGCAGGATTCGCCTGAACACTCCTCGCATGAGCCAGATTTTCCTCAGGTGGTCGAAGCTGCCGTGGTCGAAGTTGCCGATGGCGAAGTTACCTAGGGATTGTGCGACGGTGGCAGGCCCATCGTCAAGAAACACCCACTCGCGCTACACTGGAACGATGCTCCAGCGACGCCCCCGCCCCTTGCCCCGCCTCCTCCTCGTCTCGGCCCTGCTGCTGGCGGCCGGACCGGCGGCTCCACGAGCGGCGGCGGATCGGGTCGAACTCTCCGACGGCCGCGTCCTCGAGGGCCGCTTCGTGATGCTGCCGGGCGTGGCCCTCGACCCGGCGATCGAAGCCGCCCGCGGCAACCCGACCGGCACGCCGATCCTGATGTGCGACGACGAACTCACCCGCACGATGGTCTCCAAGCGGCGGGTCGTGAAGGTGGAGGAATCCGAGCCCGGCCCCGGTCTCGAGCGGATCGACATTCCCCAGCGGGTGCCGGAGAACGGCCGGCGGGTGACGGCCGTCGGCGGCATCGTGGAGACGACGCCATTCGACGAATTCGGCCGGCGGGTGATCGGCTTGGCCACCGGCTCCGGACGGGTCGACCTCGTGCAGGGCATCACGCGGATCACGCCGCGCTGGACGAGCGTGGAGGGGATCGCAACGGAGCATCCGGTGCTCCTCGACATGCGTGTCGCCACGTCGTCGATCCCGCGGGATGTCTTGCGGCGGGTCATCGACCAGCACATCGACCGCACGGATCCCGATCAGCGGCTGCGGGTCGTGCGGCTGCTCCTGCAATCCGAGCGGTATGAAGACGCCCGCCAGGAACTCGATGCCGTGCTGGCCGGTTTTCCCGATCTCGCCAGCCTCTCCGCCGAACGCAAGGGACTCGCGGAACTGGCCGCCGCCAGGCTGCTCGACGAAATTCTGATGCGGAGCCGGGCGGGCCAGGACCGCTTCGCGATGCAGTTGCTCGCCGATTTTCCCGCCGCCGACGCCGGCGGCGAAGTGATCGAGGCGGTGCGCGAAGCCCGCGATTCCTACCGGGAGCGGCAGGAGCGGGCGCGCAGGCTCGTTCAGGCGATTCGCGAGCGACTCGCCGCCACTGGCGATGCGGCGAGCGACTCCCCCGCGGCGGGCATCGTCGAAGAGATCGGCCGCGAGCTCTCGTTTTCCTCGCTCGACCGGCTCGCGGCGTTCGAACGGCTCGGCACCGATCCCACGCTGCCCGCCGACCGCGGGCTGGCGATCGCGATTTCCGGCTGGCTGCAAGGCGCCGCCGACGCCACCGACAACCTCAAGCTCGCGGTCTCGGCCGCGCGGGTCCGCGACCTCGTCCGCGATTACTTGCGGGAGAACGATGCCGAGGCCCGCCGGAAGCTGCGCGTGAGGCTCGGCGGCGAGGAGGCGTTTTCTCCGGCCACGGTCGCGAGCATCGCCCGGCAGATGCGGCCGCCGCTCGATCCGCCGGCGGCGATCGCACTGGGGCTCCACGAAGTCGAACTGCCGGCCCGCGACGGCGGGTCGGCGGTGCGATGCCTGGTGCAACTCCCCCCCGAATACGACCCGCTGCGTCGCTACCCCGCGATCGTGACGCTGCATTCCGCCTGGTCCACGCCGCTCAACCAGATCGAGTGGTGGGCGGGGCAGCCCGGCCCCGACGGCATCCGCCGCGGGCAGGCCGCGCGGCACGGCGCGATCGTCATCGCCCCCGCGTGGGCGTCCGCCGGACAGCCCGCCTACGCCTACTCGGCCCGCGAGCATGCGGCGGTGCTCGACTCCCTGCGGGCCGCGCAGCAGCGGTTCTCGATCGACACCGACCGGGTCTTTCTTTCGGGGCACTCGCTCGGCGGCGACGCGGCCTGGGATATCGCGCTGGCCCACCCCGACCTCTGGGCGGGGCTCGTGGCGATCTCGCCGGCCGCCGGGAAGTATGTCAACCACTACTGGCACAACGCCCGCACGCTGCCGATCTACATCGTCGCCGGAGAACTCGATTCCGCGCTCATGGGCCGCAACGGCATGGACCTCGACCGCTACTTCACGAAAGGTTTCGACACCACCTACGTCGAATACCGCGGCCGCGGCCACGAGCACTTTTCCGATGAACTGCTGCGGATCTTCGATTGGATGAACCGCAAGCAGCGGACGTTCTTTCCGCCGTCGATCGACGCCGTCGCGATGCGGCCGTGGGACCGCTTCTTCTGGTGGGTGGAACTCGCAGGCGCGCCGCCGAAGACCATCGTCCTGCCCGCGCAGTGGCCGCCGGCAGCGGGCTTCCGTCCGCTCTCGATCGAGGCGAAGACGACGCCGGGCAACGGCGTCGTGGTGCGCTGCGGCGCCGACCGGGTGAAGGTCTGGCTTTCACCGGAACTCGTCGATTTCAGCCGGCCGATCTCCGTCACGCTCGACGGCCGAAAGCTCGCCCGCGACGGCATCGAACCGAGCGTGGACGTGCTCCTCGAAGACCTCCGCCTCCGCGGCGATCGCCAGCATCCCTTCTGGGCGGTCGTCGATTCCCAGTAGGACAGGCTTCAGCCTGTCTCTTGGGCTACCGCCCCACGGGCGTGGCGGGCGTGCGGGCCACCTCGGGCTCCTGCTGGCTGCGAGGCAGGGCGATCCCGGCCAGGTACCAGCCGTCGGCGACCGTTTCCATGCCCAGGCCAAACGTGCCGAAGTAGCGGCGAATGAGTTCGAAGTCGGGCAGCGTGCTGCCGTCGATCTTCTGCGACCGCACGCTGCCTTCCTTGCCATCGCCGAGCAGGCCGTTGAGCAACTGGCCCATGAGGCTCTTCGACTTGGGCATCGAGCCGGACTTCAGCATCTCGTAGGACGGCCGCACCGTCTCTTCGGCCCGGCCAAACGACCGCATCGCCGATGTCGTCGGGAAGAGCTTCTTCATCTCGCCGGTGACGGCCGCGTAATCGGCAGCGGAGCCGAGCGACTCGACGCCCCCCTTCGTGGCCAGCACGCGCTCGAGGAAGTCGCGGTGAGAAGCGATCAAGAGATGGCCATGGGCCACGGTCACCGCCGAATGTGGCAGCAGTTTTTCCTCGCGTTCGCGAAGCCGGCTGCGGCGCCGGTGGGCGTCGTCGTCGTCGCCGCCATCGGCGTGCGCGATGGCGCCGCCCGGCGTCTCGACCTCGAGCTTCGGAATCGCCATCGAGCGGTCGATCATCTCCCAGATCACATGCCCGCCCGACTCCACCTTCTGCATGTCGGGATCGGTGGCCATGCTCTTGGCGACGGTGGCGGCGACCTTCTCCGGGTCGCTGGCCTCGATCGCGATCACCAGCCGTTCGCAATCGGTGCCAATCGGCGTGGCGTAATCACTGATGACGGAAGCACGCTTGCCGAGGCAGGCGACGAGATCCTTCTCGACGTCGATCTGGGGACCATCCGGATCCTCCTTGAGCGAGGCGATCACGTCGTCGAAGACACCCTTCTCGCCGACGATGTCGTCCACCAGCGACTCGGCCGAATGGAAGGCATTGGCGAGGTCGAATTGCATCGCCACCCAGCTCGACACGTCGCGCGGCACCCACTGCGGCGGGTCGATCCGGTCGGCGTTGGGAAACTGCAGCATCCGCGCGGCGAGGTCGAAGCGATCGGCCGCGAGGGGCTGCCGGCCGGGCAGCGGAGGAGCATAGACCATCGTGTGGTGACGGGCCTCGTAGATGCCGTCGTCGAAGAAGACGACGCCGCCGGCTCCCTTGATGGCATCGAAGCCCTGCCGGCCCAGGATCGCGACATAGTCGGGGCCCTTGCGCTTCTCCCGCGGCGGATTGGCCACCTGATAGACCTTGGCGTAGCCGAGCGGATCGACGAACCAGCGAAGGGGCGACGCGGACGCCGGCACCTGCTTGCCGCACCGGGCCGCCACGGCCTGGAACGCGGGCAGCGAGGAGAGGTTGTCCTTACGCCCCTGCTTCAGCGTGGAGAGCACTTGCGCAACCATCGCCGGATTGTCGCCGACGATGAGCGCCGAGGGGGCCTGGGCAAACGACACCTGCCGTTCGCGGGCGACCGTGGCGTTTGGCTCTGGCGGCAGCTTGAACGTGGTGATGCCCGCGGCCTTGGCCGCCTCGTCGGCCACTTTCGTGGCCTTCTGCTCGAGCAGACGCTGCTCGATGCGCTCGACGAGCGCCTTCGTCTCGGCCTCGTTACCGGTCGTATCAACGAGCAGGAGCGAGATCAGCGACCCCGGAGTGGGCTCGATCGCGGCCATGGCAAGTTCGCCGCCGGGAATTTTTTCGAGGTCCTCGAGCGTGAGCCCGAGTTTGCCGAGCCGCTGCTTGCCGGCGTTTTTCAGCTGTTCGCGGAAGCTCTCCACGAAGGGCTTCATGACCGGATCCTTCACCATCTGGCCGTAGTCGGTGCGGTCAAAGGCCGCCCGGAGGGCCTTGGGATTGGCGACGCTCAACCAAGCCCGGGTCGTGGCGGGGAAAATGGTTTCACTGGGCGGAAATGAGCCGGCCACGGCCGCAGCCGGCACCAGCAAAAGACCGAGGGCAGCCCCCAGCAGCGTGTTTCCCTTCACGACAACAACTCCTTCTTGTATCTGCAGAAAACGGGTCCGTTGGCCGTCAGTGTGGCAGGAACGGGAAAATTGCTCAATGTCATTGTGCCGCGGTGGCCGCGGCGAATGCGGCAATTCCAGGCGTCTGGTGGGCGTCTTCGGCCGCTCCGAGCGGCCGTGTGGCGGCCAGCCCGAAGCAAATCGGCAGGGCGAGCGCCGCGGCCAGGGCCACGGCCTGCGCGGTCTCGGCAGACGCCCCTGCTGCGGCGAGCGACCAGACGATCGCCGCCAGTAGCATTGCGGCCACGGCGAGCACGACGATCGTGACCGCCGCAGCGCGGATGCCGCCCACCCCCCCGGCGCCGAGCGCGGCGGCGACGACTGCCGGCCAACCGAGGATCGCCGCCGGCGTGACGATCGCAGCGAGCGACTGCCGCCAACGCCGCCGGCCTCCGGCATCGCTCGCGCCATCGCCGAGCGCGGCCTCCGGCACCGCGAGCGCCACGAACCATCCGACCGACAAGAGGGGCAGGAGCGCCGCCCGCGATGGATCGAGAAAGAGCCAGCCGATCATCGCGGCCAGCGCCGAGGCCATCGCAACCCCGGTCAGACAGAGCCGAAGCATTCGCGGCGGCCCGGCGTCGTGCAGCCATGCGTCTGCCGCCCTTCGCCGCCAGTCGATGCCGGCGGCCACGAGCCCGGCCACGGCCCAGGCAGCCAGGGCGATCGCCACCGCCATGCTCCACGCGGGAATCCCGGGCCGCGAACCGATCTGCGCCGCCCCGATGGCGCCAGCCGCCCCGGCGATCCCCGCGATCACGAGCGCGAGGCTCCCTGCATCGGCGGCAGGCGAGCCGCGCCGCCTCACGGCATACCCGGTGGCCGCCGCCGCGACGAGCCCCGCGGCCGCAGCCAAAGCCGGCGCGCCGGGCCGGGGTGAGGCGATCACCCCACCAAGAGCAAGGCCGGCGGCAGGCCAGGCGGCTCGCTCGACGAGCCATACGAGTTCAGCCCACGCACCGCGGCCAAGCGCGGCGCAGGCCCGCATCGGCAGGCTGCCAACGGCGCCGACCGCGAGCACCGCCCCCGCGCCAAACGCCACCATCGCGGCCGTGGGCCAGGCCATCGGCGCGGCCGCGATCGGGATGGCCGCCGCCAGCATCAGCCACGACGCCGGCCGCCGCGCGTCGATCCGCGCCAAGAGCCAGGCAAGCCGGAGCGACTCGTCGAGCGCTGGCATGGCACGGTCACCTGGAGGCTGCTGACGGCCGGCCTTCAGGACCGGGGCCGCACCTGCCCCTGCACCCGCAGAGGCAGGCCGAGGATCCGCAGAAAGCCCTCGGCATCGGTCTGATTGTAGGAACCGCCCCCCTCCATCGACGCGATCGCCGCGTCGTAGAGGCTATTCCCGCTCTCGCGGCTCTTCACGAGCATGTTGCCCTTGTAGAGATTGAGCTCCACCGTGCCGGCCACCGGCTTCTGCGCCTCGCGAATGAAGGCGAGCAGCGCGTCCATCTTCGCGCAATACCAGAAGCCGTAATAGACCATCTCGGCCACCTCGGGGGAGAGCCGGTCGCGGAGATGGACGAGATCGCGGTCGAGCGTCATCTGCTCGACGAGCCGGTGGGCCTCGTAGAGAAGCGTCATGCCCGGCGCCTCGTAGACGCCGCGGCTCTTCATGCCGACGAGCCGATTCTCGACGATGTCGGTCCGGCCGATGCCGTTGCGGCCGCCGATCTCGTTGAGCGCGAGCACGATCTCGTGGGGCTTCATCCCCTTGCCGTTCACGCGGACGGGCAGCCCATTTTCAAAGTCGATCTTCACGGTCTCGGGCGTGTCGGGCGCCGCCTGCGGCGAGACCGTCATGCCGAAGTCGACGAGGCCGAAGCCGTCGGTCGAGAGCTCCTCGAGCAGGCCGGCCTCGTAGCTCGTGTGGAGGCAGTTTTCGTCGGAGCTGTAGGGCTTCCCCTTTGAGGCCTTCACGGGGATGTTTTTCTGCTCGCAAAACTCGATCAGCTCCTTGCGGCCGGGGAAGCGGTCGCGGAATTCGGCGATCCGCCAGGGGGCGAGCACCGTGATCGTGGGATCGAGGGCTTCGGCGGCGAGCTGGAAGCGGCACTGGTCGTTGCCCTTGCCGGTGGCGCCGTGGGCGTAGACCGTCGCCCCTTCGCGGTGGGCGATCTCCACGCAGACCTTGCTGATCAGCGGCCGGGCGATCGACGTGCCGAGGAGATACGTGCCCTCGTAGCGGGCCTGCCACTGCATCGTCGGAAAGGCGAAGTCGCGGCAGAGCTCCTCGCGCACGTCGACGATCATGGCCTTCACGGCCCCGCAATCCCGCGCCTTCTTGAGCGTCGCCTCGCGATCCTCGCAGGGCTGCCCGAGATCGACGTAGACCGCGATCACGTCGTATCCCTTCTCGATGAGCCAGCCGAGGATCACCGACGTATCGAGCCCGCCCGAATAAGCCAACACGCACTTCTTTTTCATCTGCTTTTTCTCTCTACACCTCGTGAACCAACGCCATATTGTGACCTCCCGTTCCGAAACCGGAACCCGCCACCAGCAAAATCCGGTCGCCACGCTGAAGACGCCCCTCGCGCAGCCCCCAGGCGGTGACGTACTCGAGGATCGCATTCGCTTCGGTGGTCGCCACGGCCGCCAGCGGCGTCACGCCCCAGTAGAGCGCCATCTGCCGCAGCGTGGCGGGGTCGTCGGAGAGGCCGACCGTCGGCACGGCGCCGCGGCGCTTCGACCGCGCGATCGCCGTCAGGCCGCTCTTGCTCGCCACGACGAAGAGCTTGGCGTCGAGTTCGCCGGCGATCCGGCTGGCGCCGTCGACCACGGCCTGCGTGATGGGGTGCAGCCCCTCGACGAGAAATTCAGGGGCGGGGAGAAACTCCTGCACGGGAACTCCCGCCGATCCGCGGGCCGCCTGGAAGCGGCCCTCGAGGTAATGCCAGCGGTCGGCGAGGTATTGCTTCTCGGTTTCACTGGCGATCCGCCGCATCATCTCGACCACCAGCCGCGGGTGGTCGCCGATCGCCGTCTCGCCGGAAAGCATGCAGGCATCCGCGCCGTCGAGGATCGCGTTGGCCACGTCGGTGGCCTCCGCGCGGGTGGGCCGCCGCGCGTGCTGCATGCTGTCGAGCATCTGCGTGGCCACGATCACGGGCTTCTGATACCGCTGGCAGGTGCGGATGATCAGCTTCTGCACCATCGGCACGCTCGCCACGTCGGTCTCGACGCCGAGGTCGCCGCGGGCCACCATCACCGCGTCGGCGGCCTCGACGATCGACGCGAGGTTGTCGATGGCCTCGCGCTTCTCGATCTTGGCGACGACCCGGGCCACCGAGCCGCGGGTGCGGAGCAGTTCCTTCAGCAGCTTCACCTCGACGGCCGATCGCACGAACGACAGGCTCACGAAGTCGACGCCGGCCGACGCCGCCCATTCGGCGTGCTGCCAGTCGGCGGCGCTCATCGCCGCGACGGAGAGCTTGACGCCCGGCAGGTTGACGCCCTGGCGACTGCGGATCGTGCCCCCCTGGATCACCCGGCATCGCACCCAATCGGCGTTGCGCTCCTCCACGACGAGGCTGATTGTGCCGTCGGCGAGCATCACCGAATCGCCGACCGAGAGCTCGTCGACGAGCGGCGCGTAGTTCGTGGTGAATTCCCCCGAATCTCGGCTCTCCGCGCCGCGGACGAACCTGACATGCGCCCCTTCGATGCATTCCACCGCCCCGCCGGGCAGTTCGCCGAGCCGGATCTTCGGGCCGGCGAGATCGGCGAGCACGCCGACCGGCCGCTGGGTCGCCTCCGACACGCGGCGGATCCGCTCCAGCGTCTCCTGGTGCTCGGGGATCGAGCCGTGGGCCATGTTGAGCCGGAAGACATCGACGCCGGCCTCGACGAGACCGCGGATCGAGTCTTCGGACCGCGAGGCGGGGCCCATCGTGGCGACGATCTTCGTGCGGACGATGCGGGGGGCGGCGGCGGGGGCTGTGGCAGGGGCGGGCATGGTGCGCGTCCTGTTGGTGGAAGGAGGGCGGCGGGGCGGGATGCGTACCAGAAGGATCGGTGAGTGTATCCTCAAGGTAAGAAAAAGGTGTCAGGACTCTTTTTCGTACCCTCCGTTTTCCTTGCCCATCCTCGTGGTGAGAAAAAGAGTCCTGACACCTTTTTCCTTTCACCTTTTTCCTTGAGGAATGAGGATGCCCCACACGAATTGGAAAAACCGTCGCGTCATCGTGGCCGGAGGCACGGCCGGCTTCGGCCTCGTCATCGCCCGGCATCTGCTGCGGTCGGGCGCCGCCGTGCTCGTCGTGGGCAGGTCGTCCGATGGCGTGCGACAGGCGTTCGAGGCCTGCGAGCGAGCGGGTGAATCGATCGCATCGCTGCACGGCGTCGCGGCCGATCTCGGTCGGGCAGGGGAGGGAGCGCGAGTCGCAGGGGAGGCGCTGCGGCTGCTCGGCGGGATCGACGACCTCTTCTTCTGCGTCGGCCGGTCGGGCAGGGCGGCGATGTTGAAAGCCTCCCGCGAGACGATCCAGGAATACCTCGATGCCAACCTGCTCGCCGCCATCGAGATCACGCAGGCCGTCGCCGACGACGTGGCCGCGGCGCGGGGCCACCTCGTCTACATCGGCAGCCTCGCCGGCAAGATCGTGATGCCATTCATGGGGCCGTATAGCGTGGCGAAGTCGGCGCTCGCGGCCTACGTCGACGCGGTGCGGCTCGAAATGGCGCCGCGCGGCGGCCACGTGCTGCTCGTTTCGCCGGGGCCGATCCGCCGGGCGGCCGATGATCCCGCCGCCGATCGGGCTGCCGCCCGCTATGCCGAGGAGGCGAAGGCCGCCGGCCTGCCGCCGGAGGCAGCGGCTCCGGGCGGCACGACGAGCCTCTCGCAGCTCGACCCCGATCTGCTTGCCGCGAAGATTCTCGCGGCCTGCGACCGCCGCACGAGCGAGCTCGTGATGCCACGGAAGGTCGGCCTGCTGGCCGGCCTCATCGAATGGTTTCCCGACTTCGGCCGGCGTCTGCTCGCCCGGGCCACGCGCCGCAGCAGGTAGCGACAAACGCCCCGCGGGGCGGTATACCAATGGCCCCGCGGCCCATCGAGGGTGGCCGCACGAATCACCGCAGGAGCCGATTTCCATGGCAGAGGCGTTTCCGGGCATCGGGAAGATCAAGTACGAGGGCCCCACGACGAAGAACATGCTGGCCTTCCGGCATTACGACGCCGACGCGCTCGTCGAAGGCAAGCCGATGCGGGATCACCTGCGGTTCGCCGTCTCCTACTGGCACACGATGCGCGGCACCGGCGGCGATCCCTTCGGCCCCGGCACGATGGTCCGCCCCTGGGAGACCGAGAACGACCCGCTGAAGGCGGCGCTCAATCGGGTGGACGTGGCCTTCGAGTTCCTCGAAAAGCTCGGCTGCGATTTCTACTGCTTCCATGACCGCGACGTCGCCCCCGAGGGGGCGACGCTTGCCGAGAGCAACAAGCACTTCGACGCCGTCGCCGACGCGCTCGAGAAGCACCAGAAGCGGTCGGGCAAGAAGCTGCTCTGGGGCACGGCCAACCTCTTCAGCAATCCGCGGTATGTCCACGGTGCGGCCACGAGCCCCAACGTCGAGACCTTTGCCTACGCCGCCGCGCAGGTGAAGAAGGCAATCGAAGTCACGCACCGTCTCGGCGGCGCGGGCTACGTCTTCTGGGGCGGCCGCGAGGGCTACCAGTGCCTCTGGAACACCGACATGAAGCGAGAGATCGACCACCTCGCGAAGTTCATGCACATGGCTGTGGATTACGCGAAGGAGATCGGCTTCACAGGCCAGTTCTACTTCGAGCCCAAGCCCCGCGAGCCGATGAAGCACCAATACGACTTCGACTCGGCCACGTGCATCAACTTCCTGCGGACCTATGGCCTGGAAAAGCACGTGAAGATGAATATCGAGACCAACCACGCCACGCTCGCCGGCCACGAGATGCAGCACGAGCTCGAATATGCCGGCATGCAGGGCTTCCTCGGCTCGATCGACGCCAATACCGGCGACACGCTCGTGGGCTGGGACACGGACCAGTTCCCCACGAACATCTACCTCACGACGCAGATCATGCACTCGATTCTCAAGTATGGCGGCCTCGCCCCGGGCGGCGTGAATTTCGACGCCAAGGTCCGCCGCGAGAGCTTCGAGCCGGTCGATCTCTTCCACGCCCACATCGGCGGCATGGACGCCTTCGCCCGCGGGCTCAAGATCGCCGCGGCGAT
>JBIIQM010000148.1:0-3930 GCA_044342075.1 Pirellulales bacterium
CATTGCCAGTAGGGTAGGCTTCAGCCTGCCTGCATTGCGAGCGGATTGGCAGGCTGAAGCCTACCCTACTTCGGTCGATTGGCAGGCTGAAGCCTACCCCACTTTGACAGGCTGAAGCCTACGCTACTGTGGCAGGCTGAAGCCTACCCTACCTCTGCGGGTAGAAGTGCGAGAGGTTTTGGAACGTCGAGGCGTGGCCGGTGGGGCGGATCGTTTCGTCGATCTGCCGCATGCCCGTGCCGCGTTGGATTTGCTGCACCTGGTTCGTCAGGCCGCCGATCTGCTTCCGCTGCCGCATCTGTTCCACCTGCTGCCGCTCGAGTTCCAGCCGTGGCAGGATCTGGTTTTGGTAGATGTTGGCGGCGCCGCCCTGCTGAACGTTTGCGCCTTGGAATCCCAGCGCCGTATACGGGCTCATCACCGGCCGCTTATAGACATTCGAAAAAGGCAGCGATCCGCCCCCAGGCCCCTGGGCGTTGGCATCAGCCGGCACGATCGAAACCGCGAGCAAGCCGGCAGCAGCAATCAGCGTGATGCGAAGCATTTGAAACCCTCTTGCCAGGATTATACGCCGCAGCCGGCGGAAAGGTCAGGCTGTCAGGCTAGAAGTTCGGGTTGAAGCCGAAGGGGAACCGGTTGAAGGTCTGGACGGTCTGGGCTCCCAGCAGGGCGAAGCCGAACATCCGCTCGAAGGGCTCCGTGACCTTCCCCACCCAGCTGCCGAAGGCGACCATGTGGTCCTGGGCGATAAACACGCGATCCCCGGGGAGCAGCTGATAGTTGGTGGCCGTCGAGCCCCCCTTCATGATTGCCACGATGTCCACGGGCAGGATCTGGTCGCAGCCCACGCCCGAGGGTGCCGGCCGGGCGATCCAGATGTCTTTGCTCGAAAGCCGCGAGAGTCCGTTGATCTGGGCGATCGCGTCGAGCACGGTCTCGTTGCCGGTGATCGGGAACCGGGCGAGGTTGTCGCCGAATCCGGCCCCCTCGGTCACCACGTAATAGACCTTCGAGTTGTAGCTGAAAACGTCCACACTCACGAGCGGCGCGTCGAGGTGCTTCTCGAGATGTTTCTCGATCGCCTCCTTGGCCTCGTTGAGTGTCATCCCGGTCACATAGACCGTCCCGTACGTGCCGAGGTTGACGGTGCCGTCGGGGCCCACGAGGTGCTCGCCCGAGATCTGCTGCTGGCCGGCGGCCTGCGCGAGTGTGAGCGAGACCTGCGGCTCCTTGAGCACGCGCTTCAAATGCCGGAAGACGGCGTCCTGGGCTTCTTCGAGCGATTGCCCGCCCACCATCACCTTGCCGTAGGAGGGGCCGAGGTCGAGCATGCCGCCCGGCTCCACGACATAGATCCCGTTGATCGGCTGTTCGAGGAGCGTGCCCTCCACGATCACCTGCAGCGAGTCAAACGACTGAATCCGGAAGGGCGGCTTCGGCACCACGCGGAGCGCGTCGATGAGCAGGATGTCTGGCGGCTCGATCACATAGGGCGGCAGCGAAACCTTCGCCAGTTCCTTGGCGGGCATCCGCGAGGGGTCGGTCGGGGGGCACTGGGCGTCGAGGATGGCTTGTTGGGTGGTGGCCCGCTGGGGGCGGCCAAACGTGGTGCAACCGGTGGTGGCGGCGAGGAGGGTGGCGAGGAGCAGCAGGGGCAGGCCGAGGCCTGGGGTGGATTTAGGCAGGCTGAAGCCTGGATTTTTTCCGGACAGGCTGAAGCCTGGTCCTACTTTGATGGCTGCCATGGCAAACTCCTCGCGACCGCTAAAGTCGCGTTCTTCGGAGTTATCGTCACAGTCGGCCGGAAAACTTTGCCCCTTTTCCCGCGGCTTCGTTGCCCGGCAACGGCGGGCCTGAAAATGTCGTAAATTACAGGCTGAGCGTCCGTAAGGGGTTTCCCGGCCATGCCCATCCTGCCGCGCCAGCGCGATATTCATCCGCCCGACCTGCTTGAAGCGGGGGCGTCAGAAGATGCTGCCAGCCTGGGGCTCGGCCGCTGGGTGGCCTTCTACACGCTCTCCCGCCGCGAGAAAGACCTGATGCGGAAACTCGAGGCGGTGAATGTTCCCTTTTATGCCCCGCTGATCCAGCGGCGGCTGCATTCTCCCGGCGGCCGCACGCGGCTCTCCCATGTGCCGCTTTTCCCGGGCTACGTATTTTCCCGGGTCGATGACGATCAGCGCCGCTCCGCGCTCGCCACAAACACGATCGCCCGCTGGCTTCCGATCGCCGACGAAGCGGCCCTGCTCGCGGATTTGCGGGCGATCAAGCGGCTCATCGATACTGAGCAGCCCCTCACTCCGGAGGCCCGGATCGAACCGGGGCAGCCAGTGCGCGTACGATCTGGTGCTCTGCGGGGGCTCGAGGGAGTCGTTGTGAAGCGCCGCGGTGAGCAGCGGCTCGTCATCGCGGTGCGGTTTTTGAATCAGGGGGCGTCGATCGAGGTCGAAGATGTGGATCTTGAGAGCCTATGACCATTTTTAATCCGGCGTGGCTTCGGCCTCGGTTCGAGAAGTGGTGGCAGACGCGCAAGCCCACGCGCGAGGCGATCGTCGTCACGGCGATGCTCGCCATCATCTTCGAGGTGGCGTATCTCGCCGCGTTTTTCGTTCGCGGCGAGCTGCTTCTGCGTCCCTCCGATTCAGAGGTGATCCTCGCCACGATCGTCTGGGTGATCGCGATCAAGGTGCTGGTCTTCTATTGGCGGGGGTTCTGCCATCGGCCTTGGCGGGCGGCCCGGTTCGAGGATCTCAACCGCCTCCTCCGCGGCGCCACGATCTCGCTCCTCGTGCTCGTGGCGTTCAACTGGTTTGCAACGCTCTACGGCTGGCCGCCAATCCCGCGCTCGGTGCTCCTGCTCGACTGGGTGTTTACGCTCTTCGGCGTCGGCGGCATGCAGGCGGTCGCCCGCAGCGTTTACGAGGAGGTCATGCCGGCCACGCCCGCCGGCAACGAGCGGGCAGTGCTCTTGATCGATGCCTCCGAGGCGGGTCGCGCGCTCGCCGGCATGCTGCCGCAGTTGCGGCCTCAGCGGTATTTCGTGTCTGGCTTGCTCGACGACGATCCCGAGCAATACGGCGACACCGTCGGCAAGGCCCGCGTGCTCGGCCCTGTGTCGATGGCGCCGATGTGCGCCGAGCGGCTGCGTGTTTCGGAGATCATCGTTCGTCAGGGGTCGGTCTATGGCGAACGGCTCCGGGCCCTCTGCGATGCCTGTGCCGTCATCAACGTGCGGGTGCGGATCGCAGAGGATGGCTCATCCAGCGTCTCGACGCCAGCCTCGGACAATCAGGATTCGGGCATTCGCCGCCGCGGGCTCACGATCCGCCCGATCAAGATTCGCGATATCTCGATGGATGACCTGCTCTCGCGGCCCCATGCTCATCTCGATGACGAGGATTTTCACGTCCTGCCGTTCGTCCGCGAGAAGTGCGTCTTGGTTACCGGCGCCGGTGGGTCGGTGGGGGCTGAGCTCTGCCGCCAGCTCGCGCGGTTCGAGCCCTCCAAGCTCGTGCTGGTCGATCGTTCGGAGCCGGCGCTCTTCGACATCCACCGGGATCTCTCGCAGCATTTTTCGAGCGCGCATATCGAGGTCGTGCCGCTGCTCGTGGACGTGGCCGATGCGGGCCGCGCCGCTGCGATGCTCGCCGAGCACAAGCCGGCGGTGGTGATCCACGCGGCGGCCTACAAGCATCTGCCGCTGATGGAGTCTCATCCGATCGAGGCGATCGAAAACAATGCGTTCGCCACGGCAGCGCTCGCGGAGGCCGCAGCCGAGCAGGGCGTCGAGGTCTTCGTGTCGCTCTCCACCGATAAAGCGGTGAATCCCTCGAGCGTGATGGGCGCCTCGAAGCTCGTGGCGGAGCGGTTCTTGGAGGCGCTGGCCGAGTCGTCGGCCACGAAGTTCGTGATCATCCGCTTCGGCAACGT
>JBIIQM010000149.1:0-3913 GCA_044342075.1 Pirellulales bacterium
CGATAAAGAGCGTCGGGTCGATCGCGGCCCACAGTTGCACGTCGCTTTGGCTCGCGGCCGATTCGACGACCTCGCGAAAGACGGCCTTGCCATATTCGCCACCGCCGTGGAACCCGGGCTGGCAAAACAGCAGATCGAGCAGCACGTGCCTGCAGCCATCGCCGGTGGCCGCGGCGATCTCAGGTGAGTCAGACTGCAAGCAGATCCCCTCAGCGGCCGACGTGTGTCGCTCGAGACGCCCGACCGCGAGCCGGATCGCGTCGATTGCGCCATCGTAGCCACGGGCGATCTTCTGGCCGTCGGGCATCGACGAAGTTGTGGCCCCCTCCTCGTGCCGGATCACGAGTTCGCTCGAGTAGAGTGTCGGATGCCCCGAAAGCAGGCAGTCGACCGCGAGCAGGAACTCCTCGCCATACAGGAACGTCCGCTCGTCAAATGGACGTTTTTTCTCACGGGTGAATACCGGTGAAAACACGTATGCGGCTCCCTGGAGAACAGGATCCACGATGCTTCGTGCACCGGGAGACCGTTTTCCGATCCGGCGAAACTCCGCCTTTCCGGTCGCCTGCCATGTTTCCCACTGCTGCTCGAAGAGCGCTTGAAGCGTCCGCCACTCCTGCTGGGAATACACGCAGTCGTTCCAGGGATTCTCGCGGCGGCCATGGGGCGTGACGAGGTCGGGACCAAGCACGGAGTAGCCATGCGTGGCGAAGAGTGAAAGACACTTCCCGATGAACGCGGTGTCGTCGATCACCGTGTCGTTGTTCACAACGGCGATGAAGTCGGCGCCGAGCACTTCGCGGGCGTGGCGGTAGCCGATGTTGTTGCCTCGCGCGAAGCCCGCATTCTCCGCATTGAAGAGGAGCGTTACCCCCGGGATGCCATCGAACCGTCGCCTCGTCTCCTCGACCGCCTCGGAGGGCGAGGCATTGTCGACGATCACGATATGCACCTCTCGCCCACTTGCGTCGAGCCGCTGAATCGAATCGACACACCGAGCTGTCACCTCCGGCTTGCCGAATTGCAGAAGCACGAAGGCAAAGGGGCGGTCGCTTCCGTCACCGAAGGCTTTTTCATAGGCCTGGGCCAAGGTCTCGGAGCCCAAAAGAGCGAACGACTCGCCCCGGATCTCGCAGTGCGCGGCTCCATCCCCGAGTGAAATCGCATGGCCGGCGTCTGCGAGTTGCGAGACCAGCGCGACATGACCAGCGAGCGCGTCGCGCGGCCGCTTTGGCAGCGGCTCTCCGACGATCGCCTCGAGCCGCGCGTGCCGCCGGCAAATGACGTCGGGATGCCGCGCGGTGGTCGTGTCAATCGGGCCGCCCATCGCGCCACCCTGGGCTGTCCGCAGGGCCGCGAGCGTCTCCTCGAGATAGCGGTAGCCGTGCCTTGTATCGGGCTCGAGATGTGCGCCCTCGGCCCATTCATTCCAGGCGTTGATGAAAAGGAATTGCCGACCGTCGGGATGCTCGACCTGCGTCTGAGCGACCGCAGCCCGCAGCCAATCGCCATACCGCTCGGGCGTCGCGTTGACCCACGAGGTCGCCCGCTCCATCCGTCGGGCGGTGTTGTCCCAGCTGGGCATCACGCTGCGAAAGAGTGGATACCGCTGCCGAGGTTGCCGCTGAAAATACCGCACAGCTTCGCGGTAGTCGCGCACGTGGCCGCGGAAGCCCGGCTCGGCCGCGAAATCCGGTGCCGCCGCAAGATCGACAGACGGCGTTCGCAGCGGCGGAAACTGGATCGCCGAGTCGAAGCCGAAGTCGCGCGGGTCGTCTCTGTCGAAACTCTGCACGGCGGCCAGGTGAAGCCCTTCGAGCCCCTCCTGTTTCGCGATCCCACGCCATCGCGCGGCGGTGACTGCGGCGTCGTCCAGCAGCGCCGGCCGATAGACGGCAAGAAACGGCTTTCCTTCGATCCGGATATACCGTGGATCACGGAGCGCCGGGAGAATGTCGCGAAGAAACCGCTCGTCGCCTTCGGGCGAGTGCCGCTGCTCGAGGAGGACCTCGCGGTCGAGGCCATCCCATGTCCGCGTCCAGTTTTCATTGGCCCAGCAGAAACAAAACGGAAAGTCGGGCCTCCCGCTGCGTAGCATCCGGTCGATCGGCTTCTCGAGGATTCTGCGGCCGTCGAACCAATAGTAGTAGTAGCAGAAGCCGTGGATGCCGTAACGGGCCGCCATGGCGGCCTGCCGCTGCAATACGTCGGGGTCGTCGAGATCGTAGTAGCCGACGTCGTCGTGGGGCACGTGCGGCTGCTCGTGGCCGGGATACATGGGCCGCCCGCGGCGGACGTTCGTCCACTCCGTGAAGCCTTCCCCCCACCAGCGGTCGTTTTCGGGCACGCGGTGAAACTGCGGCAGGTAGATCGCGATCGCCCGCACATCGCCCGGCTGGCGGTCAGCGTTGGCAGGGCTCCAGCCGTTGAGCAGGGAGCCGTCGCCGGCACCGAAGCGTGCGAGAAGTGCCTTGACGGCGACAGGATCGTGGGCAACGGGGTCGTACTCGGTGACGAGGAAGTGCAGGAACGGATTGACATCCGCGTCCAAAGGCTCGGCGAGACTCGCCACGTACGATGCGAGCGAAAACCGCCAGGTGGGCTCGCGTCCCTCCCGCCAGCCGTGCTCGACAAAATGGGTGAACGGATCGAGGCCGGCCTGGGCGACATCGGGATTCTCGTCGAGATACCAGGCCGGATCGAAGAGCGGGTGCGGGCTGTAGCCCTTGTTCCAGCCGCGGAGGCAGTGGTACGACAGCGGAAAAAATCGGGGGGCCCACCTCCGTCCATACTGCGATACATACCAGCGGCGGTTGAAATACGGTCGCAGCAAACGTCGACTGAGCATCGAATCATCCTCCGACGAAGCCCCGTCGAAGCAGGGCCGTTCTCACCGTCGAGTAAATAGGAAGAAATGCACCGCCCTCACAAGGCCGTTCCAAGGAGGGGGGCGCGGTTCACTCCAGGCGCCCTGGGTCCGCGAATCCAAGCGGATTTTGGGTCTTTCTTGGCTCGGAGGTGGCCGCTATCGTCCCTGCACTATGAAGACGGCTCTTATCACCGGCATTGGCGGCCAGGATGGTGCCTACCTGGCGGCCCACCTGCTCTCGCAAGGCTACCGCGTCGTGGGCACCAGTCGCGACGCGGGCTCGGGGCGCTTTGAGGGGCTCACCGCCCTCGGCATTCGCGACAAGGTCGCGATCCATTCGATGTCGCTCGTAGACTTCCGATCTACCTTGCAGGTCGTGGCCCGGGAGTGCCCCGACGAGATCTATAATCTCGCCGGCCAGACGTCGGTATTCGTGTCGTTCGAGCAGCCTGTCGAGACGTTCGAGAGCATCGTCGTCGGCGTGGTGAACCTGCTCGAGGTAATACGGATTCTGAAGGCGCCGATCCGCCTCTACAACGCCGGCAGTTCGGAGATGTTCGGCAACACCGGCTCTGTTCCGGCAAGCGAGCAGACGGTGATCAAGCCGCGCAGTCCCTACGGCATCGCGAAGGCGACGAGTTTCTGGCAGGTCGCGCAGTACCGTGAGGCCTATGCACTCCACGCCTGCACGGGGATTCTTTTCAACCACGAAAGCCCTCTGCGGCCGGAGCGGTTCGTGACGCAGAAGATCGTGGCGGCCGCCTGCCGGATTGCTGCCGGTGAGCAGCAGACACTCTCCCTCGGCGACCTCACCGTGCGGCGGGACTGGGGCTGGGCTCCGGAATACGTGGTCGCAATGCAAAGAATGCTTCAGTCGGAGCAGCCGGAAGATCTCGTCATCGCCACAGGGAAGACCGTCCCGCTCGAAGATTTCGTGAAAGAAGTGTTCTCCGCGGTCGGCCTCGATTGGACTGACCACGTGTGTCATGACCGCAGCCTGATGCGGCCGACGGAGCTCGCCTGCGGCCGAGCCGATCCCTCGCG
>JBIIQM010000087.1:0-13234 GCA_044342075.1 Pirellulales bacterium
CCGGCGACATCGAGAAGGTGCCCTCACCATGAAACGACTCGAATCCCGGCTCGGCACGCTCGAGCTGGAGAACGGCTACCCGACCGACGCCACCGTCGCGAAGATCTTCGACGACATCGACTACCAGCGGGCGTGCCAGGCCTACCTCTGGGCTCTGCCGCTGATGGCGATGCAGCAATGGCAGAGCGAGCACCTCACCAAGTTCGGCGCCGGCAAGCTCGACTATGTCGACTACCTCACCTTCCAGGACAAGCTCGGCCTCCTCACGGCCAATGCTACGACGCCATACATCATGGCGTTTCCAAACCTGACGGAAACCGGGCCGCTGGTGTTCGAGGTGCCCGCCGGCCCCACGGCAGGCGGCTTCACCGATTTCTGGCAGCGTCCCATCACCGATTCGGGCCAAACCGGCCCCGACAAGGGCGCGGGTGGCCGGTATCTGATCCTCGGGCCCCACGATCCGGAGATGAAGCCGGAAGGGTATTACGTCTTCCGTTCGCCCACGGTGAACGTCTGGTCCGCCCACCGCGTGCTCGATCCCGATCCCATGAAAGCCAAGCGGCTGATCGATGGATTGAAAATCTATCCCTACAGCCAACGTGACAACCCAGTCCCGACCCGCCACGTCGCGCCGGCGGGGCGGCCCTGGAGCGGCGAACAACCGCGCGGCCTCGCCTACTGGGAAGGCCTTGCGAAGATCATCCAGGAGGAGCCGGTCCACGAGCGCGACCGGATGATGATGGGAATGCTCCAGCCGCTGGGCATCGAAAAGGGCAGGCCGTTCAGCCCGACGGATCGGCAGCAGCAGCTTCTCATCGACGCCGCGCAAGTTGGCGAGGTGATGGCCCGGGCGATCGCCTACCGAAAACGATTCGAAGGTGCGAAAGTCTGGCCCAGCAGAAACTGGGAACTCTCGCTGTTTCTCAAGGAGAGCAATCAGGAAGCCCCGCACCATACGCAACTGGACGAGCGCACGAGCTGGTTTTACGAAGCCGTCGGCGTCTCCGTGGGCATGATGGGCCGCGCCATCGGCGTCGGGCAGGTCTACCTCGAGGCCGCGAAGGACAGCCGGGACCGCTGGCTCGATGGCGGCAAGACCTATCGCCTCACGGTTCCGAAGGATGTTCCCGTGGCGCAATTCTGGTCTGTCACCGTGTACGACAACGAGACCCGCTGTTTCGTCAACTCAGGCGTGTCGCCGGATCGTTCGTCGCGTGACGCGATCGTCACGAACGCCGACGGCTCCGTGGACATCACGTTCGGCCCCGCGCCTCCCGCCGGCCTGCCGGAGAGCAACTGGATCAAGACGCTCCCGGGCAAAGGCTGGTTCAGCTACTTCCGCCTGTATGGCCCCACCCAGGCCTACTTCGACCGCTCCTGGGTGCTCTCTGATCTCCAGCTGATCGAGTAGGCGATTGAAGAGACCAAGCCGCAGAAAGGCTCGCGTCTTCGTGCGGCTTGATGCGGTCTCGTGCGAAAGAGGCGGTAGCTCCCCGAGTAGGATCGAGAACAACCGCGTTTTTCGCTGGAATACGCGGTTTTGTGGCCCAGGGCGACGCAGAATCCGGCGCACGCGGAAGTTCGCAGGAAGTCGCAGGAGGCCGCACGGTAGTGGCGGTAGAATAAGGTCGGCTCATGCTGGCCCAAGGAAACTGTCGTGATTGCGTCCGGCGTCGTCGACGAACTCAAGAAACGATTGGCGGCGGCCTATGGTGAACGGCTGCACGCGGTGGTCCTTTTCGGCTCCGAGGTCCGCGGGGATGCACGGCCGGACAGCGACATCGACGTGCTGGCCGTGCTCGAGACCCTCCCCGGCGACTATGGCGACGAACTGGAGCGGGGACTAGCGGCGGTGTATCCGGTCGCGCTGAAACTGGGCCGCCGCGTGAGCGTGAAACCCCTGGCACGCGAGGAGTATGAACGGGGTGACAGCCCGCTCCTTCGCGAGGTGCGTCGTTCGGGCGTTGCGGCATGAAGGAGTTCATCCGCAGTCAGTGGACGAAGTCGATGCGGTCCATCGCGGCGGCGGAGGCGATCCTCGAGACTGACCCCGACTCGGCCGCATCGAGGGCGTACTATGCGGCATTTCACGGTGTAACCGCGGTCCTCGCGGGACGCGGCATGGAATTCACGAAGCACACGGCGGTGCGGGCGGCTCTGCATCGGGATCTCATTCAGTCCGGTGCGATCTCCGCAGGCTTTGGTCGTGAGTACGACTTCTTGTTGGATCTCCGCGAGACAGCCGACTACGGCGGTGTCGCCGAGGCTTCACTGGCGAGTGCGAAGAAGGCGATCGAAAAGGCCAGGACGATCTTGGCCGCGCTCGAGCCACTTTTGCCGAACGATGCAGCCTGAGAGACGCCACACATGCGGCTCCATGCGAGCCGGTGCGGCACCCTGCGAAGAAAGCTCCCCGAGTAGGATTCGTCACAATCCTCGTATGCGTCGGAAAAAAGAGGGGGTCGGCAACAAAGCGACTCAAAAAACGACTCACTGGGGCAGGCGTAGACCTCCGCAGGGCTTCGTACCGAGTCGCAGACACCCCCGCCCGGTCGGGAGCGATGGTCAGCCCCAGATGCGGGCAATGCCATACTGGTCAAATGCCGTGTCGGCACTTACCAGGGAAATGCTCTCCACCAAGCACTGGGCCACCAACAACCTGTCAAACGGGTCTCGGTGGTGGAAGGGTAGGGCCATCTGGCGGTCGGCATGTTCCAGTGTGATGGGCAAGACCGTGAGGCCGAGATCCGCGGTTGCCCGCTCCATCCACTGACGATACGGCAGGGAGAGGCCAAGTTTCCCGAGGCCCGATTTGATGGACAGTTCCCAAATGGTGCCGACGCTGACGAGCAATTCGTGGGCGGGGTCTTCCAACACTCCAATCGCTTGTTTCCCGAGTTTGCTCGGGTCGTCCAACGCCCAGATCAAGGAGTGGGCATCCAGAAGATGCTTCACTCCATGTACTCCTTGAAATCGTCCAACGGAGCATCAAAGTCGGGGGCCATGAACAAGACCGAGCCTTTCATGGTTCCGAGTTGGCGGTGAGCCTTTTTCAGCACGGTCGGGGTCGGTACAAGACGAGCCACTGGCTGATCGTTCTCGGTGATCACGACCTCCTCGCCCGGTGACAGCCGATGGATGATGTCCGCCAGCGTTGATTGGGCTTCTTTGATGGTCACGGTCGTCATGGCCTGTACTCCTCGCGGGGATTTTACCACGCCCGTTTGCCCAATACCCACCCCGTGCCACTGAAGCCCATCAGGCTGTCTCTTTGGGCATCGTGAGCCCCGTGTAGATCACGATCTGCCAGTCGTTGTCCGTGGTCACATCGCACCGACAAAATGGCATTCCCATCAAAAGAACAAGCCGTAGAAGGACTTGCGACCTCCTACGGCTTCGTGCGGGCTCCTGCGAAAAGAGCCAAAGCTCCCCGAGTAGGAACACTCCGATTTGCATTTTCCCCTGGGAAAAAACGGGATTCCGCCAAGACGTGACGTAAAAAGCGACGTACTCGCCAAGTGCGCACCATCAGGCAAAGCCCGGCGTGGAGCGTCCGGGGTTGGGGATCGCTTGCGTCACCAATGCTCGTCCAGCACTGGGAGTCATCCAGAAGAACCGCTGACCCGCAGGCCGAGGGCGATTTTTTGCATGAATCCCCGTATCCGAATCCAAGCGGCCCCGTGGCTAACAGCAGATAGTCCGTTTTTACGTGGTCGGCACCTGAGCGATTCAGCCCGGAAAACACCGGCCGAACGCTTGAAATCTGCTGAGACCGCCATGGACCCGTATCTGGCCGGTCAGGAGCGCCCAGACGATACTCCGTTCTTTGCGGAGAAAACCCAGCCATGCCCGGGAGTCCGCTGTGACCGTGCAGTCGGGCTTGCCGATCAGACCCCGTTGCACATTCAAAGTCTGACGCCGGATCGTCACGGTTGCTTCCGCTTGTTCCCGTCCGGTGAAGATCATGTGATAGACGGCATCGATGCCCTTGGACCGACCTGTCTGGAAGACGACGTGCATGGTGTCCAGAAACACAGCGATGGTCGTGGGGCGGAGGCCGTTTACATGACGCTTCGTCTTGCGGGGGAAAGCCCTGCTGACGTACTCATCAGCGTCTGATCCCGGAACTACGTAAATGGCTTCCTGCTTCTGTTGCAGCGGCTTCACGATTTCAGCCAGAAAGGACGGCCGGTCGTCGAGAAACGGGGCGAGCACGTCTTCTCCAGCCGGGCACACGGAGAGACAGTAGGCGGCTTTATAGTTGGCCCCGAAACTCAGGCTTTGCCACATCGAGACCGACTCCTGATCCGGGACCCTCTTTCGGTAGTCCTTGGCGTTGCGGCTATCGGCCACGTGCTCCACCCAGTCAGTGAAGCCGTGAAGAAACTCCCGATAGTTGTGGGTCATACAGGAACTGGCGTCGAAGCCCCCGTCTGGCCGAATAGCGCCCACCGGACATGCTGCAACGCACAGTTTGCAGTTCACGCAGGGGTTGTAGTCGACGGGTCGAGAATCCTGATCGAGTTCGACATCGACGAAAATCGTTCCCAGCAGAATGAAAGACCCGTACCGTGGATGAATGACATTGCGATGCAGCCCCATCTGCCCGAGTCCCGCGGCCACGGCCACCGGCTTATGGGACACGACCCAGATTTTTCCAGGAAAATCACTGGTCTCCATTGGGAACCCGACCGGGGCGTTCATGGCCCGGATCCCTCGGTCTTCGAGTCGGCGCACGATTTCCCGGGCGACATCGTTGACGTGGTCGCCCGTGCGATGGAATTCGAGATTGGCCACGGATCGTGCAGGACTTCGGATTGGCTCGCGATTCATGCGGCAGACCACGCTGATGAGAACCTTTGCCGAGGGGAAGACCTGAAGAACCCCCTTTTTCTCGGAGGCGATCTCTGGCCGGTCGATGCGAACGAAGCCGACGTCATCGGCGCCTGCCTCAAGACACAGCTGGCGGAGTTCCTCGGCAATGACCGGGCCAGCAGCAGGTGAGCGGGTTCGGCTCCTGAGAGCCATGACCGACGGGTGTTGATCGAGCGATGCCACCGTGTACCTCCCGGCTATTTCCGAACACTTGCACACTGCAAGCGCACGCTTGTATATTGCAAGCGACTGCTGAGTGTGTCAAGTGATCCGGAAAGCGGTGTCATCGAAGAGGTGGAGTTGTGAAGCTGTCAAAGCGTTCGGTGTGCCCTGTCGCGTGTGCCTTGGATCTCATTGGGGACAAGTGGACGCTCCTTGTCGTGCGGGACATGGCCTGCGGCAAAGTCCTTTTTAAGGAGTTCTCCGCTTCGCCTGAGCGGATCGCCTCGAACATCCTTGCCGACCGTCTGGGTCGCCTGGTTCGCTCTGGACTAGCCGAGTCGTTCACACCAAGCCCGACGGCTGGTCGGCAAGGCTATCGGCTTACTACAAAGGGCAAGTCACTGCTGCCCGTCCTTGGATCGCTTCGAGACTGGGGGCTTGCGCACATCAAGGGCACCGAGGCCCGGATGAAGCCCGTCATCTGACGACGATCAGGCTCATCGTTCTGGCAGAGAGATGCAGCATCAAGCAGGACGCCGCACTTGCCATCGACGGATTGCCACCAGGTGCCATCACAGGCCTGCCGGAGCCACAAAAGCTCCCCGAGTAGGATTCGAACCTACAACCTAGCGGTTAACAGCCGCTCGCTCTACCGTTGAGCTATCGGGGAATGACTTCCCTAAAACCTAGCGTATCGGCCCCGCGAAATCGATACGGCTAGTCCTCGGCCGGAGCACGCTTTTTTTCGAGCACGACAGCGTTGCCCTTGGCGTTGTACTCGATCCTCGTCATGAACGACCGCATCAGCATCACGCCCCGGCCGCTGGGGACGTCGAGCCGCTCTTCGAGCGTGCAGTCCGGCACGCTTGCAGGATCGAAACCAGGCCCCTCGTCGGTCACTTCGATGCAGGCGACCTCGGGCGACACCAGGCATGAGATGTGCACCCGCTTGGTGGGATCGAGCTTGTTGCCATGCACGATGGCATTGACGATCGCCTCCTCGGCGGCGAGGTGGATGGCGAAGATGTCGGCGGGGGGCCAGCCCTGCGCGCCGAGCTGCTCGAGCAGGTCCTCGGTGAAGAGCCGGCTCGCGCCGCGCTCGCTCGGTAGGTCGATCTCCCGACGCCAGGCCGAGGGCATTGATTCGAAATGGGAGTGCTGATCCATCGTGACCGGATGCCGGCGTGGCCGGATGCCCGCGTGATCGAATGCCCGCCCCTGAAGCCGGCTCAGAATGCCGAAATCGCCTCGGCCTCGTCGCTGCGGATGTCGAAGACCTTGTTGAGCTTCGTGATCTGGAAGACCTCGAAGATTTCCGGTCGGATGTTGCTCATCTTCAACCGGCCCTTCGCGGCCTTCACCTTGCGGTCGAGTGTGATCAACTTGCCGAGCGCGGCGCTCGAGAGGAACTCGACATCGGTGAAGTTGAGCAAGATGCTCTTGCGGTTGTCGTGCTCGACGAGGGCGAACAGTTCTGCGCCGAGCTCCTGGATGCTCGCCTCGTCGAGGATTTTCTTGTCGACGAACTTCACGACGGTGACGTCGCCGACCTTCGAGGCGCTGATCCGATGATGGGCTGACATGCGGGGACTCTCTCCGAACGGACTGCTGCCAATGCTCGCCTGGCTGGAAATGGTGAGCGTAGCCGTTTGTGCCACCCTTTGCCATCGTCCACGCTGCCAATCTGGCAGCGGCAGGGCAGGTGGCCGCGGGGCGGCAGGCCGCCGGCAAACCGCGTCTCGCCCGTGAATTTTCCGTGTCTTGCTGAAATCCAGCCGGATTCGGCGCGCCAGTTGCTTCTGACGGGCTGGCCGCTCTGATGGTATTCGGAGGCGGCAGCCCATCCACCCGTCCCATTCTCCCCCTCCCCGAACCCCACCCACGAGGTTTTTGAAGATGTCAGCCACTGCCAGCAAGCCCCGCGCGAAGTCGAGCCTGATTCCCCTTGGCGATCGTGTCGTCGTGGAGCGGGAAGAGGGGGAGCAGAAGACCGCCGGCGGCATCCTGCTGCCCGATTCCGCGAAAGACAAGCCGGCCCGTGGCGTCGTCGTGAGCGTCGGTGAAGGGCGGCTCACCGACAAGGGCACGCGGCACCCGCTGCAGGTGAAGCCCGGCGACCGCGTGGTGTTTACGAGCTATGCCGGCGAGCCCTTCAAGGTGGGCGACGCCGAGATGCTGCTGATGCGCGAGGACGACATCCTCGCCATCCTCGGCTGATCGCTCGAGCATTCCCGACCATCCCGTTCCCATCCACACGTTTTCACACCGAACCAACTCCAACCGATTCAGGAGAACTGACCCATGGCCAAGATGATGGCATTCGACCAGGAAGCACGCGAGGCGATGCGGCGCGGCGTCGCGAAACTCGCCCGCGCGGTGAAGGTGACGCTCGGCCCCAAGGGCAGGAACGTCATCCTCCAGAAGAGCTTCGGCTCGCCGACCGTCACCAAGGACGGCGTCACCGTCGCCAAGGAGATCGATCTCGAAGACGTCTACGAAAACATGGGCGCCCGGATGGTCCGTGAGGTCGCCAGCAAGACGAGCGACGTGGCCGGCGACGGCACCACCACGGCGACGGTGCTCGCCGAAGCCGTCTTCAATGAGGGCCTGCGGGCCGTCGTGTCGGGCGTGAATCCCGTCCAGATGAAGGCCGGCATCGAGAAGGCGGTCGAGCAGATCACCGCCAAGCTCAAGGAGATGTCGATCCCGGTGAAGGGCAAGAAGGAGATGGCCCAGGTTGCCGCCATCGCCGCCAACAACGACATGGAGATCGGCGAGCTGCTCGCCGAGGCCATGGACAAGGTCGGCAAGGACGGCGTGATCACCGTCGATGAGGGGAAGAGCCTCAAGACGGAGATCGAGTTCGTCGAGGGCATGCAGTTCGACCGCGGCTACCTCTCCCCCTACTTCGTGACGAACCCCACGCAGATGCAGTGCGTGCTCGAGGATTGCTACATCCTCGTCTATGAGAAGAAGATCTCGAGCGTGAAGGACATCGTCCCGCTGCTCGAGGCCGTCGTGAACTCGGGCAAGCCGCTCCTGATCGTGAGCGAAGAAGTCGACGGCGAGGCCCTGGCCACGCTGGTGATCAACCGCCTCCGCGGCACCTTCCAGGTGTGTGCCGTCAAGGCTCCCGGCTACGGCGACCGCCGCAAGTCGATGCTCGAGGACATCGCGATCCTCACCGGCGCCACGGCCGTGTTTGAAAACCTCGGCATGAAGCTCGAGAGCCTCGGGCTCGCCGAACTCGGCCGCGCCAAGAAGGTGATCGTCGACAAGGACAACACGACGATCATCGAGGGCGCCGGCAAGACGAGCGAGATCAAGGCGCGGATCGAGCAGATCCGCCGCGAGATCGAGGCCGCCACGAGCGACTACGACCGGGAGAAGCTCGAGGAACGGCTGGCAAAGCTCGCCGGCGGCGTGGCGAAGATCAACGTCGGCGCCGCGACCGAGAGCGAGATGAAGGAGAAGAAGGCTCGCGTCGAAGACGCGCTGCACGCCACGCGGGCGGCCGTCGAAGAGGGCATCCTGCCCGGCGGCGGCGTCGCCCTGCTTCGGGCCAGCTCGCAGGTGAAGCCGAAGGGCCTCTCCGACGACGAGACGGTCGGCTTCAACATCGTGGTGCGGGCCGCCCGGGCGCCGGTGACGATGATCTCGTCGAACGCCGGCCAGGACGGCTCGATCGTCTGCGAGAAGGTGCTCGCCGGCAGCGGCAACTTCGGCTACAACGCCGCCACCAACGAGTATGAAGACCTCGTGAAGGCGGGCGTCATCGACCCGACGAAGGTCACGCGGACGGCCCTGCAAAACGCCACCAGCGTCTCGACGCTTCTGCTCACGAGCGATGCCCTCATCGCCGAGAAGCCGAAGGAAGCGAAGGGCAAGGCCGGCGGCGCCGGCCACGGCGGCGACTACGACATGTATTGATCCGGATCGGTCTACGGCCGCTACGCGAAGGCCGCCCCGATCTCGATGGCGAGCGGGGCGGAGAGCGGGCTCGTGTTGCCAGCCAGATCGGAGGCCCGCGCGGTGATGGCGTAAGTGCCTGCCGCGAGGGCCTTCGCGGGCGGCACCGTGAATCGCCAGGCGCCGTTGCGGTCGGCCGTGGCGGTGCCGAGCAGCACGGCCGCGGCCCCAGTTTGCGTGGCGTAGACCTCGACGGTGCTGTTGGGCTTCGCGAAGCCGGCGAACGTGGGCGTCTGCAGGCTCGTGCGGTTGTCTTTGTTGCTGCGGCCAGTGTCGGAAGCGGCCACGAGGTCGAGGCCCCGCGGCGCTGCGATCGCGGTGTCGAGGACGAGCGCGAGCGGCGCCGAGAGCGGGCTCCGATTGCCGGCTGCGTCGAGGGCGACCGCCGAAACCCTGTAGGCGCCGGGTCGCAATCCGGCCGCGAGGACGGTGAACGCGCCGCTGACCGGATCAGCCACCGCCGTCCCGACTGAACGCTTGTTGTTGACGATGACGCTCACGGTGCTGCCCGGTTCGGAGATGCCGGTGAAGGCCGGAGATGTCACGTTGGTGATGCGATCGGAATTCGAGGGCCCGCTGTCACTGCCCGTGGCCAGGGCGAATGCGGTCGGGGCGACGATCGCGGTCTTGACGGTGATGGCAAGCGCAGCGGACGGGCTGCTCACGATGCCGGCTGTGTTCCTGGCCGTGGCGGTGATCGTCCAGGTGCCTGCCGAGAGTGGCCGGTTGTTCGGCGTCGCGAAGGACCAGCCCCCAGTCTTCGGCGACGCCTTGACGGTGCCAAGGGTGACGGTCGGCTCGCTGCCGCGCTGGGCGAAGACGGTGACGGTGCTGCCCCGCTCGGCGGTGCCCGTGAACGTGGGCCGCGTCGCATTCGTGAGCCGATCGGAGTTGCTCGCGCCCGAGTCGCTTCGCGCGGCAAGCGCGAGCGCCGCTGGCGGAAAAATGGCCGGGGCGGTCCGCGTGACCGTGAACACCTCCTCCTTGAGGTCGGTGGCATCGAACACTGACGCGGCTTGGACGGTGATCGTGGCCGTGCCGAACTTGTTCGTGCCAAACGCCAGCACGACGTCATCGGATGAGTTCAGCGTGGCCGCCACGAGCGCGGGATCGCTCGATGTGACGGTGTAGGCGAGTTCGCCCACCCGGTCGATGGCGGTGAACGTGACGAACTGGCTGGCCGCAAGGTTATTCGCACTCGGCGGGTCATTTACCACGGAAGGGCTTGCACCCGGCACATTGCGGAGCGGAATCGTGTCAAAGGGTGCTTGAAAACCAAAACGCGGCACCTCCGCCATGGCATCGACCACGCTCATCCCGCTGCCGAGCACCCGGCCAAATGCGGTAAAACCGCCGTTCTGGTTGTCGAGGTTGGCCGCATTGTCGGCGAGATTGAAGAACCACTGGTTCGTGGCGCTGTTTGGGTCGCCCCCGAGTTTTGCCATCGCGATGGTGCCGCGGACATTCGTGTTGCCGGGCTCATTCACGACGGCGGCGAATTGATTCACGTCGGAGATCGAGGCAGGGGACGTCGTGCTCACTGTGAACCCGCCACCTTGGACCACAAACCCCGGCACCGACCGATGAACGATCGTGTTGCGATACCGGCCGGCGTTGACGTAGGCGAGAAAGTTGGAGGCGGTGGCCGGCGTGGTCCGCGTGCGGTCCGCGCCGGCCGTGTCGAAGAGCTCGACGAAAAAGCGGTTATTGGCGCCGGGTTGGTTGGTGGTGAACCGCGTCACCGTGCCCGTGACCTCTGCCAGGTCGAAGGCCGGAGTGAGATCGATCGTGCGGGTCGCCTCCGTCGGGGCGAACGTGAGATCGGCCAGTGGCGCGAGCACGTTCACCGCCATCACCTGGCGGGCTTCGAGCGGCTCGAGACGGAGCGAATGCGGCTTCTTCATGACGGCAGATTAAGGAAAAGAAATTGCCGGCCCCAGGCCACTTAGTGTACGCCTGCGGAGCCCCCGAGGTTCGCTGCCGATGCGAAGAGGGGCTATTTTCGCGGCCGAAGCGAGTCGAGCGGCACGAAGCCGTCGCTGCCCGCGGGGGTGTCGGAAGGCCCGCGGCAGGGGGGGGCGAAGAATTGCCGGGCGAGCGTTCGCAGGAGCCAGATGGCGGCGGCGAGCGAGACGGCGATGGCGATGGCGTCTTGCACGATTAGAGGAGCAGGGTGCCGAGTTGGTAGGTGGCGAAGGCGCCGAGCCAGGCGAGCACCGTCATGTAGGTGAACGCCACGAACGGCCAGAGCCGGCTGCCCGTCTCCTTGCCGATCACGACGAGCGTGCTCGCGCACTGGGCGCACAGCGCGAAGAACACCATGAGCGAGAGCGCGACCGGCAGCGTAAACACCTTTCGCTCGGTGCCATCCCAGGTGGCAGCCTTGAGCCGCCGCACGAGCGCCGAGGCACCCTCCTCCTCACCCGGATCGACGTCGCCGAGGTTATAGATGACCCCGAGTGTGCCGAGCACCACCTCGCGGGCCGGGAAGCTCGCGATCGCCGCGCAGCCGAGCCGCCAATCCCAGCCGAGCGGCTTCACGACCGGCTCGATCAATCGGCCGGCGCGGCCGAGGAAACTCTGCCGGAGCGCCTCGCCGCGTACCTCCGCGTCGGTGGCGGCCGGGTCGGGCGGCGCCGACGGCCGCGGGTAGGTGCCCAGCGCCCAGATGACGATGCTCACCGCCACGATCAGCGTGCCGGCATTCTTCAGGAACGAGACCGACGCCTCGCGCACCCGCTCGAGCACCACCTGCCACTGCGGCCACCGCCAGCCGGGCAGTTCCATCACGAACGGTTCCGGCCGGCCGCGGAAGAGCGTGCGCGAGAGGACAAACGCGACGATCGCCGCCACCACCACGCCCACGGCATACATCGCCGCGAGCACCACCGCCGGCAGCCGCAGCCACGAGAGCCCGAGCACGGGCACGTTGGGCACGAACGCGCCGCAGAGCAGGAGGTAGACCGGCAGCCTCGCGGAGCAGCTCATCAGAGGCGCGACGAGGATCGTGAGCAGACGGTCGCGACGGTTTTCGATCGTGCGGGCCGCCATGATGCCGGGGATCGCGCAGGCGAAGCTCGACAGCAGCGGGATGAACGACTTGCCGCTCAAGCCCACGCCACAGAGCAGCCGGTCCATCAGAAACGCCGCCCGCGAGAGATAGCCGCAGCCCTCGAGGAGCGCGACGAAAAGAAAGAGCAGCGCGATCTGCGGCAGGAAGACGACCACGCCCCCCACGCCGGCGATCACGCCATCGACAAGCAGCGACCGGAGCGGGCCCTCGGGCAGCGCCCCCTCCACCCACGCCCCCACCGCATCGACGCCGCCGGAAATCGCATCCATGAGCGGGGCCGCCAGCCAGAAGATCGACGAAAAGATGGCGAGCATCGTGGCCGCGAAAAAAACCGTGCCCCACAGCCGGTGCGTGAGCAGGCGATCGATCTGTTCGTTCAGCGGCCGAGCGGCGACGGCCGAGCGGCGGACGACCCCAGCCACAGCTGCGTCGATCCACGCATAGCGGGCGATCGCCTCGCGGGCGGCGGCGGGACGGCCCGCGTCAATGGCCGCAAGGTGCTGCTCGAGCGCGGGAGCGCGCGGGGGCGGAGCATCGATCGCCGCGAGGATTGCATCGCCAAGCGGCTCGATGCCCTCGCGGGCGGGCGCGACGACGCGCACGACCGGGCAGCCCAGCCGCCGGGAAAGTTCGGCGACATCGATTGAGATGCCCTTCGTCGCGGCGATGTCGGTGAGCGAGAGCGCGATCACCGTCGGCCGACCGAGCTCGAGGGCCTGGCTCGCGAGAAACAGATTCCGCTCGAGATTGGTCGCGTCGACCACGACGACCACGCAGTCGGGCCGGGGCACGTCGGCGACCCGGCCGTGCAGCACGTCGATGGCGACCTGCTCGTCGGGGCTCTTCGCGCGGAGACTGTAGGTGCCGGGCAGGTCGACCAGGTCGATCGCGCGGCCGCGATGCGTGAAGCGGCCGACCTTCTCCTCGACGGTGACGCCCGGATAGTTGCCGATGCGCGTGGGGATGCCCGCAAGGCCCGAAAAGAGCGTGCTCTTGCCGGTGTTGGGATTGCCGAGCAGGGCGACGGTAAGCGGCTGGGCGACGCCCCGGCTGCCGGACGGGTGTGTCATGGTGTGCTTGGTCAGGGGGCGACGACGACCCGCGCCGCATCGTGCCGGCGGAGCGAAAGACGGTAGCCGCGGAGCTCCAGTTCGA
>JBIIQM010000150.1:0-3839 GCA_044342075.1 Pirellulales bacterium
GTGAGCTGGGTTCAGACCGTCGTGAGACAGGTCGGTCCCTATCTGCTGTGGGCGCACGAAACTTGAGGGGATTCTTCTTTAGTACGAGAGGATTTGGAAGGACGTTCCTCTGGTGTTCCAGTTGTCGCGCTAGCGGCACGGCTGGATAGCTATGAACGGAACGGATAAACGCTGAAAGCATATAAGCGTGAAGCCCGCCCCAAGATCAGGTTTCGTAGGGCTTTATGCCCGAAAGTCCCCTGGAAGACGACCAGGTTGATAGGCCGGACGTGTACGTGCAGCAATGCACTCAGCTAACCGGTACTAACGGACGAACGCTTGACCACTCGTATCGAGTGTTCCTGAACCGTCAACGGCGGTTCGGAGACATGCCGACTACCACGACACAACATACGTGCCTCCCCAGGGAGGCATGAACGAAATTTCCGGTGAACATATCTGGAAGGTCACACCCGTTCCCATCCCGAACACGGTAGTTAAGCTTCCAGAGCCGATGGTAGTGCCAAAAGCGCGAGAGTAGGTATCGCCGGATTTTTACAACGCAGGCCCGCACGGCCAACCGCCGTGCGGGCCTGTTCGTTTCCGCGGACAAAAAGGTGTCAGGACTCTTTTCCGGCTTCGCGATAGTGGGAAGCCGATGCGGGATGGCCGGAAAAGAGTCCTGACACCTTTTTGTCTGCCAGCATTTCGCGGAGCAGCTCGAGCGGCAGGCCGACCACGTTTGACGCGCTTCCCGAAACAAGCGCGAGCGGCAGTCGCTCGTCTTGGAAGCCACAGGCACCGGCCTTGCCCTGCCAGAGGCCGCTGGCGAGATACCAGTCGAGAAATTCCTCTGAGAGCGGCCCCATTTCGAGCAGGCTCTCCGCCACCGCGAACCGCGGTTCACCATTCGGCAGCGGCCAGACGCAGATCCCCGTGAGCACCCGGTGCCGTCGGCCGGACAGCGACTCGAGCATCCGCCGGGCATCATCACGGCCCGCGGGCTTGCCGAGGGCCACGCCATCGACCTCGCTGAGCGTGTCGCAGGCCACGAGCATGCCGGCTACTCCGGTGGCCGCCACGGCCTCGGCCTTCGCGCGGGCGAGCCTGATCACGTAGTCCGCGAGCGGCTCGTCCGGCCCGCGGGGGGGCTGCGATTCCTCGGCCGCCTCGGGGGGGGCAGCCACGGTCACCCGCCAGCCCTCGCCCGTGGCCAGTTCCAGCCGCCGTTGCGAGCGGCTTGCAAGCACGATCGATCGACGCGACGCTTGATCCATGCAGCCAAAGCCTCCCGTTCTCGAAACCCTCCTCGAGGACGACCACCTGATCGTACTCGCGAAGCCGGCCGGGCTGCCAACGGCCAACGCGCCGCGGGGGACGGTGAGCGCCTTCACGCTCGTGCAGCAAGGGCTGCCGCGGGTCGGATTCGTCGGGGTCGTGAGCCGGCTCGATGCGCCCGTCTCCGGCGTGCTCGTCTTCGCGAAGACCCGCGCGGCCGCGGCCGACCTCTCCCGGCAGTTTCGGGAACGCACGGTCGAGAAGGATTATGTGGCAATCGTCGAGGGGCGGTTTCCGGCCCCGCTCGGCACCTGGGTGGACTGGCACGACACGATCACGCGCGACGACCGCGACCAGACCGGCGACGAGCCGCCGGAGGACGAGGCAGACGCCGGCCGCGCAGCCCATGCCCGAGCCCGCGTCGTCTGTCGGGCAGGGGAGGTGTCGCTCGTAGAGCTTGCGCCCTCGACCGGCCGGCGGCACCAGTTGCGGCTGCAGCTCTCGCGCCGCCGCTGCCCGATCGTCGGCGACCGCCGCTACGGCAGCCGGATCCCGCTCTCGGCAGGCGCCATCGCCCTGCACGCCCGGCGGCTAACCATCGATCACCCCGCGACCGGGAAGCGGATCGAGATCGAGGCGCCGCTGCCGCCGGCTTGGAGCCTCCGATTTCCGGCGCTCTTCAGGCAGCCGTCTCGTTCGCCTGAAGGCGGCCAAGCCGCCCGCCGGGCACGACGTCCTTCCGGGGGGTAAACTCTGTGCCAGGGAACGACTCCGGAACGACTCCGCCCGCTTCGAATCCATGACGCCGACTCCGCATGCCGATGCCGCCGATGGTGGCGCCGCCAAGCTTCCGCCCCGCCGCCGTTTCCGCGAAACGGCGCTCGCCAGCGGTCTGCTCGACGCGGCACAGATCGACGCCGCCGAAGCGCAGGCCCGGGCGGTGCTCGGCGAAGGGCCGCACGCTGCCGATCACTGGGACAAGGCCGTGGCCGATGTGCTCGTGGGCCGCGGCCTGCTGACGAAGTTTCAAGCGGGCCAGATGCTCCTGGGCCGCAGCAAGCTTTCGCTCAACCAATACCGCATCCTCGACCAGGTGGGGCAGGGCGGAATGGGGCGGGTCTTCAAGGCGCAGCACGCGATGATGCGGCGAATCGTTGCCATCAAGGTGCTGACGAAAGACAAGGCCACGGCCGCCACGGAAGCGGCCTTTCTGCGGGAGATCGAGCGGCTCGGAGACCTCGATCACGAAAACCTGCTGCGGGCGCTCGACGCCGGCCGTGACGGCAAGGTGTATTACCTCGTCACCGAATATGTCGAGGGGCTCGACCTGCGGCGGCAGGTGTTGCGGCACGGGCCGCTCGATGAATGGACCGCTGCCTCGGTGATCGTGCAGGCGGCCCGCGGCCTCGCCTGCGCCCACGAGCAGGGCATCGTGCACCGCGACGTGAAGCCCGGCAACCTGCTTGCCACGAAGGAGGGGCGGGTGAAGGTGCTCGATCTCGGCCTCGCAGGCTCCGTCTTCGACATGAAGTCTTCCGCATCGGCCCGCGTGATCGGCACGATGGACTACATGGCTCCGGAGCAGGTGCGGAATCCGGCGAACGCCCGCGCGCCGGCCGACATCTACGGGCTCGGCTGCGCGCTCTATTTCCTGCTCACCGGCCAGGTGCCTTTTCCCGGTGGCACGCGCGAAGAAAAGGCGCAGCGGCAGCTCTCGCAAGAGCCTGTTCCCCTGCGGCAGTTCGCCCCGCAGGTGAGCCAGCCGTTCGCACGGGTCGTCGAGGCGATGATGCAAAAGAACCCGGGCGAACGCATCGCCTCCGCCCAGGAGCTGCTCGAGCGGCTCCGGCCGTGGACTCCGGAGCAGCCGCTGCCGATGCCGCGGCGGCGCTCTCCGCAGGTGACACCGGGGCCGCAGCAGGCCGGTTCCCACGAGCAGACCAGTTCCCGCGATTCCACCCAGGGCCCCATGTCGCTGTCGGAAGAGACCGCCGGCGGCTCGAGCGCCGGAAGCACGGCGTCGGTCGATTCGCTCGGCGAATTCATCAATCCCGAGCCGGTGGCGCTGCCCAGCGCGGGCAGTCGGTCTGGAAGCGGCCGCGTCGACCGCGGCCGTGCCACGCGGGCGGTGGGGTTGCTGCAGCGGCTGGCGACGTCGTTCGCCCGGCCAGCCTTGCTCCGCCAGGCCGGGGCGTCTGCGGCCGTGGCGATCGTGCTCAGCTGGAGCATCGGAACGCTTTGCAGGTGGCTCGGTATCGATTCCCGGGGGCTGCCCACGCTCGTCGGCAGCCTGGCATTCGCCGTCATCTTCGGCGTGCAGGCCTGGGCGGCCCGCTCGGCCCGCCGCGGCGGCGACTGACCGCAGCGCCCGCTCCGGACCGCCGCTCGTTGACACGGCCGCAATTCAGACCTACCAATGGTGCCAGTCAGCCTCGTCCCGCCTCTGGCGGGAACGCTGCGGACGGGTAGCTCAGTTGGTAGAGCAACGGACTGAAAATCCGTGTGTCGCCGGTTCGATTCCGGCCCCGTCCACTTTCGCGGCACGGCTTGTGCCACGGGCAAAAAAGAATCGGGCGGCGTCC
>JBIIQM010000088.1:0-13146 GCA_044342075.1 Pirellulales bacterium
CCGAGGCGATCCGGCCCAGCTGGCAGCTCGACGTCGTGCCGCAGGCCGGCTACCGGTTCGACACGTACGTCGATCCGCGGACGGGCTCGCGGCTGCCCGCGCTCGTCGCCGCGGTCTCGAGCGAGGACCTCTTCGAGACGTTCCTGCGGCTGCTCGAGCCCCTTGGCGACGCCTGCGATGTCGTGCTCGAAACCTCGCACGAGGGCGACAGCGGCCCCGGCAAGAGCCCGCGACGCGGCGAATTCACGCGCGAAGGCATGGAGCGGCTCGTGCTCGAGAGCGTGCTTTGGGACTTTGAAGACCTGCTGCTCAACGACGGCTGCACCGGCATCGCGATCATGCACCCCGAGGAGCCGATCGAAGTGCAACTCGACGAGCACAAGCTGCTCGTCGTCTACGCCCCCAACCGCCGTCCGTTCGAGCGGATCCTCGAGGAGCAGGGGATCGCCCGCAACGACCGCATGCGGTTCATCTCGCAGGGGGAGCACCTCCACACCTCCCACACCCGCTTCGCGCGGCTCTTCGACGAGATGACCGCCTGCTTCGGCGCGGCCTAGGCCCTCGCCTACTGGGTTTCGCGGGCCAGACTGGCCTTGAGCCGGGCGGGCGGATTCACGACCATCCGCCCCATGCATTCCCCCCGGCCCCCCATGCTTGTCGCGATTGCCCTCGCCGCCCTGACGGCCGGCGAGGTCGCGGCGCAGGCGCCGCCGGGCCAGCCTCTCGATCCATTTGCCCCGTTGCCCGCCGGCGCGGTGATCGGCCCGCAGGGGCCCGTCGTGCCGGGGCCATCGCCGGGAGCGCGGAATTCCGTCGTCATCCCGCCGCTCGATGCGGAGCAGGTGTGGAAGCAGATGGTGGACGTCGTCGACGACTACTTCAAGGTGCAGTCGGAGCAGCGGGTCGTCTTCTCCAATGGCGTGCCGGCCGAGGGACGGATCGACACCTACCCGCAGACCGGCGCCACGCTCCTCGAACCGTGGCGGCGCGACTCGATCGGCTTCCGCGAACGGCTCGAAAGCACGCTCCAATCGATCCGGCGGACCGGTTCGATGCGGCTCATCCCCGACCCGGCCGGCTGGCGAATCGAGACGGTGGTGCTCAAGGAACTCGAATACCTGCCGCGGCCGATGCGGGCGACGACCGGCGGCGCCTCGTTCCGCAACGACGATTCGCTCTACCGCTACGGCACGCCGCTGCCCACGCTCGGCCAGCAGGTTGGCGACCAGCCCCGGCCCGTGGCCAACCCGACACCGAACCTCGGCTGGATTCCGCTGGGCCGCGACCCGCTGCTCGAGCAGCGGATGCAGTCGCAGGTGCTCGCCCGACTTGGCGTCGCCCCGATGCCGGCGGCCGAGCCCTATTACCAGCCACCCGATGGCGGCCAGCCCACGACCGCGGCGCCGGCGACTCCGGGCCCCGTCTTCGGCGCCCCGATCGCGCCGGAGCAGCTGCCGCCGGGGGCCGTCATCGCCCCGGGCCCGGCCGTGCCGATCGAATCCCTCCCCGTGCCCAAGTAGGACAGGCTTCAGCCTGTCTGATGATCCGCTTCGGGACGAAGCGGACTACCCTACTCGTCGGTCACGCAGCCGCGGGAGGCGGGGGCGACGCAGCGGATGTACTTGGCGATCATGCCGCGGGTGGCCTTCGGCGGTGGAGCCTTCCACTCGGCCCGCCGCTTGGCGAATTCGGCGTCGGAGATCTCGGCGTCGATCGAGGCCTTGTCGGCATCGATCACCACCACGTCGCCATCCCGCACCAGCGCGATCGGCCCGCCATCCTGCGCCTCGGGCACCACGTGCCCCACGATGAAGCCGTGGGAGCCGCCCGAGAACCGGCCGTCGGTGATGAGAGCCACGTCGTTGCCGAGCCCCGCGCCCATCAGGGCGGAGGTGGGCGTGAGCATCTCCGGCATGCCGGGGCCGCCCTTCGGCCCCTCGTAGCGGATGATCACCACGTCGCCACGCTTGATCGCCCCCTGCTCGAGGGCGCCGAGCATCGCCTCTTCGCTGTCGAAGACGCGGGCCGGCCCGCTGAACCGCGAGCCTTCCTTGCCGGTGATCTTGGCGACGGCCGAATCGGGGGCGAGATTGCCGTGGAGGATCGTGATGTGGCCCGTCTTTTTGATCGGGTTCTCGACCGGCTGGATGATCTTCTGCCCCGGGGCGAGCCCCTTGCTCGTGGCCAGGTTCTCGGCGAGCGTCTTGCCCGTCACGGTCATGCAATCGCCATCCATGAGCCCCTTGTCGAGCAGGTATTTCATCAGGCCGCTCGTGCCGCCGATCGAGTGCAGATCTTCCTGCACGAATTTTCCGCTCGGCTTCAGGTCGGCGAGGTAGGGGATACGGCGGGCCACCTTTTGGAAGTCGTTCGGCGTGAGGTCGATCTCGACGGTGCGGGCCATCGCGATCAGGTGCAGCACGGCGTTGGTCGAGCCGCCGAGCGCCATGATCGTGACCATCGCGTTTTCGAAGGCGCGGCGGGTCATGATGTCGCGAGGCTTGAGATCCCGCTCGAGGAGCGTGCGGATCGCGGCGCCGGCCCGCAGGCACTCGTTCAGCTTGTCGGGATGTTCGGCCGGGATCGAGGCGCTATCGGGGAGCGCCATGCCCATCGCCTCGATCGCCGTGGCCATCGTGTTGGCGGTGTACATGCCGCCGCAGGCGCCGGCGCCCGGGCAGGCGTGGCGGACGATGTCGCCGCGGCGGGCGTCGTCGATCCGTCCGGCCACGTATTCGCCGTAGCACTGGAAGGCGGAGACGATGTCGAGCGCCGTGCCGTCGGCAAGGTGGCCGGGCTTGATCGTGCCTCCGTAGACCATCAGGGCAGGGCGGTTGAGCCGGCCCATCGCGATCAGGCAGCCCGGCATGTTCTTGTCGCAGCCGGGAATCGCCACCAGGCCGTCGTACCACTGTGCATGCATCACCGTCTCGATCGAGTCGGCGATCACGTCGCGGGAGGGGAGGGAGTAGCTCATCCCCTCGGTGCCCATCGAGATGCCGTCGCTGACGCCGATCGAATTGAACCGCATCCCGACCATGCCGGCCGCGACCACCCCCTCGCGCACCTTCGCCGCCAGCGTGTTCAAGTGCATGTTGCAGGTGTTGCCCTCGTACCACATGCTCACGATGCCCACCTGCGGCTTGTCGAGGTCGGCGGGCTGCAGACCGGTGCCGAGCAGCATCGCCTGCGAGGCGCCCTGCGAGCGGGGTTGCGTGATGCGGGAGCTATAGCGGTTCAGCTGAGCCATGCTTCAAATCCTCCGGGGTTTTGGTGCAGAATAGTGTTCTTCCCAGGCCTTTGAAAGATGCCCGTCATGCGCCCCGCATTCACGCGCCCCGAATTCGTCTTCCTCGACCTCGGCAACGTGATCGTCTCGTTCGATCGCGACAAGGCCTACCGGCAGATGGCCGAGGTGGCGGGCATCGACCAGGCGGCGGTGCGGCAGGCCGTCGAGCCGACCGGGCTCAACGAGGCGATCGAACGCGGAGCGATCGATTGGATGGCGTTTCACGAGGCCTTCTGCCGTCATACCGGCTCAACGCCGTCGCCCGAGGCGCTCGCCCGCGCCGCGAGCGACATGTTTGCGCTCAATGTCGCCATGCTGCCGGTGATCGCGGGGCTCGAGCGGGCCGGAATCCCGACGGGCATTCTCTCGAATACCTGCGCCCCCCACTGGGACCACCTCGTCGCCAGCGGCTATGCCGTGCTGCCGGGCAATTTCGTCGAGACGGTACTCAGCCACGAGGTGGCCGCGATCAAGCCGGCCCCGGAGATCTACGCCCGGGCCGCCGGCCTCGTCGGCGTGTGGCCCGAACGCATCTTCTTCTGCGACGACATTCCGGCGCATGTCGATGCCGCCCGGGCCGCCGGCTGGGATGCGGAGGTCTTCACGTCGGCCGTGGGGCTGGCCGACGACCTCGACCGCCGCGGGATCAACCTCGGCATGTGAGCGAGTAGGACAGGCTTCAGCCTGTCTCCGGTGGGGCAGGCTTCCATCCTGTCCTACGAGCCTCGCGCGCCGGCCAGGCGCGCCAGCAGCTCCGGCTCGTCGAAGCGGCCCTCGATCAGCACCCGGCCATCCACCTCGACGACCGGCACCCGGGCGCCGAATTCACGGGCCAGATCTGCCGAGGCATCGACGTCGATCACCGCGATTTCCGGGGCGTGCGCGGCGAGCATATCCTCCGCCTGCTCGCAGAGGTGGCAGCCGCGACGGGAGTAGAGCACGATCCGCATGTCTGAGCTACGATTGGAGGGTGAGGGAGCGATTCTACAGCAACCAGTTCATGCCCCATGAGTGAAGCCCCCGAGAAAAAACCCGCCGCCAAGCCGTCGCAGCCCGAGCAGACGGTGCCGGAATTCATCCGCCTCGTCACGTTGAGCGGGCTCGTCGAGCAGGACGCGCTCGAAAAGACCGTTGCGCCGTGGGCCGCCGCAAAGGGCCCGCTGCCCGCGGAACTCCCGGCTGCCCTCGTCGCGGCCGATCTGCTCACCGAATGGCAGATCGAGCAGATTCGCAAGGGGAAGCACAAAGGCTTCATGCTCGGCAAATACAAGCTGCTGCGGCTGCTGGGAGCCGGCGGCATGAGCAGCGTGTATCTCGCCGAGAATACCTCCCTCCACCGCAAGGTGGCGATTAAGGTGCTGCCGGTGAAGCGGGTCGACCAAGGCTCCTACCTCGCGCGATTCGAGCGGGAAGCCCAGGCGGCATTTCGGCTCCGTCATCAGAACATCGCCGGGGCCATCGATCTCGACAAGGCCGGAGATATCCACTTCATCGTCATGGAATACGTCGAAGGCACCGATCTCCATGCCAAGGTAAAGGCGGAGGGCCCGCTCGACATCCGCGAGGCCGCCGACTTCATCCGGCAGGCGGCCGGCGGCCTGCACCACGCGCACGAGGAGGGGCTCGTGCACCGCGACATCAAGCCGGCGAACCTCATTCTCGAACGCAAAGGCACGGTCAAGATCCTCGACCTCGGCCTCGCCCTCAGCGACGACGATGAAGATGCGTCGCTCACCCGCGAGCACGACGAGAAAGTGCTCGGCACGGCCGATTATCTCGCCCCCGAACAGGCCAAAGACAGCCACCTGGCCGACCGGCGCAGCGACATCTATGCCCTCGGCTGCACGCTCTTTTATCTGCTCGTGGGCAATGCGCCCTTCGCGAAGGGCTCGCTCGGCGAGCGCGTCCGCGCCCACATGAACGAGCCGCCGCCAAACTTGCTCGAGATCCGTCCCGAGGTGCCGGCGGAAATCGCCGAACTGTATTTCCGGATGATGGCCAAGGATCCGAACGGTCGCCCGCAGACGGCGCAAGAGGTGGGCGATGCGCTCGATGCCTGGCTGAAATCGACGTCTGGAGTCAGGCAGCAGGATCGCATGGAGCCGCCGCGGCGTTCGCTCAGGCGATCTCCCAGCGACAAGAGCAGTGGCATCAACGTGCGGCGGCTGCAGCCGCCGGGGCCGGTCGTGCGTAGCGGCCCAGGCAGCAGCTCCGGCGGCCCGCGATCGGGCAGCGGGCCGAGGCTCGGCGGCAGCGACGCTGCACGGCGGGTTCCCGGCTCGGATGTCGATCTGTCGTCGCTCGCCTTCCCCTCGTCGCCACCAAGCGGCAGCACTTCCGCGGCGAAGATGCCGCAGGTCAACGCGGGCGGCGGCCCCAAGCAGCCGTCGGCCGCCAAGCCCACGTCTCCGGCCCAGCCCAAGACGGCAGCCAAGCCAAGCCGACGCGGCGGCGGCATGGGAGCCACCCTGCGGGGCCTCTTCGAAAAACAGGTCGCCGGCCTGCCGATCGGATTCTGGATCGTGGTGGGGATCGCGCTCATCGCCGCCGCGGGCCTGGCCTTGGCGGTGTTCAGCAAAACAAATTAGACCGCCTTGTCTCGGAGCGCCGCCGGCTCGCGGGCGGCAGAAGTCGGTCGCTGCGCGACTCCTCCGGATCCTCGCGGTGTCCCTCGCGGACTCGGGCCAAATGCTCGTCGAGCTTCCGCCGACCCGCTCACCTCGTCCTGCGTAGACAGCTCAGTCCCTAGCGTGACGGGCCGATCTTCCATTCGCCGTCGGCGAGCGCGTCGAGCGTGGACCGATGGGTGAGATCGTAGTTGAGCGGCGTGAGCGTCACGTGGCCGGCTGCGAGCGCGGTGACGTCGGAATCGTGGGGCGATGGGGGGGGCGGCGGTTCGTTCGTCGCCCAGTAGTAGGCGCGGCCGCGTGGATCGATCCGGCGCTCGAAGGCCTCGCCGTATCGCGACGTGCTCATCGGCACGATCCGCAGCCGCGGCGCGCCCGCGAGGGCTCGCGTCGGAATGTTGATGTTGTAGAGGCTGCCGGCGGGCGGACGGCGGTCGAGCAGCCCGCGGATCACATCGATCGCGATCTCGGCGGCGCGGTCGAAGTTGGCATGCTCGTCATACTCGAGCGAGACGGCGATGCTCGTGATCCCGAAGAACGCCCCTTCGATCGCGGCCGCCACCGTGCCTGAATAGAGCACGTTGATCCCGGCATTGAGACCGCTGTTGATGCCACTGACGACGATGTCCGGGCGTCGCGGGCAGAACTCCGAGATCCCGAGCTTCACCGCGTCGGCCGGGCTGCCGTCGACGGCCCAGCCGCGACTCCGACCGCCCTCGAAGATCTCCTTGGCGGTCAGGGGCGTGAGAAAAGTGATCGCGTGCCCCACGCCGCTCTGCTCGGTGGACGGGGCCACGACGCTCACATCGCCGATCCTGCGTAGGGCGCGCTCGAGCGCCGCAAGGCCCGGGGCGAAGATGCCGTCGTCGTTGGTGAGCAGGGCGAGCATGGCGAAAACCGCACACTATAGAACCTTCACCCGCCGACTTTCTATACTCGGCGGCTTTTCCGCTCCCTTTCCCGCCACCCCCGCCATGAAGCCCTCGACCGACAGGTCTCCCCAGCAGTCGGAGCGCGTGATCGTGCTCGACTTCGGCTCCCAATACGCCCAACTGATCGCCCGCCGGGTCCGAGAGCAGCACGTCTACTGCGAGATCGTCCGCCACGACATCACGGCCGCGCGGATCAAGGAGCTCGCCCCCCGCGGCATCATTCTTTCCGGAGGCCCGTCGAGCGTGTACGAGTCGGGGGCGCCCCGCTGCGACCCGGGTCTCTTCGAACTCGGCATCCCGGTGCTCGGGATCTGCTACGGCATGCAGCTGGCCTGCAACGCCCTCGGGGGCCGCGTCGGCCAGGCCCACGCGCGGGAATACGGGCGGGCCGTGCTGGAGGTGAGCGCCGACGACACGATATTCGCTGGCATCCCGCGGCACACCGAAGTGTGGATGAGCCACGGCGATCAGGTCGACCAGGTCTCGGCCGACTTCCTCCCACTCGCCAAGACACCCACCTGTCCGCTGGCCGCCGTCCGGCACCGCTCGCTGCCGGTCTTCGGGCTGCAGTTTCATCCCGAGGTCACCCACACCGCGGCCGGCAGCGCCATGCTCGCCAACTTCCTCAAATCTGCCTGCGGCTGCTCCGGCGCCTGGCGGCTCGAAGACTTTGCCGACGCCGTCATCCGCGACCTGCGGGCTCGCGTCGGGAAGGACCGCGTCATCTGCGGCCTCTCCGGCGGCGTCGATTCGGCCGTCGTGGCAGCGCTGCTCTCGCGGGCGATCGGCGATCAGCTCTCCTGCATCCTGGTCGACAATGGCCTCTTGCGGAAGAACGAGGCGGCGGCCGTGATCGACGAATTCACGACCCACTTCAAGACCGATCTCCACGTCGTCCCGGCCGAGAAGATGTTTCTCGACGTCCTGGCCGGCGTCACCGAGCCGCAGGAGAAGCGACGACGGATCGGCAAGGCCTTCGTCGACTGCTTCGCCGACGAGGCCGCGAAGATCAAGGGGGCGAAATTCCTCGCCCAGGGCACGCTCTACCCAGACGTGATCGAGAGCGGCGCGGCCACCGACGGCCCGGCCGCCACGATCAAGCTGCATCACAATGTGGGCGGTTTGCCCGAAGATCTCCAATTCGAGCTGATCGAGCCCCTGCGCGACCTCTTCAAGGACGAGGTCCGCCGGCTCGGCCTGCAGCTCGGGTTGCCCGAACGGATCGTCTGGCGGCATCCGTTCCCCGGGCCGGGCCTCGCCGTCCGCTGCCTGGGCGAGGTGACGAAGCCCCGGCTCGACAAGCTCCGCGAAGCCGACGCGATCGTGCTCGAGGAGATCGAGCGGGGGGGACTGATGCGCAAGGTCTCGCAGGCCTTCGCCGTGCTCCTGCCGGTGCAGAGCGTGGGCGTGATGGGCGACGCCAGAACCTACGACGACGTGCTCGCCGTGCGGGCCGTGGAGACGGAAGACTTCATGACGGCAGACTGGAGCCATCTCCCCTACGAGATGCTGGCCCGGATCTCGAGCCGCGTGATCAATGAGGTCCGCGGCATCAACCGCGTGGTCTACGACATCTCGTCGAAGCCGCCGGCCACGATCGAGTGGGAGTAGTTTTCCCTACTTCGCCGCCTGGGTGTATTGCTGGCCGCGCACCACCTGCACGTCGGCAAGCCAGGCGATGCAGGCGTAATACTCGAAGTATTCGTGCGACACGTGCGTCAGGATTTTTTCGGCGACCTCCATCGGCACCACAAACTCGAGCTTCATCGTCTTCGCCCCGGTCGTGACGGCGACATTGCGCGCGCTTCTCGACCCCTGGCCGATGACCTCGCTGAGCGTGTAGCCCGTCGCACCGAGCCGCATGCCTTCCTCGGCGATGTCTTCCATGATCACGGTCTCGCCGATGATGGTCACGATCTTGAGCGGGTAGAGATGCATGGGACTCCTCGTTGCGTGATCGGGCCTCAGGTGGCCCCCAGCCACTTGGCCATCTCGTAATAGATCGGGATGCCGAAGGCTATGTTGAAAGGAAACGTGATGGCAAGGGCCGCCGTGATCGAATAGGTGGGATTCGCCTCGGGGAGGGTGAGGCGGACGGCGGGCGGGGCGGCGATGTAGGACGCACTGGCGACGATCGCCGCCAGGACGGTGCAGCCGCCAAGGTTCAGCCCGGCAAGATGGCCGAGATACGCCCCGAAGAACCCGTGGATCAATGGCATCAGGATGCCGAAGGCGACCAGAAACGGCCCCACTTTCACGAGGTCCCCGAGCCGTTCCCCCGCGACGAGCCCCATCTCGAGCAGGAAGATGCAGAGCGCGCCCCGAAACAGCATCCCCTTACTCTGGAAGAAATCGTAGAACGGCTGAAAGGCGTTCTCGTCCATGAAGAGCGTGGAGATGAAGCCGATCGCCATCAGCCCGGCCATCAGCATGATCGACTGCCCGGTGATGACCTCGTACAAGGCTTCGTGGAGCTTCGATTCACGGGAGTGCCGGCGGCCAGCGGTCACGGCCGCGGTGCGCTCGCGGGCCGAGAGCGCCGCCCCCAAGACCAGCGCGATCGCGATCCCCGGGCATTCCAGGATGGTCACGAGCGCCGGCAGAAAACTGTTCGCGGGGTGATGCGTCTGCTCCACGAACGAGTTGGCGACCGCATAGGTGACGGCGGAGGTGCTCCCGTAGTGGGCGGCGATGCCGGCCGAATCGGCGATCGACATGCCCCCCAGATAGCGCAAGACCACGAACGAGGTGAGCGGGGTGACGCAGCCGAGAAACAACGTGGCGAGCGCCGGCTTCCAGATCGTCGCCACGCCATGCGTCTGGTATTCGTGCGCGAGTTCGTGGCCTCCGATGAATCCGATCGACATCAGCAGAAAGATCGCGATCGAGAGATAGAGCTCCTTCGGGATCTTGATGCCGCCGTGGATCCGCGTGCAGATGATTCCCAGCACGAAGCAGAGCGGGATCGGCGTCAGCATGTTCCGCTCGAGCGACTCGAGAATCCGGGCGATCTGCTCGGCATTGAAGACGGCGAGCGGGAGAAACGACAGGCTTGTCATGCGCGACTCGCGGTGAAAATGAGGCGGAACCGGATCCCGAGAAAATGGGCGTGATGGCACCGTCGTTGCCACCGGTGCCATGAGATTACTACTGCCGCCGTTAAACGCGACCCCAATCCCCGCCGACTGTCGCATTTTTAAGCCCCGGCTCCGGGGACGCGGCATGGCATACTGAGAGGAACTCGGGGTTCCATCCACGGAGCGGTCATCTCCATGCACGTCGCGATCATCGAAGACGATCCCGCCATCGCGAAGGCGGTGCGCACGGCCGTCCGCGAGGCCGGCCACGAGTGCACCTGGATCCCGGACGGCGAGTCCGCCATCCGCGACCAGACGATCCTGTCGAGTGACATTGTGGTGCTCGACCTGATGCTCCCGAAGGCCGGTGGTCTGGAGGTGCTCGAGGCGGCGAGGGCCGCCGGGATTCGCACTCCTGTCATCGTCCTGACAGCGCTGGGCACCGTGACCGACAAGCTCGTAGGATTCCAAGCAGGGGCCGACGACTACCTGGTGAAGCCTTTCGAGATCGACGAACTCCTGGCGCGAATCGAGGCCGTGCACCGCCGCACGTCGCACAAACCGGCGATGGAGCTCGCGGCCGACGACCTCCACCTGAGCCTCGCCACGAAACGGCTCACCGTAGCGGGTCGCTCCGTCGAACTCACCCCCACGGAGCTGAGCATCCTCGAACTCCTGATGCGGTTCAAAGGCCAGGTCGTCACCCGCAAGATGCTCTGCGAGCACGTCTGGGGCTTCAATTGGGACGGCCCCACGAACGTGATCGAGGTGCACATCAACCGGCTGCGGGGGAAGATCGACAAGGGACGCGAAGACTCGCTCATCCGCACCATTCGGGGCCGCGGCTATGCCCTCGCGTCTGCTTAGACGGATTCCATGGGCCACCCTGCGGGTCCGCCTGACGCTTCTCAACACCGCCGTCGTGCTCTTGGCCACGATCGCCGCCCTGGTCGCCGTGCGGCTCGCCGCCCGCTCGATCCTCTACCGCGAGGCCGATTCCGTGCTCCGCGGCGAGGTGCGGGAGATCAGCATGGCTCTCGAAGACCTGCATCCGAACCGGCAGGCCGTGGTCGAGGAACTGCGTCGCAAGACGGTCGGACACCGGGAGCGCGGGTGGTTCGCGCAGCTGCTCGATGGCAACGGCAAGACGATCTGGAAGAGCGACAACTGCCCCGAGGTGATCGCGACCTGGCCGCTCCTGTTCGAGAAGACGGAGAACCTCGTGCAGGCAGGCCCCTACCGTTTCGCACGCCGCACCGTGACCGCCCCCGCCGACGAAGCCTTCCATGTGCGGATCGGCATGCCCGTCGCCTTCCTCGAACAAGACGTCGATGCACTGGCCCGCATCCTGATTCCCGTCGGCATCGCGCTGTCGCTGCTCACGCCACTGGCCGGCTATTGGCTCGCGCTACGGGCCACGAGCCCGATCGCCGAGATCCTAAGGACGGCTGATCAACTCCGCCCCACACGCCTCGGCGACCGGCTGGAGGTTCGCGGCACGAAGGACGAACTCGACCGGCTTTCCCTCACGATCAATCGGCTGCTCGACCAGGTGGCCGGCTACGTCGAGCGGCAGCAGCAGTTCGTGGCCGACGCGGCCCATGAACTCCGCGGCCCGCTGGCGGCCATCCAGACGAACCTCGAGGTGGCAGCCTCGCGAGATCGATCAGCCTCCGAATACCGCGACACGATCGAGGAGGTGCTCGACGAGACCCGGCAGCTTTCACGGCTGACGAACGACCTCCTGACGCTCGCGGAGGGAGAGTCGCCCGCGGACGCCGACATGCGCACGAGCGTGGATTGGTCGGCCATCGCCAACCAGACCGCGGCCATGTTTTCCGGAGTGGCCGAAGACCGTTCGATCCGCCTCCTCGTAGACGCCCCCTCGGGCGTCACCGTCTGGGGCGACGCCCGGCAACTCCGCCAGGTCCTGAGCAATCTGCTCGACAACGCGATTCGGTTCACACCGACCGGCGGGAGCGTGATCGTCTCGCTGCGGGAGAATTCGCAGTCGGATACGTCGACCATGACGGTCGAAGACACCGGCTTCGGCATCGAACCGCGGCACCTGCCTTGGGTCTTCGACCGGTTTTTCCAGGCAGACGATGCCCGCGATCGCGGCGTAGCCGGGAGGGGCGGCGGGTTGGGGCTGGCGATCTGTCGCTCCATCGTCGAACGCCACGGCGGCCGAATCGGCGTGCGCAGCGAGGTGGGCAAGGGCTCCATGTTCACCGTCACGCTCCCCGCGTCGCCCTATCCAGCCCAGCCTGCCGCGCCGGCGTTCGCACCGCCGGTTTAAGCAACCGCAAGGTGCTTTCCCGTGAAGCCCCGCGGGAAACTGTGCCGATTTTCACGTCTGGAGCAGCCAGGAGGCTTTTGACGTGCGCCCGGAAAGAACCGATCGCGAAAACCATGCGGCCTGCTGGCGGCCGCTGGCGGCATTCGTCGCCATATTCGCAATCGTGTCCGCGATACCGACTGCCGCATGGGCTGCCGACGGGCCGGCCGCCGAGTTCCTCGTACTGGCCGACGACCCCGACGCTCCGCCGCTGCAGCTGCCGAGCCCCGCGGCCAGGCTCGAATCCTTCGACCAGGTCTCCGAGGCGCTCGCCGCCGATCGCAAGCGGGTGGCCGCGCTCGAGGCGCGACTTCAGGAACTCGAGAAAGGCGACGAAAAGCCCGAGGCAAAGAAGCCCGAGGCGAAGCAGCCGAAAGAGCCCTACGAGATCGGCAGCGACAAGTCGCTGAAAGACACCTGGAAGGACGGGTTCCAGGCGGAATCGGCCAACAAGGACTTCCGCGTGAAGATCGGCGGCCGCACGCAGGTCGATGCCGTGGGATTCTCCGCAGCGCCGGGCCCGAACGAGCCACCCACGCGGGGTGGCCTCGACCCGGAACTCGCCGACACGGTGAACTTTCGCCGGGCGCGGTTCCGCATGGAGGGCCGGATGTACGAGCTCTACGACTTCGCGGCCGAATACGACTTCGTCAACCAGATCAACGTCAACAACGAAACCTACCCTACGGAACGCGACGCCGGCCCGCTGACGGCCGTCACCGATCTCTGGCTCCAGATCCGCGAACTGCCCGTTCTAGGCACCGTTCGCGTCGGCAACCAGAAGGATCCATACGGCTACGAGCATCTCACGAGCAGCCGCTGGCTCAACTTCATGGAGCGGTCGTTCGCCCAGGATGCCTTCGAGGGCCCGTTCAACAACGGC
>JBIIQM010000089.1:0-13138 GCA_044342075.1 Pirellulales bacterium
TCTCGAGAGACGGCACCCTCCGGTCGAGGGATGCGAGAGTATCCGGCGGAGATGGGGCGGTCAACGACGGCCCAACTGGCGTGGGATGGTGGGAGAGCGGTTCATGAGCCGCGGGCGCCGCAGGATCCTTGCGATCGTCATGATCGGAACGCGGACGGCCGGGGAGGGCACAAAAATCTTTTCGGGGCTGTGACACGGGGCCACGACGCGGCAACTCATCTTTCGAGAGCCGGGCCGGCGGAGAGCCTGGCAGTCCGAAACCTCGTTCAGGAAAGTCACAACATTATGGATCCCCAGATCATCAGCTGGATCGTGAGCCTCATCGCCGGCGGCGCCGGTGGCAACATCGTCGGTGCGCTCCTCAAGAACCAGAACCTCGGCCCGATGCTCAACACGGTGCTCGGCCTCGTGGGCGGCGGCTTGGGCGGCAAGGTGCTGCCGATGCTGGTTCCGGCCATCGCTCAGCTCGCGGGCGGCAGCGACAGCCTCGTCGGCACGGGCGGCCTGTCGGCGATCGTCGGCGCGCTCCTGCCGCTGATCGTCAGCTTCCTCAAGAAGCCGGCCGCTGCCTGATCGGCCTGAACGGGTCGAACGGAAGCGCTCAACAAGCCGGGGGTCGGGGAAATCCGAGGTGGAGTGGCGAATCAACGCCTACCTCTTCGCGGGTTTCACCGGCCCCCGGCCCGTTTTTCCGGGGCCATGGCGGTCGCGCATGCCGTCTCGAGATTGCCGAAGGGAAGCCGTGGCGGGCACGGGTTCTGGAGGCCCGCACCCGCCACGGCCGGATTGATTTTCCAGGCAAGCAATTTCTAGCGGCCGAATGAGGGCCGCAACCCGCGGACCGGCATTCGGGCCGGCATCCGAGCCGAGGCGACCTGCCGATCGCGGAGCCGCGACACCTGCCGCGACACGGTGTGACCGATTCGCGTCGTGGCCCGATCGACCGCCGTGTTCCAATCGGAATCGACGACGGCCGCCATCAGCATGCCGCAGCCCTGCACCTTCGCCAGGATCCGGCAGACCTTGTCGATGCCCCCCTTGGGGCCGTTGTGGTCGTGCAGGAACACCGTCACCTTCTCGACGCGGCTGCCAAACCGCGCGAGGGCGAACCGCAGCCGCCGGTCGAGGTGATCCGGCAGATCCTGGGGCCGTCGCACGCCCTTGTCCTTCAATTCCCAGTTCATGGCATGGCTCCGAAAAGAGGAGTGGTGTCTTCGTACGAGACGATTATTCGGTCCTTTCGCCCCCCGGGCAGCCCCGATTCTTTCTTGCCTATCCATCGGAAAAACCTATGCTTTGGAAGACCCCTGAAAGTCGCCGCGGATGAACTGGCTCAACTACCACCACCTGCTCTATTTCTGGACGGTCGCCCGCGAGGGGAGCATCGCGCAGGCCTGCCGGCGACTCCACCTCACGCAGCCGACGGTGAGCGGCCAGATCCGCCTGCTCGAGAAGGCAGTGAAGGCGAAGCTGTTCGAGCGGTCGGGCCGCGGGCTCGCGCTCACCGACACGGGCCGGCTCGTCTACCGCTACGCCGACGAGATCTTCGCCCTCGGCCGCGACCTGCAGGATGCGATCCACGACCGGCCCCGGGGCCAGGCCCTGCGGTTCGCGGTGGGCGTGGCCGACACGCTGCCGAAGGTGCTCGTGCACCGGCTCCTCGCTCCGGCCTTTGCAGTGGGCGAGGAGATTCGCATCACCTGCATCGATGGATCACCCGATCGCCTCCTCGCCGAGCTCGCCCTGCATGAGCTCGACCTCGTCGTGAGCGACTTTCCGGCGAACCCGCGGCTCGGCATGAAGGCCTTCAACCACCTGCTCGGCGACTGTGGCGTGACGTTCTTCGCCACCGCCGCGCTCGCCCGCCGCCATCGCCGTGGCTTTCCCCATTCGCTCACCGGCGCGCCGCTGCTCCTCCCCTACGGCAACACGACACTCCGCCGATCGCTCGAGCAGTGGTTCGATGCCCAGGGCATCCATCCGCGGATCCGCGGGGAATTCGCCGACAGCGGCCTGCTCAAGGCCTTCGGCGGATTCGGCGACGGCATCTTCGCGGCCCCAACGGCCGTGGAGGCCGACGTGAAGCGGATGTATGGCGTCACGGTGGTGGGCCGAGAGCCGACCTTACGGGAGCGGTTCTACGCGATCTCCGTGGAGAAGAAGATCAAGCACCCTGCCGTCGTGGCGATCACGCAGGCAGCCCGCCACGCGCTCTTCAAGGCCTGACGAGTCCGCTCGCCACCGGACTCACCGGGCCGCCGCCGTTTCCGGGAAGCGATCCTGGATCGGCTCCACGGTGAGCACGTCGGTCCGCAGGCCCTCCATCGCCCGCACGCAGGCCTCGGCCGCCGGCAGCGTCGTGATGCAGGGCACGCCATAGAGCACGCTCGCGGCGCGGATGCGGCCCTCGTCGGTTCTGGCGCCTTTCCCCCGTGGTGTATTGAAGATCAGCTGCACGCGGCCGTCGATGAGATGATCGATGAGGTTCGGATGCCCCTCCTGGAGCTTCTTCACCACCTCCACCGAGATGCCGGCCGCCGCCAGTTCGCGGGCCGTGCCTGCCGTGGCGAGGAGCTCGAAGCCGAGCGCGACCAGCCGCCGGGCCACGTTCACCATGTAGTGCTTCGCCTGCGGGCTGGCGACCGAGATGAAGATCCGACCCTTCTCCGGCAGGAGGATCCCGGCTGCGATCTGGCTCTTGGCGAAGGCGATGGCGAACGTGTCGCTCACGCCCATCACCTCGCCGGTGCTCCGCATCTCGGGGCCGAGCGCGATGTCGACCCCGGCGAACTTCACGAACGGGAACACGCTCTCCTTCACGCTCACGTGGGCGGGCACCGGATCCGACTCGATGCCCTGCTCCGCGAGCGTCGTGCCCGCCATCACCTTCACCGCCACCTTCGCCACCGGCAGCCCCGTGGCCTTGGCCACGAACGGCACCGTGCGGCTGGCCCGCGGATTGACCTCGATCACGTAGAGGGCCGGCTTCGTCTCGCCGTCGGCATTCGCCTCCTTCTTCACGGCGAACTGCACGTTCATGAGGCCGACGACGCCGAGGCTCCGCGCCAGGGCCGTCGCCGCCTGCTTGATCTCCCCGATCATCTCGGGCGAGAGGCTGTGCGGCGGGATGCAGCAGGCCGAGTCGCCGGAATGCACGCCCGCCTCCTCGATGTGCTCCATCACGCCGGCGACGATCACCTGCTTGCCGTCGGAGATGCAGTCGACGTCGACCTCGATCGCGTCTTCGAGGAAGCGGTCGATGAGCACCGGCTGCCCCTGCGCCACGGCGAAGGCCTCGGCGACATACCGTTCGAACTGCGAGTTGTCGTAGCAGATCTCCATCGCCCGGCCGCCGAGCACGAAACTGGGGCGGACCAACGAGGGATAGCCGATCCGGGCCACCTCGCGACGGGCCTGCTCGAGCGTCCGCGCGATGCCGCTCGCGGGCTGCTTGAGGCCGAGCCGATCGAGCAGCTCGCGAAACTGTTCGCGGTCTTCGGCCATCTCGATCGTGTCGACGCTCGTGCCGATGATCGGCAGGCCGGCGGCATGCAGCGCCCGCGCGAGGTTGAGCGGCGTCTGGCCGCCGAGCTGCACGATCACGCCGTCGGGCTCGATCCGGTCGGCGATGTTGAGCACGTCTTCGCAGGTGAGCGGCTCGAAGAAGAGCATGTCGCTCGTGTCGTAGTCGGTGCTGACGGTCTCGGGATTCGAGTTGACCATCACGCTCTCGATGCCCATCTCGCGGAGCGCGAAGCTCGCGTGGCAGCAGCAGTAATCGAACTCGATCCCCTGCCCGATCCGGTTCGGACCGCCGCCGAGGATCATCACCCGCTTCTTGCCGGCCGGCTTCGGGCGGGTCTCGTCCTCCGCCTCCCAGGTCGAATAGTAGTAGGGCGTCTGGGCCTCGAACTCGGCGGCGCAGGTATCCACCGCCTTGTAGGTGGCGACGATTCCCCGCTTCTTCCGCTCGTCGCGAACCTCCATTTCGGAGCAGCCGAGCATCGCCGCCAGCTGCCGGTCGGAGAAGCCGCATTGCTTCGCCTGCCGGAGGAGCGCGTCGTCGATCGCCGCGAGCGACCCGACCGTGCGGACGAGGCTCTCCAATTCGACGATCTGCTGGAGCTGATCGAGGAACCAGGGGTCGATCGCGGTGAGCTCGTGCAACTCGGCGACCGTCATGCCGGCCTTGATCGCATACCGCAGATACCAGACGCGATCGGGGTCGGGCGTGGCCACCCGCGCGCGGATGTCGTCGAGCGAGGGTTCCGCCGACGTGCCCCAGAGGTCTTTCTTGTCGGAGCCGAAGCCGAAGGATCCCACCTCCAGGCCGCGGAGCGCCTTCTGGAAGGACTCCTTGAAGGTCCGCCCGATCGCCATCGTCTCCCCCACGCTCTTCATCTGCGTGGTGAGCCGGCTGTCGGCCTCGGGGAACTTTTCGAAGGCGAATCGCGGCACCTTCACGACCACATAATCGATCGAGGGCTCGAAGCAGGCCTTCGTCTTTCGCGTGATGTCGTTGGGAAGTTCGTGGAGCCGCCAGCCGACGGCGAGCTTCGCGGCGATCTTCGCGATCGGGAACCCCGTCGCCTTGCTCGCCAGCGCGCTCGAGCGGCTCACCCGCGGATTCATCTCGATCACGATCATGCGGCCCGTCTGCGGATGCACCGCAAACTGGATGTTGGAGCCGCCCGTCTCGACGCCGATCGCCCGGATCACGGCGAAACTCGCGTCGCGCATCCGCTGATACTGTTTGTCGGTGAGCGTCATCGCCGGAGCGACGGTGATCGAGTCGCCGGTGTGGACGCCGCAGGGATCGAAATTCTCGATCGAGCAGATGATGACGGCGTTGTCGTCGGCGTCGCGCATCACCTCCATCTCGTATTCCTTCCAGCCCAGGATCGACTCCTCGACGAGCACCTCGCCCACCGGCGAGAGATCGAGGCCGCGCTGCACCTTCGAGTCGAACTCCTCGCGATTGAAGGCGATGCCCGAGCCCGAGCCGCCGAGCGTGAAGCTGGGGCGGATGACGGCGGGCAGGCCGATCTCCGCGAGCACCTCCCGGGCCTCTGGCAAACTCTTCACGATCCGGCCGCGGCAGGTCTCGAGCCCGATCTTCTGCATCGTCGCCTTGAAGATCTCGCGGTCTTCGCCGCGCTTGATCGCATCGGCATTCGCGCCGATCATCTCGATGCCGTGCTTCTTCAGGATGCCACGCCGGTCGAGCTCCATCGCGAGATTGAGCGCCGTCTGGCCGCCGAGCGTGGGCAGCACGGCATCGGGCTTCTCGGCCTCGATCACCTTCTCGAGCATCTGCCAGGTGAGCGGCTCGATGTAGGTCCGATCGGCCGTGCCGGGATCGGTCATGATCGTGGCCGGGTTGGAATTCACGAGCACCACGCGGTAGCCGTCCTCGCGGAGGGCCTTGCAGGCCTGGGTGCCGGAATAGTCGAACTCGCAGGCCTGGCCGATGACGATCGGGCCGGAGCCGATGAGCAGAATCGTGTGGAGGTCGTCGCGACGGGGCATGGATGCTGGCCGAAGGGCGGGAAAAAACAAATTTCCCGAAGGTAGCATGCTCGCCGCCGATCGTTCAACGAACGACTACAATTCCCGGCAATTCCGCACGCCACTCTCCGGAGACGCTCTCATGACCATGCCCACTCCTTCGCTCGACGCCCAGCGCGACAGCCTGCCCGACGATTTCAAGGACACGCGGCTCAACCTGTCGAGCGTGCTCGCCGGGGAAAACCTCCAGCCGGCGCAGGCCCTTGGGGTGGCCCTGGCCGCCGCCCGGTTCGTGCGGCACAAGAGCCTCTCCGACGCGCTCGAATCCGACATCCGCGCCGGCCTCGGCGACGCGGCGGCCGCCGTGATCTCCGACGCCACCGCCGCCGCGGGGCTGATGGCGATGAACACCGTCTATTACCGGTTTCGCCACATGCTCGGGAAGGAGAGCTACGAGGCACGGCCGCCGCGGCTCCGCATGAGCCGCATGGCCCAGCCCGCCACGAGCAAGGCCGACTTCGAGCTCATGAGCCTTGCCTGCGCGGCCTTGGCCGGCTGCGAACTCTGCATCAAGAACCACGAGGCGAGCCTCGTGCACCTCGGCGTGAGCGAAGACGCCTGCCACGACGCCGTGCGGATCGCCGCGGTGATCAACGCCGCCGCAGTTGCGATCCAGTAACCCGGAAAAAGGTGTCAGGACTCTTTTCCGGCCGACGCTTGTCTATTCCGTAAAACGGGCGGGCCGGAAAAGAGTCCTGACACCTTTTTTCAGTCAGCCCAGTTCGCGCAGGTATTCGAGCGTGTAGATGCCGCTGTCGTGGCCGTCGGAGAAGACGATCTTGTAGGCATACTGGCCGACGGGCTGCATGCCGCTGATCGAGAGCGGCACGATCTCCTCCGGCTTGAGCACCTGCAGCGGATTCGGCTTCACCGGCTCGACGCGACGCTCGCGGCAGGTGGCGCAGGGGCAGGCGTCGCGCAGCAGTCGCGGCGAGTAGCCGGTGCGGGCGCCGTCGCTCCACGCGATTTCAATGGCGCCATCCTCGAGGCGACGAATCGATTGCGGAATGGCGTGGTTCATGGTCGTGCGTTTCGCGGCGGTGACAAACGGCGATCGACCACCCGCCGCCCCTTGCCCTCGAAGCGGGGCAGGCTGCCGAGCGGCACGGTGGCGACATCCACCCGCAGGCCGAGCCGCAGGTGCAGTTCACGGGCAACACGGTCGGGGTCGTTGAGGTGATCCTCGATTTCCAATTTTAACACGTCGAGACTGGCGTTTTTTGTGAGGGTCAATCGGTATTCGACCACCTCGGGAAAACTGCGCACGATGTCGTCGATCGCGCCCGGGAAGATGTTGATGCCGCGCACGACGAGCATGTCGTCGGTCCGGCCGAGAATTCCCCCTTCGAGCCTGACCCACGGACTGGCTCCGGCGGCCACTTCTTCCGACGCTGGCCAGCGCGGCCGCACGAGGTCGCCGGTGCGATAGCGGATCAGCGGCGCCCCGGTGCGGCCGAGCGTGGTGAGCACCAGTTCGGAAAGCTCGCCCGGCCCGGCGGCGCGGCCCGTCTCCACGGAGAGAAACTCCGGATGGAAGCAGGGCTCGATCACCTCGAGCCCGCGCCCGGCGAGATCACCCACGCCCCAGGCGCCCACCTCCGTCGCGCCGGCGTGGTCGAGCACCTCGGCTCCCCAGGCTGCCGCGATTCGTGCGCGGACCGCCGGCCGTGAGCCACCCGGTTCGCCCGCGACGATCACCAGCCGCACCGGCAGGCCGGCGGTGTCGATCTTCTGCGCCTGTGCCACCTCGGCGAGATGCAGGGCATAGCTCGGCGTGGCGACGAGGACGGTCGCCGCGAGGCTGCGGGCGAGCTCGAGCCGCGCGACGCTCGACTGGCCGCCGGTCGGAATCGCCATCGCGCCGCGGGCGAGCGCCGCGTCGAACGCGCTCCAGAAGCCCACGTACGGACCGAACGACGAGGCCACGAGCACGCGGTCGCCCGGCCGCACGCCGCCGCGATCGAGGATCACCCGCCAGCAATCCATCCACCAGGCCCAGTCGTCGGCCGTGTCGAAGACCGGGAGCGGGCGACCGTGTGTGCCGCTCGTCTGGTGAAACCGCACATACCGATCGGGAGCCCAGGTGAGGTTCGCCGGCTGGCCCGCGAGCGACGCGGCCTCGACGAGTTCCTCCTTGAAAGTGAAGGGCCACGCGGCGAGTTCCTCGAGCGACTCGATCTCGAGCGACGCGCGGGCGAGTTTCGCCGCGTAGAAACCGTTCGCCGGCAGGATCTCGCGGAGCAGCGAACGCAGCCGCTCGCGTTTGAGCCAGTCGAGTTCGGCGCGGGATGGCGGGGCTGGATCGCGGACGGTCATGCCGGGATTATGGCACGCCGAGGCTCGGGATTCCCTGCGCGGGGGCGTTTTGCAGCGGCGGCTGCAGATTTGGTGCGGGGAGCGGCTGCGGCGGCCCCAGCTGCAGCGGGGCCGGCTGTGGCGATGGCAGTTGCATCGGCTGTTGCGGAGGAATTGCCTGCGGCACCGGGATCGCCTGCGCTGCCGGGATCGCCTGCGCTGCCGGCTGCAGCGCCGGCAGGCTGCCAGCGGACAGCCGCGACTGCTCGGCCCGGGCCACGACCTCCTCGGGCGGGGTCGCCGCCGCGGGCATCATTGCCAGATCGACGACTCGCTCGTCGCGAATCTCGCCCGGCCAGAGGTTCTCCGAGACGAAGTCGAGCGGGAAGATCTCATACCACGGGATCGGAAACGGCTGCCGGACGGTGAGCGTCTCGTAGCCATCCTTCACGAGCCGGATCTTGCGGGTGCCGTAATAGACGAAGTCGGTCGAGACCGGCGTGGTGCCGATCTGGTAGTCGTCTACATAGACAAGCGCGCCCGGCGGATTGCTGCGAATCGTCATCCGCCGCTGGACACAGCCTGCCCCTGCCACGACCGTCGCGAGGCAGACGATCGCCATGAACAGCATGCGCAACCGGCATGGAAAGGTCTGGAGCCGCATGGTTCGAACGATAGAAACCGGGCCGCCGGGCCGCCAGAGCAGACAAATCGCGGCATTTCCCGGGGCAAAGCGTATCGCCCGGGCCGCGTGGGGTCGCTAGAATCCCGGGTTTTCCAGCCCGACAGGCGGGCCGAACGCAACTGGCACCCAAGGCAGCAGACGCGTGGGCAAAGGCACAAGCCTGATCTACTGCGATCGCACCGACATCGGCCGCCGCCGTTCGAACAATCAGGATTCGAAGGCGGTGCTGCCGCCGTCGGGCTCCCAGCAATACCGCACCCGAGGCTGGCTCTTCATCGTCGCCGATGGCATGGGGGCGCACGCCGCAGGCGAAGAGGCGAGCCGGATCGCCGCCGAGCGGGTGCCGCTGGTCTACGAGAAGTTGTCCGGCCGGTCCCCCCCGCTCGCGCTCCGCCGGAGCATCGAGCAGACGAATGCCGAGATCAACGCCAAGGGGGAGGGCGCGGCCGAGTTCAAGGGCATGGGCACGACGTGCACGACGCTCGCCATCCTGCCGCGCGGAGCGCTCGTGGGCCACATCGGCGACAGCCGCGCCTATCGGATCCGCGGCACAACGATCGACCAGCTCTCCCGCGATCACTCGCTCGTCTGGGAGCTCGAGTCATCGGGTGGACTCACGCGCGAGCAGGCGGCCGGCGCGGCGCCGAAGAACATCATCACCCGTTCGATGGGCCCGCATGCCCAGGTGGAGGTCGATCTCGAAGGGCCGTTTGCCGTCGAGGAAGGGGACGTCTTCCTGCTCTGCAGCGACGGCCTTTCCGGCCAGGTCACCGACGAGGAGATCGGGCTCGTGACCGCCGAATTGGAACCGCGTGAGGCGGCCGACGCGCTCATCGGCCTGGCGCTGGTGCGCGGCGCCCCCGACAATGTCACGATCGTCATCGCCCGTGCGGGCCCCGAGGAAGTTTCGAAGACGTCGTCGTCGGACGAACCGTGGCCGCTGAGCGACGAGCCGGTCGCGTCGAAGGGCGCGACAAACGCCCCCTGGAAGTGGCTCGCGATCTCGGGCGCAAGCCTGTTTGCAACGCTGCTGCTCTATCCCGGGAGCAAACTCTTGCCGTTCAGAAGGAGCGACTTGATCAAGTTCCTCGCGGACAACACAAACGAGGGATTGGCCGCAGTAGTGGGCACCGTCGGGAGCCTTGCGGCGCTCTTCGCAGCCATGGCGTCCGCCTTGTTCGCCCTCCTTGGCTTCCTCATCCCACCGGCCGCCGACGGCCGCGTGCTCCCGCTGGGCCGGCAGCTGGGCAAGGGTCCCTATCGGTCGTATTCGTGCCCGCCGAGCGAGCCCCTGCTCGAAGGAATCCTCGGCAGCATCGAGGCCGCCGCCGACGGCCTCGGCGATGCCGAACGCGAGCGCACGATCACCATCCTGGCCCGGGCGCGGCAAAACGTGGCAGTCCACTCCTTCCACGAGGCGATGGTGGCGGCCGCCGAGGCGCTGGCCATCTACAAGCGCAGCATCGAGCACTCGCGGCTCGATCAGACGGCCGGGGGCCGCTGATGAAGATCATTTCCCGTTACGTGATGAGCGAACTCTTGCAGGTGTTCCTCGTCGCCCTCACTGCGCTCACGCTCTTCATGCTGGTGGTGGGCCTCGTGAAAGAGGCGCAGCAGCAGGGCCTCGGCATGATGCAGATCGCGGCGCTCGTGCCCTACGTCCTGCCCGAGGCGATGCGGTTTGCGGTGCCGGGCACGATGCTCTTCGCGGTCGCCAGCGTCTTCGGGCGGCTGTCGGCGAGCAACGAGATCACGGCCCTCAAGGCGGCCGGCATCACGCCGATGGCGGCCATCTGGCCTGCGATCGCGGTGGCCGTGGTGGTGAGCTTCGTCTCCGTCTGGCTCAACGACATCGCCGTCTCGTGGGGCCGCGACGGCGTCCGCCGCGTGATCATCGGCAGCGTGGAAGACATCATCTACGGCCGGCTGCGGCAGCAGCGTTCCTACAGCACCTCCAAGATGTCGATCAACGTGAAGGGCGTGGAGGGCCGCAGGCTCATCCGTCCCACGCTCTCGTTTCAGCCGGGCGGCCAGGCGGCTCCGGTGACCGTCTCGGCCGCCGAGGCGGAAATGCGGGCCGACGCGGCGAAGGGCACGCTCACGATCAGTTGCAAGAACGGCACGATCCACGTCGGCGACGTGAAAGCGGTCTTCCCCGACACGATCGAGCGGGTGGTGCCGCTGGATACCGTCAGCCGCAAAGAGACGGTCTCGACGAGCCCTTCCGAGATCGCGATGGCCGACTTCCCCCGCGCCCGGGCCGACCAGATCGCGGCCATCAGCCAGATCCATCAGTTGGCCGCCGCCAAGACGGCCCTGGCCATCTTCTCAGGTCGCATGGAGCAGACGCTGCCCGCCGCCGTCCAAGCGGAGCGGCAGGAGGCGAAGCACGCCACCTCGCGGCTCAACCGCATCATCATGGAGCCCTGGCGCCGGTGGGCCAACGGCTTCAGCTGCCTCTGCTTCGTGCTCGTGGGCGCTCCGATGGCGATCCGCATGCGCAACGCCGACTTCCTGACGAGCTTCTTCCTCTGCTTCCTGCCGATCCTCGTCGTCTACTACCCCGTCTTCATGCTCGGCGTCTCGCGGGTGAAGGCGGGCGTCCTGCCGCCCCCGGCGGTCTGGATGGGCAACATCCTGATCATGCTCTGGGGCCTGTGGCTGCTGCGTCGCGTGATCCGCGATCGGTAGTAGGACGGGCTTCAGCCTGTCAGGGCACGCGGTTTTCACCGCCCCCGAAATCTGTCACAATTCCCGCCCACCAATCATTCCGAACCCTTGGAGGAGCCCCCATGTCCCGTCCCGTCACGCTGTTCACCGGCCAGTGGGCCGATCTGCCGCTCGAGGATCTCGCCCGCAAGGCGAAGGAGTTCGGCTATCAGGGGCTCGAACTCGCCTGCTGGGGCGACCACTTCGACGTTACGCGGGCGCTCGAGGAGAGCGGCTACTGCGCGGCGAAGCGCGACACGCTCGAGCGCAACGACCTCTCCGTCTACGCGATCTCGACCCACCTCGTCGGTCAGGCCGTGTGCGATCGGATCGACGAACGCCATAAGTCGATTCTGCCGCCCCATGTCTGGGGCGATGGCAAGCCCGACGGCGTCAACAAGCGGGCGATCGAAGAGATGAAGAAGACGGCGCGGGCCGCGCAGAAGCTGGGCGTGTCGGTGGTCAACGGCTTCACCGGCTCGAGCATCTGGCACCTGCTCTATTCCTTCCCGCCGGTGCCGGAATCGATGATCGCCGCCGGCTTCCAGGAGTTCGCCGACCGCTGGAACCCGATCCTCGATGTCTTCGCCGAGTGCGGCGTGCGGTTCGCGCTCGAGGTGCATCCCACCGAGATCGCGTTCGACACGATCACCGCGCAGCGGGCGCTCGACGCGCTCGGCCGCCGCGAGGAGTTTGGGTTCAACTTCGACCCGAGCCACCTCCACTGGCAGGGCGTCGATCCGGTCGAATTCATCCGCACCTGCCACGACCGCATCTATCACGTCCATATCAAGGACGCCGTCGTCACGCTCAACGGCAAGAGCGGCATCCTCGGCAGCCACCTCAACTTCGGCGACCCGCGCCGCGGCTGGGACTTCCGCTCGCCGGGCCGCGGCGGTGTCGACTTCGAAGAGATCATCCGCGCCCTGAACCAGATCGGCTACGAAGGGCCGCTCTCGGTCGAATGGGAGGATTGCGGCATGGATCGCGAGCACGGTGCGGCCGAGGCCTGTGAGTTCGTGCAGAATCTCGACTTCGCGCCGAGCCGCCGGCAGTTCGATTCGGCGTTTGCCGAAGAGGCCTGATCGCCGCAGCTCAGGTGGCGGCAGCCGGGCGGAGCCGCACGCGCCAGGAGTTTTTTGATCATGGAGGATCTCACGCGTCGGAGCGTGCTGGCGTCGGCGGCGGCTGCGCTGTGGGCATGGCCGCGGACCGATCGCGGTCCCCTTCCCGCGGCCGGCGCCCGCTTCTTGCTGGCCCCGCCACCACCGGCGGATGAGCGGCCGTTCTTCGCCAGTGGATTCATCGACCACGATCCACCACTCCCCTACGTCCACTGCCCGTCGATCTGCGAACTTCCAGCCGGCGGCATGGCCTGCGTCTGGTACGCCGGCTCGCGGGAGGCGGTCCGCGACGTATCGCTCTATCTGTCAGAAAGCCCGCTGTCCGAAAGCCCGGTCCTCGAGCCCGCGTCGTCCGCGCCGGCCTGGGGTAGCCCGCGGCTCATCATCGATCGTGACAGGGCCGTTGCCGATCTCGACCGCTTCGTCGACAAGGTGGGGAATGCCGTGCTCTTCCCCGACGCCACCGGCAGGCTCTGGCTCGTCTACGTGACGATCGGTGTCGGCGGCTGGTCGGGCAGTTCGCTCAACGCCTGCTCGTCCACGGATGGCGGTAAGACCTTTTCGGCGAGTCGGCGGCTGGCGCTCAGCCCGTTTTTTAACCTCAGCGAATTGGTGCGGGCGGCCCCGGTACTGCTCGACTCCGGCGAGATCGCCCTGCCCGTCTACCACGAATGCATCGGAAAGTTTCCCGAGGTGGTCTGGCTGCGGCCGGAGGGAGACAAGCTCCTGGCCAGAAAATCCCGAATGGCCGGCGGGC